>JAEYEL010000183.1 GCA_023403475.1 Actinomycetes bacterium
TGTAGGAGATTTCCACCGTGCGACCGAAGTACGATCGATAGTTCGGCCACGACATGGGAATGGCGACGCCCATGGAATTGTCGTCGCAAATATCGCCCGTCGCCGTGGAGCACGGGTTCGACACGTACGGATCGGTCGCGCCGCCGTACGCGGAGGCCGCACCCGACGACCAGCCGGTTACATCGTCGCTCGGCGGGTTCGGATTCGGATCGGGCGCAACCGGCGTGGTTTCGGGTACAGGTTCCTGGCGATTCACCGTGTCGGCGTTCTCGTCTACAGTTGCGCCGGCCTCCGCCTGATCACGCGCTGCCAAGCGCGCACGCTCTTCCTCGAGCGCCGCCAAGCGAGCCGCCTCTTCCGCCTGAGCATCGCTCAAGTGGGCGCGCGCCGTATCCACCACCTGCTTGGCTTCCTCTTGCTTTCGGGCAAGTTCGGCAAGCTTTGCATCGTGGTCTGATTTCTGCACGTGCAGCTGGGAAAGCAGCGTGTTGAACCGGTCGGTTCGCTCCTTTTGGGCGGCCACTGCATCCGCTTGGTACTGCATGATGGATTCCAAATAGGAAAGGTTGCGCAAAAGGTCGTCGAAGCTCGAAGCGTTCAATATCAGGTCGAGCACAAGCGAGGTCGAGCCGCCTCGGTACTCGTACACCGCCGACTTCCCCAACGCTTCGCGACCTTTGATCACCGCAGCCTGTGCCTCAAGCGCTTGCTGCGCCGTAGCGTCGATGCGCGCCTGCAGCTCATCGGCCTCGTCTTGGAGCGCAGCGTATTCCTCGGCTATATCCTTCATGCGGGCTTCGGCCTCGCCGAGCGCCGTCTGCGCATCGCTTACTTGGTCGGCCCATGCCGCAGTGCTTGTCGGAACCGATCCAACCGCAAGCGCAACCGAAAGAACGACCGCGACGAACGCGACCGAAAAGCGAGCGCGGCGCGCGCGGAAAGCCCTTTTCATCTCGCACCCTATTTGGCAAGTGCCTTTTCTCAAACGACCCCTTCCGCCGCTTTCGCTCGCTCTTTTCGAGTTTCGGATCGCTAACAGGTCTCGCCCGCAACGCACGATCTGCAAATGACCTGAAAACGACCTACGAACAACCTGCGTCGGGAACAACGCCAATCGCAAGTCTCGCCAAGAGAGCCTTCTTTATCGATTCGTCGAAACAGTTCGAACAATAGTATTATCAAACCAAGCCACGAGCAAGCGAAACGCCAGAAACCACACAACAGCGAATGCGAAGGGATCGCAGAGGTCGCGAAGGTGCCGAAGGGTGCCTAATGGTGCCATTAGGTGTGTCCCTTTGGCATCTTAGATGAGAGATCCCGCAGCATATGCTGCGCGCAGGGCGGCTATCTCGCCTGCGTAGCCGGTCAAGGAGTCTTGCGGGGTTTCCAAGTAGAACGGCAGGTCGCGCAGGGTGGGATGGGTCGTTACTGCGGAAAGGGCATCGAAGCCTATGCAGCCCTCGCCTATGCGGGCGTGGCGGTCTTTGCGAGCGCCGCAGGGGTTCAGGCTGTCGTTCAAGTGGATAGCGCGCAGACGGCTCATGCCTATCACGCGGTCGAAGTCCTCAAGCACGCCGTCGAGGTTTCCTGCGATGTCGTAGCCCGCGTCCCACACGTGGCAGGTATCAAGGCACACTCCCACGTGATCGGAAAGCTCCACGCGCTCGATGATGGCGGCCAGCTCCTCGAAGCGGCTGCCCACCTCCGACCCCTTCCCCGCCATGGTCTCAAGCAGAAGCGTGGTGGTCTGGCCGGAGCTTAGCACCTCGTTCAGCGCATCGGAAATCTTCCCAATGCCCGCCTCCACGCCCTGCCCCACGTGGCTTCCGGGATGCATGTTGTAGAGACGGCAGGACATCTGCTCCATGCGGGCAAGGTCTTCTCGCAGCACCGTGAGAGCGAACTCGCAGGTTTGGGGCTTGTTGGAGGCGGGATTCAGCGTGTAGGGCGCGTGCGCGAGAATGCGCTTTATGCCGCAGGCCGCCGCATATTCCCGAAACGCCGCCATATCCGCCACATCGAGCGCCTTCGCACGCCCGCCGCGCGGGTTGCGCGTGAAGAACTGAAACGTGTTCGCATGTATGGACACCGCGTCTTCCGCCATGGCCAAATACCCCCGCGCCACCGAAAGATGGCATCCTATCGTGAGCATCGCACGCCCTTTCCCATCGCGCGTCCTTTCCCAAGACTCCGTTTTCCGGATGCCATGATACCATGCCGCGCGGCGGTGCCTTACAAGGTTATGCGCCCTACGAGGCTATAACCCAGCCGGCGGCTTCCGACTGCAGACGCACCATGCGGCGGTAGAGGCCGTCTTCGCGCTGCATGAGGTCGGCAGGGGCGCCCTGCTCGGCCACGCGTCCTTCTTTCAGCACGACTATCTTGTCGGCGTTGGCAACCGTGCGCATCCGATGCGCAATGACCAGCACGGTCTTACCCTCAAGCAGGCGCGAGAGAGCCTGCTGCACCTGCGTCTCGTTTTCCACGTCGAGCGCCGCCGTGGCCTCGTCCAGAAGCACAATGGGCGCGTCTTTCAGGATGGCTCGCGCAATGGAGATGCGCTGACGCTCGCCGCCGGAAAGGCGGCTGCCGTTTTCGCCGATGCGTGTATCGTAGCCCTGCGGCATCCGCAGCACGAACTCGTCGCAGTTTGCCGCGCGTGCCGCCGCCAGCACTTCTTCGTCGGTGGCATCGGCGCGGCCCAGCCGGATGTTGCCCATCACCGTGTCGTCGAACAGAACCACGTCTTGGAACACCTCGGCGTAGTCGGCAAGCAGCGTCTCCGGATCCACCCGCGACACGTCCACGCCGCCCGCAAGCACCCGCCCCGCACAGGCGTCCCAGAAGCGCGCGGCCAGCTTCGCGCAGGTGGACTTGCCGCCGCCCGAAGGCCCCACGAGCGCCGTCACCTCGCCTTCGCGTGCCGTGAAGCTCACATTGTCGAGCACTTGCTCGCCCGTTCCATAGCCGAACGACACGCCCTCGAACGCCAAGTCGTAACCCTTCGGCGCAAACGCGGCAGAACCCGTCTGCGCCGGCTCGTCCTGCACGTCGCGCAGACGCTGGATGTTCAGGCGCAAATCGATGAGCTCGACGATGGTTTGGAACACGAGGTTTACAGGATCGTACACGCGCGTCACCACCAGCAGGAAGCAGAAGTACACCATGAAGTCGAGCTGACCTGCCACGATGAGCAGCGCGCCTACGAGGATGGTCGTGGCCATGCCGAAGCGCAGAAACGCCTGCGCCAAGTTCACCGCCACGCCCGCCACCAGCTCGGCGCGCATCTTGGCTCCCTCGAGCGCCGCCACGCGCCCGCCGAGCTCATCCACAAACGACGCCACCTGGTTCGTCGCGCGTATCTCGCGCGAGCAGTCAAGAAACTCTTGGATACCGTCGTTCAAAGCAAGCCCCGCCGCGTTGCGCGCACGCCCCGCCCGTTGCTGGGCGCGCACCGTGCCAAAAAGCCCAAGCGCGGCAACCGGCAGCGGCCAGAGCGCCGCGCATGCCAGCCGCCAATCGAATACGAACAAGCTCACGGCCACCACAAGCGTGGAGAGAGCGGCGCCGAACAGCTGCGGCATCACGTGCGAGAACAGGCGCTCGTGGTCGGCGCAGTCCTTCATGATGGCGCTCGTGAGGTCGGCCAAGTCGCGCCGTCCGAAAAACGACAGTGGCAATTGGCGCAGCTTCTCGCCCAAACCGATGCGCTTACGCGCGCTCTCGTCGTACACCACGTTGTAGGTGCGGTCGTATTCGATCCACTGCGTGGCGAACATAACCGCCAGCACCGCCACAATGGCAACCGCATAAAACCCGAGATCGGGAAGCGCGGCGGACGCACCGGTAAGATAGTCTACGAACCCGGCTGTCACCATATACAGGATTCCAATAGGAATCATCAGCACCACGTTAGCGAGCGCCGCTGCGAGCGCGCCGCTTACAAAGTCGCGGCACCCTTGTTCAGACAAGACGAACGTCCGTTGAAGCCATTCATTCAGCATGGTTGGCGCCCCTCTCTATCTTCCACGATACCGACATCTGGTAGTCGCGCCACATGCGCGCATACACGCCGCCGTGCGCAAGCAAGTCTTCATGCGAACCGGTTTCCACCAGCCGCCCGCCGTCCAGCACGCAGATGACGTCGGCGCCCACCACCGTGGACAGGCGATGCGCTATCATCAGCACGGTCTTGCCCTTCGCAAGCCGTGCGAGCGCACGCTGGATAAGCACTTCGTTTTCGGGGTCGGCAAAAGCCGTGGCCTCGTCAAGCACCACGATGGGCGCGTCTTTGAGGATGGCCCGCGCAAGCGCGATGCGCTGGCACTCGCCGCCCGACAAATACACGCCCTTCGCGCCTGCCACCGTGTCGAGCCCTTGAGGGAACTTCGCGATGATGTCGTCGCACTGCGCCGCGTGCGCCGCCGCTTCCACCTGTTGGCGCGTGGCGCCTGGTCGCGCGGCGGCTATGTTGTCGGCCAAGCTGCGCTTGAACAGCCGATCATTCTGGAACACGAACGCCACCTGATCCATCAGCACCTGCGTGGGTATGTCGCGCACATCGACGCCGCCCACGCGCACCGTGCCCGAACCTGCGTCCCAAAAGCGCGGCACGAGACTCGCTGCCGTGGTCTTGCCGCCGCCCGAAGGCCCCACAAGCGCCACGGTGGCACCCTCGGGCACGTCGAGCGTCACGTGCGAAAGCGCCGGCCCGCCGGCGCCAGGATAGGAGAAGCTCACGTCTTCGAAGCTTACGCTGGCGCCGCGCGGGGTGCGGACGCGTTCGGGCGCAGGCTCGATCAGCACAGGTGCGTCCAGCACCTCTTTGATGCGCCGCAGCGAGTCCTGCGACATCTGCACCGCTTCCGACGCGTACATGACCTTCGACATCATCGTAGTCGTAAGCGCCGAGAACACCACGTAGAACGTGAAGTCGGCCAGAAACGCCGCGAAGTCGCCCGCCGAGTACGCCAAAAGGATACCCGAAGGAACCAGCACGGAAAACGTCGCGTTGATGGCCACCAACTGGGTGACCTGCGGCACCTGGCACGATTTCGAATAGCGGTACGCCATGTCGCGATAGGCCATAATAGCCTCGGAAAACGCACGGAACGAATGCACCGTTTGCTGGAACATCTTCACCACGGGGATGCCGCGCACATACTCTACCGCTGCCTTATTCATGCGGTTGAGCGCGTCTTGGTATCGCATCATGAGCATCATGCCGTCCCGCTTGGTCTGCCGGCCTATCATCCACCACAGGGCGAAAAACGACACTGCCACCGGAATAAGGCACACCAGCCCCATAACCCAATCGAACGCGAACATGACGGCAACGAACGCCACCGGGGTTGTAAGCGAGCCCACGAAGTCGGGCAGCTTGTGAGCCAGCACGTCCTCGGTCTGGGCGGCGCATCCGTCAATCACGCGCCTGACCTCGCCCGACGCGTTGTCGTCGAAGTAACCCAAAGGCACGCGCGCCAAATGCTCGATACAGCGCCTGCGCATGTTGGCCGCCGTGCGAAACGCCGCGATGTGCGTGCACATGAGCGCCGCGAAGTACACGGCCAAAGCCAGCACGGCGAAGCCGAAAGCCCACCAGCCATAAACGGCAACGCCCGCAGCCTCGCTCCAATTCGGAGCCACAGCCAAAAGATCGCGCGCCACGAACCACACCAGCACGAGCGGCACCATGGCGCACACCGCATGCACAGCCGAGAGCACGCACCCCGCAAGCGCGAACGCTTTGCGCCTGCCCGCGAAGTCGAGCAGCTGCCCGATGGCGCTGCCCGCTTTCGGCGGACGAGCGTCCTTGGCAGGCATGGCCGTATTCGAGAAGCCGGCCGCGGCCGGAGCATCGGTCGCGCTCGGGGCATCGGTCGCGCCCGGGGTGTTAGCCGCGGCCGATGGCGCCGACCCCCTGGCGACGGGTCCTTTAGCGACGGACCCTTTAGCGACGGGGCCCTTGGCGACAGACCCCTTGGCGGACCTGCCTAGCGCAGCCGCCGTCTGTTCGTACGACATGTTCTCTGTCTCCTTTCGCCGTCTCGTCGCTCAAGACGCGTCTACGCGCCCATACGGGCGAAGTGCTTCTTGAACACGCGCAGGCCCAAGATGCCGCCAAGCACGGAGCCAACCACCGTGGCGCAGCCTGCCACTAGGCACAACGGTCCAAACACGAAGTCCACCAGCTGCTGGCCGTATTCGGCAGTCATGCCTGCGGCCACGCACAGATCCACATAGCTTTGGCCCGCAATGAAGATGAGCGATATCTGCCCCACCCAAATGCACAGCACGAACAGCGCATAGGCCGCGACGCGACGGACGTTCGTGCGGCGCTCGGGTGCGCCCAGCACGAATTCTGCCGCAAGTCCTCCCACCACAATGCCCACAGGCCCCGTCCAGAACATGCCCATGAGCAGGCCCATCGCGGCCACTAGCACGCCCATGAGCGCCACCGCGCCGCGCTTGGGCACGCGCGCCAGCACGTACATCCAGATGATGCCTGCGGGAATCGCCCCGACGCTGTGCATGAACCATACGGTGTTGGCGCTGATGGAAAGCACCATCGAGGCCACCATGAACACCGCGAACAGAAGCACGCCGAACACCGCCACGATCACGTAGTCGCGCCCCGCCAGCCTGCCGCCTTGCGTGGGCGCAACCGTCTTTCTTGCCGTCGTTTCCATGTATGAATCTCCTTTCGTCAAGGTACGTTACCGTAAGGGAACCGCATCGGGCCGCAGGAACCGCATCGGACCGTGCAGGAGGAAGAAGGCGGGAAAGGCAGCGCGCCTCCTTCCGCCTGCACGGCCCGATGCGCGCGTCAGCTGGCAAAGTCCATGGCGCTGCGCACGAGCGCCGCGCTGCCAGCGCCCGCCTGTGCAGAGATCGGCTCCAGGACGCCGTCCCGCAGACGCACCACGTTGGTGCAGACAGTGCGCAAAAACTCATAGTCGTGCGTTATCACGGCCACGCACACGCCCGCGTCGCGGGCACGGCGCAGCTCGCAGGCCACGCGCAGCATGTTGCGTCGATCGAGGCCGCTCGTGGGCTCGTCTAGTAGCATCACCCGCGCGCCCTGCAAGACGCCGGCTGCAATAGCAAGCCGCTGCCGCTCGCCGCCCGAAAGCGACAGGGGATGGCGCGCGGCCAGATGCCCAAGCCCGAAGCGAGCCAAGGCATCGGCGAGGCGCTCGTCCTCGTCTGGGACAGGGGCGCGCCTGCCGCCCGCGCGCCCGCAGGCGCTGCGCAGCGCCGCACGCAGCTCGGCTTCCACCGTATCGCCGAACAGCTGGTAGCCCGGCTCCTGCATGACCAAGTAGACCCGACCCGCACGGCGGCGGCATGGCGTCGCATGCCCGTCAAGGAGCACCCGGCCTGCACGTTCGCGGTGCAGGCCGGCCACACAGCGCGCGAGCGTGCTTTTACCGGAGCCGTTGCCGCCCACCACCGCCGTGACCGCGCCCGCATCGAAAGAGGCGCTCGCAGTTCGCAGCACGTCGCCGCCCCGTCGATAGCCCGCCCGCACGCCGTCGAGCGCAAGCGCGGTGCGTGACGGATCTGCAAGCGGCGCGCGAGGCGAATCTGTTAGCGGCGCAACAGAACGCTCTCCCTCCCCGTCCCCTTCGCCATCCCCTTCATCCAGTTCCTCGAGCCGCCATGCCCGCAGACCCAGTGCGCGACGCCCTTTCGCGGGCAGCGTCTCGAACTGCGCCGCCGTCCAGTCATGCGCAACGTGACCGCCGTCCAGATGCACCACCCTATCGGCAATGCCGCGCAGCCACCACAGACGGTGCTCCGACACCACCACCGTGCGCCCGAGCGCCCGGCACCGCTTTACCACCTGCGCCAGCAGCCGCATCGACGACACGTCGAGCGCCGCTGTGGGCTCGTCAAGAAGCAGCACGTCAGGACCTGGTGCATATACCGACGCCAACGCCACCAGCTGCCGCTGGCCGCCCGAAAGCGCCCGAATATCACGGCTCATCAAATGCATCATGCCCAGCTCCTGTGCCGTGCGATGCACGCGCCTGCGCACCTCTGCTTCGGGCATACCGACGTTCTCGCAGGCAAAAGCCACTTCCGATGTGGTGTCAAGGTTGAAAAACTGGCTACGCGGGTTTTGGAACACCGAACCCACCACAGCGGCTATCTCGTGCAGCGGCATCTGCGCGGCATCGCGGTCGCCCACCAGCACCCGCCCGCGCACGTCGCCGGCGTACACTTGCGGAACCAAACCGTTCAGCAGGCGCATGACGGTGGTCTTGCCGCATCCGGAAGGACCTGTAAGCACCACGCACTGCCCGCGCGGCACCGCAAGGCTCACGTCGCGCAGCACGTCAGCACCCAAACGCCCTTCCGCGTCGGCGTACGCGAACGACACGTTCACCAGCTCGAGCGCCGCTCTCACGCGACCACCCCCATAGCCCCCAGCACCGCGCAGACTGCGAGCGCCCCGTACACCGCCAGCACCGCCACGTCGGCTGCGCCCAGCGACAAACGGTAGTATGACGTGCGCACGCCCGGGGCGTCGATGCCGCGCACGCAGGCGGCGCTGGCCAACTCGTCGGCCACCAATCCCACGCGCGCCACCACCGGCACTATCAACTGCTCCATCACCTGCACCGGCTGCGCAACTATGCGCTTGGGCGCGAGCGCCATGCCGCGCACCTTCATGGCGTCAAGCACTGCGGAAAACTCACGTGCCACCGTGGGAAAGAAGCGCAGCATCACGCACAGCGCGCACACCGTCTTGCGCGGCACGTGCAGCCGCTGCAGCCCGCACGCCAGCTCGCCCGTGCGCGTGGTAGCTACCATGTTCGACCCGAACATGAACACGGCCATCACTCGACGCAGCATGGCCAAAGACACGGCGAACGGCATAAACGCTTCGCCCGCCATCACGAGCGCATAACCACCCGCCAACATGAGCGCATACGCCGCCGACCAACGCGCCGCCGACGTAAAGCGCCCGCACCAGCACATGACGGCCACACCTGTCGCCGCCGCCGCAAGCTCAATAGGCAGCGGCGCCAAAAACACGGTCACGTTCAGCAGCACAAGCACCGCCACGCTCACGCGCGGGTCAACGCGGCGGGGTATTGCGGCCTTGCCCGATGCGGCATGGCTTGCAGCCGCGACGCTTGCAAGCGATGCGACTATTGAGGAAGAATTTTGCCCGCCAGCACCTCGATATGTGGTAGTATTGTTACCCATGGCTAACTAAAATAACCGACAAGGCGGCCCCCGACGGTAAGGAGACATAGATTGCGCAATCGAACCGAAACGGAAGAGCCGCGCGCCGAAACGCCTTTAGGCGGCGCGGCGGGCGCGGGCAGTGGACATGCGAGCACGGGCACGCCCGCCGACGGCGGAGGCGCTGATAGTGAGCGCGCCAGGGGCCGAAGCACGGGCGGCGGGCGTGCCCGTGCGGCGTCGCCGAGCGTGTATGCGCTGCTCGAACCGCAGGTAGTGCAGCTGGGCGGCGTGCCCGTGCGCGCAGGGGAAACGGAGCGCGCAGGCCGCACTTGGGAACTGCCTTCTGATGTAGGAAGCGGATGGTACTGGTACTTCGCCGTGGACGACACCCTGGCCGTGGGAGCCATGAACCTTAAGTTCAATCACGACGGCGGCTTCGTATGCGATGCAGACGACTGCTTCTTCTTCGGGTCGTACGACACGGGCATGCTTCCTTATCTGGGAGCCCACGGGCTTTCGGCCGACAGGACGGTGCTAGGGCATGTGTGGCAGCATCGACGCTACTACCAGCCCATACACGCTCACCGACGCTTGGCCGAGACGTTTGTCGTCCTCACGCCCGAGGGTTTGGCCCGCATGAGCCTTGCGCTTAACTGCGACCCCGTAGTGGCGTCTTTGGCCATAGCATCGCTCGATGGAACGAACCCGCCGGCCGGCCTTGCGACGCTTTTGGACGAGATGCGCCTCGCGCGTCCCACTGCAACCACCGCGCCGGCCTACTACCGTGCCAAAGCAACCGAGGCATGCGCGCTTGTCGTCGACCGTTGGCTGCGGCGGCCTAGACCAGATGCACGCGTCCCTTCGCCCGAAGACCTGGCCGCCCTCGACCGCGCACGACGGCACGTGCAGGACAACCTAGCGAAACCGGTGCGCACCGACGAGCTTTGCCGGGTGGCGCACATGGGGTCAAGCAAGCTCATAGGCCTGTTCAAGGAAGTCGAACATGTCACGCCGCAGGCATACGCCCGACAACTCCGCATGGAGAGAGCCTGCGAGTTGCTGCTGGAAACCGACGAGCCGCTTAAAAACATCGCCCGCCAAGTGGGCTTTGAGCGCCAAGGAAGCTTCACCGAGGCCTTCTGCGCCCGCTACGGCACCACCCCCACCGCCTGGCGTCGCGCCATGCGCCTTACCCAAGCAAGTTGAGGGCAAGAGCGCAGGCGAGGACGGCGACGGTTACGGTCAGAGCGGCAACGTCGCGGAAGGCAAACGGATACTCTTTGTATCCGCTTTCGCGCGTGCGCAGGTTGAACCCGCGAACCTCGGCTGCAATGGCGGCGCTGTTGGTCTTGCGCACCGAGCTTACCAGAAGAGGAACGCACAAGGGAATCATCAGGCGAATCTTCTTCGCCACGCTGCCGTCGAATTCCACGCCGCGTGCCGTTTGCGCCTCCATGATTCCGGCCATGTCGTTCATGAACACGGGAATGAAGCGCACGGTCGAGGTGAACGCGAACGCATATTTATAAGGCACATGCAGCACTTTCACCGACGCGTTCGTAAGATCGTTCATCTTCGTAACGTAGAACA
>JAEYEL010000190.1 GCA_023403475.1 Actinomycetes bacterium
GCCCATGCGCGACGCAATGTCGCGGGCGTCGTGAGGCGCCGCTAACGCCGACTCAACCTCGTCGTGCGCGCGGCGCGCCATTTCAAGCTGGGTGCGCGTGAGAAACGCCACCGGACGCGTCAGCGAGAAGTCGCGGCGACCAAGCTCCATGAAAATCGACAGCAACTCAAGCTTCGCCATAGCCATCTCGCCCGCGCGAGCAGCCCGAACAGCACGGTCCATCAAAGACTGCAACCTTGCGTCCCCGGAAAACACCGCAGCGAAATCAGCCTTGCACGCAAGCTCGTCAAGCGACACGCCTGCCTCCTCGAGCAGGCAGAACTCCCGCTCGTTCGCAACATTGGTGTTGACGAACAGCTCGACTCCGCGATAGCGCGAAAGCGGATACGAAAACGCATCAGGCAGAACCTGCGATGCGCTCATGCACACATCACCTTCGGACACAACGGCAACCCCCAAATTGGGAACGAGCGTTTCGCAACGGCCCTCGATGCACCTGTTCACCGTGAACCACCTACCCGAATGCGCACCATCCGACGCCACCGTGCCGGGACCTGTCATGTTGGGGCAATGGAGGCACCTGAAATCGACCTCGCTCACAATAACGTTCGGACTCACCGCGTAACCGACCATGCGACCCTTCCCCAAAGGCGCGGAAAGTTCCAGCGAGAACGTTCCGCTACCATCCGTTTCAAGACGCATGCCTTCCGAAGTTTTCAGGTTTCCCGTCAAATCGAACACGCCCATAAATTCCACTTCCACCTTTCCACCAGCAATCCGCCGCGCACAGCCACAGCTCAGTCGCATCCCAACAATCACAAAGCCGACGTTATGCGCCATTCCAACAATCGCGTCAGCAGCAGCCACCGCGCTCCGCGGCATTCCTCGCACCTACGAAATCCTATACATCGCACACCCCAACCCCAGCCAGCCGCTCGCGGCACACAACATTGCCTTTCCCAAGTTCGCCGAGATTTGGAGCTGCCCGCATCAAATGGAGTTGCGCAAGGTTAACTTTTGCCACTATTATAGTGCGTCTTTTCAAACGAGTGTTGGATTTTCATTGTTTTAGAAGGATGGTGAACGTGAAACTCAGTCAGATGGAAACAGGGCAGAAAGGAGTCATCCGCTCCGTTTCGGGAGATGACCGCTTCGCATCGCGCGTGACATCGATCGGCTTTACGGAAGGTTGCCGCATCGAAATCGTTCAGAACGCACGCAAGCGCCCGCTACTCATATTTGAGCGCGATAGCGTGGTGGCGCTCGACCGAGCCGACTGCGAAAACATAGATGTGGAGGTGGTCGCATGAGCTGCGAGGAATGTAATGCGGCGGGAAGCGCGGGCAGCTGCAGCGAGTGCGGGTCGCTCGCCTTTCGCAAAGCGGGCGATGCCACGATAGCGCTGCTCGGCCAGCCCAACTCGGGCAAATCGACACTGTTCAACGGCCTTACCGGCTCGCGACAGCATGTGGGCAACTGGCCCGGCAAGACGGTGGAGCGCAAAGTGGGCGAGTTCTCCCATGCCGGCAAAGTGTACCAAGTGGTAGACTTGCCTGGCTCATACGGCCTGGCGGCGAACTCGCCCGAGGAAACCGTGACGCACGATTTCATAGCGGAAGGCACCGCCGACGTCACCCTCGTCATGGCCGATGCCTCGCAGCTCGAACGAAGCCTTTACATGCTGGCCGATTTCGCCTGCCTTGATACGCCGCAGCCCTGTGTGCTCGCGCTCAACCTCATGGACGTAGCGAAGCAACAGGGCAAAACCATCGATGCAGGCAAAATCGAAAAACGGCTCGGCATTCCCGTCGTGCCGCTGGTGGCCGCCGACCCGAAAGGCTACGAGGCGCTCCTTGCCGCCATCGAACGCACGCTGGCAACACGGGCGACCATCGACACCGAGGCGCTCAAGCAGGAACTGAGCAAACGCGACTGCACCATCCAGGGTCAGGGAACCGCGAAGTTCGCTTGGATCGAGCAGATCATCGAAGGCGCGCAAACCGCGCCCGAACGCAGCTGCAAACTGTCGAAGTTCGACCGCGTATCCACCGGCTCGCGCTGGTCGAAGCCCCTTGCCATCGCGATGATTCTGGTGGCATTCGTCGCTGCCTTCATTCCCGCAACACCCATCATGATGATCGGCGGCGCCATCTCAAGCCTAGGGCAAGTAGCCGCCGAAGCGCTCATCGCAGGTGGCGCGCCGGCCATTCTGGCCAATCTGCTTTCGGGCGTTGTTGCCAACAGCCTTTGCTTCGCCGTCATGATGACCGGCTATGTTTTCGGCATCAACCTAGTGTTTCTCGCTTATGAGGAAGCGGGCTACATGGCGCGCATCTCCTACGTGTTCGACGAGACCATGTCGCGATTCGGCCTGCAAGGCAAATCCCTCATGCCGTTCCTCATGTGCTTCGGCTGCACGATGGGCGGTGTGTCGGGCGCGCGCGTCATCGACTCATGGGGCCAGCGCATGCTCACCATGATGATGAGCTGGGCCATTCCCTGCGGTACCACCTGGGGTATCGTGCCCGTTTTGGCCGTGACGTTCTTCGGTGTGGGCGCGCCACTGGTCATCGTGGCCATCTTCGCCGTATGTCTGCTGCTCATGGCGCTTATCGGTATCATCTTCGGCCCGCGTTTGGCGCCCAAGGAAGGCCGCGCCGGCTTGGTGATGGAGCTTCCGCCCTACCATAAGCCGCACATGAAGAACGTACTGCGTGGGGCGTTGCTCAAGAGTTGGAGCATGTTCCGCCGCGCCATCAAAGTGGTGGCGCTGTTCACGCTCATCATCTGGCTGCTCACCTACACCGCAAGCGGCAATGTGGAGGACTCCGCGTTATACGCCATCGGCACCACCATCGAGCCGGTCACCCGCATCTTCGGCATGGGCTGGCAAACGTTCACAGCATGGTTCTGCGCACTCGCCATCAAGGAGTCGGCCGTAGGCGTGCTTTCCGCGCTGTTCGCGGGCGGATCGACCCCCAACGCCGCCATCGTGGGCGCCGTTACGGGCTCAGCATTCATCGCGCCCAATATCGGCGAACTGGTGGCCGCCAACATCTCCGCGCCTGAAGCGCTCGCGTTCATCTTCGCGTTCACGTTCAACATGCCCTGCGCCGCATCGTGCTCGATGACCATTGCCGAAGCGCATTCGCCCAAATGGGTAGCCATCACCGCCGCCTTCTACATCTGCGCATCGCTGCTCTTAGGATGCGTCACCTATCACGTGGGATTGCTGCTGTTCATGTAGTGAAGCGGGGCGGAACAGGGCGAAACAGGGCGGACAGCTCCGCTCGCGTAGCGAATCGCTCCGATGTTTCGGTTGGCTCTGTCGCAGCATTTAGTTGATTTTGCTGGTTGGCGACCAGCCTGGAAATCCAAAAGGCGACAGCTCATGGGTCGCCGCCAGCTAAATGCATAGCAGAGCCAATCGATGCTGGCGGTCTTCCAAGGAAGCAGGAAGACCGCCAGCACACGCTAATCCGGTTCGTCACCTCCCTCTTTGCTGGCGCACCGTCTCCTCCACCGCCGGCAAGCCACGCTCCCCCATCGCCGACACCTCGCCCCGCCGATGTCTCGCCCTCCTCGCCGACGCCTCGCCACAGTCACACCGCCTTTCCGCCGGAAAGGGGACCTCCGACGGCAAGCTATTTCGCTTATGAACGATTCCATGCTTCCCGTTAGGAGGAACAGGCGGAACCCAAAGAAAACCAATAGTCAAGAGCCTTCAAAGTGCCTGATCACACCGTTGAAAAGGCAACCCAGGTCAGACGGTTGCGCCTTCCAAGGCGCAACCGTCACATCGCAAAAGCCGAAAGACGTTCACAAGCGCAAAATCTCGCCAGCAAAACGCCCGTATTCCAACGGGGAATCGCCGATCGCTCACGAGCGCGAAAAACTGCCGCATCTCCGGCATGCGTTTCCCAGATACGGAAGGCAGTCACCCTCCTCCACGTAAACCAACGCGGCGGGCGCACCGCCACAATCTCTACCGCCTCAGCGGGCGCTTTCGGGCAAGCCGAAGACTTTATCGAATGCCCAGTTGAACGCATAGGCGAAGAAGAGAAGAAACACCAGAACCGATATCTCCATCAGCAGCGCGTCAATAAGGCCAATCGAAAACCACCAGGCCATAAGGGGTATCACCAGAAGAGCGAGACCGCCCTCAAAACATCCCGCTTGCAGGATGCGATGCCCCACAGAGCGACCCTTCCATTTGAATCGGCGCTCCATCGCCTCGAAAATGGTGTTCCAAACATAGTTCCAGCCTGCCGATATCGCCGACACGGCCAAGCTCATGGGCAGAGCCTTCACGATGTCCTGCCCCTCAATCGCGAACAGCGCTGCCACGGCGAGCGCAGCGGTAACCTCATAAGCCGCAACGTAGCCGATGCGGCGCTTCACGCTTCTCTTCATGTTGTTTCCCTTCGCAAGAACCCGACGGCAACACCGCCACCAGGTCGTTCTCCCCTTTCAGCATGGAAGAATACTACGTGGGAAGCACATAGGGATGCTCGGGAGTTTGACTGCGATAGCGATTGCGACTGGGTCGCGCAAGCAACGGCATCTCGACGCACGCGTCCGCGCATCCGCCAGCAAAAGCGGAGCGTTCGGTACCCGTCTCGAATTCAGCGCGCATCACAATCCCAATCATCTAGACCGTCCAACAGCAGAGCCATTGCACCACATCTCGCGAAGTTCCGCAAGCTCATTCCACGAAGCCTCGGCAACACCGCATCAGAGGGCGGCAAAGCGATATGCCGCCGCAAGACCTACGACCAGCAGAATGCCGCCAACGATGTCGGAAAGCCAGTGCACGCCTGAAATCAGCCGCGCAAGAACCATGAACACCGCAAACGCCGTCACGGCAACGACCAGCGCTCTCCGCGCGCATGGATGCTCAACCCTGCGATTGACTTGCATAAGCGCCGGCATCATCACGCCCAGAACCAGAAGCGTCGTCGAAGAAGGGTACGATGCTTCGAGCACGTCCTCTACCAGCACCGGGCGATAGTTCACCACGCACTTCTCGAAAAGCAGATACGCTGCCAACAGCGCGACATAGAGCGCGCCGAGAGCAAGCGGGTCTCGGTCAACTCCGAAGAAGCTCCGTCGCACCACCATCTGGCAGAATCCCCACACGGCGAACCCAACCATAACAAGAACGGGCACGACGCTCAGCGCATCCGTCATTTCGTACAGCGCCCAGTTCACGCCCGTAAGCTCGTGAAACGCCCCGTTGAGAGTCGCAAGCCCCACCTTCGAGCCGTCAGGGCCTATAGGTTCTACATCCACGCAACAAACGACCATCGTCCAAAACACGAACGCCGCAAGAAAAACCACCGCTACCGCAAGGTCTTTGATGGGACGCTGGGTTAAGACCGTCTTGCCCCGTGTATGTGCGGGACCAGCGGAACTAGTCAGCGTTTCCCTAGAGCCTCTTCGTCTCATTCGCATTGCCATCGCTCCTTTGTCCAATCAAGGCTGACATCGGCTCACATTACAAGGAGCGAAACCGAAAAGGAAAGAAACGATGCGTCACATTTTCGACACGATGCGTGTCACAAGCGTTTGAACAGCAGAAACGCCATAGCCACAAGAAAGGCGAACGCCATTGCAGCGGCGTAAGGCTGACGGTTTGCGACGAAGACCAAAACGCATGCACAACCCAGTACCAACGAAGCAATGCGGCAAACCTTGAGCAAGCCCGAGTGAAACGCATCTGCGAACAGGGTAAGCGCGCCCAGCAGAACCGTAGCGACAACAAGAACAGCGTATATCGCCGCCATGTAAGGCGATGCGGAGAAAAGCGAGAACAACGACACGCTTTGAACGAAATCGCCTTGTCGCTGGCCGAATATGGGAACGACCGCAAGCAACACCATGGCGCAATCGACAAAGCCCAAAGCAACATGACGACTGCGCTCGCCGTTGGAAGCAGCGTCTTTCTCTGCGGGCCCCGCAGCTTTCGCGGCTCCCACAGCACCTGCAGCTTCCTCGGTTTCTGCAGCCCCTGTAACCCCTACGGCCCCTGCAACCCCTGCAGCTTCCGCAATCTCCTCAGTCCCCGCAGCCGAAAGCAAACCATCGGTTGAAAGCAGTTCGTCGAGCGTCACCGAAAAATACTCGGCAATGGCCCTGAGCGAATCAACACTTGGATATCCCCTGCCGGACTCCCATTTCGAAATCGCGGTACGCGAAACATACAACGCACCCGCAAGCTCCTCTTGGGTAAGCCCTTCACGATGACGCAACTTCTGCAGTTTTTCACTAAGTTCCATGAGATGGCAATTTCGTCGGTTCGATAGCGCCATCGAATCCGACGGCGCAACCGGGTTCGAAATGCGCAGACGAGCGCACATGAAGCGGGGGGGGGGGGGGGCCGAAACAACCCCCC
>JAEYEL010000008.1 GCA_023403475.1 Actinomycetes bacterium
CAATATGGACAAAAGGCGATATTCTGATCAAGGGCGGCGCCAAAGTAACCACTTACAGTGAATACCCCATGGGCGGTAACGGATCTTTTACCGTAGAAGAAGCAGAGATTGATGCAAAGAATACGAACGTGAACAATATCCCTGCAATTTTCGATGAATGTGTGCCTGTGATTGCCGATGGCTATCATCTGAACTATGCAAAAGCCGTAGACTCGGAAGGAACAGAAATCGACCTACTTCCCAGCGGAACCCAATATTTTGCACTTTATAAGAATGTTCATTTTATCACAAAGGCTGTTTATCCGGTTTCTTTCGTTGTAACGCCGGACGGTCTGACCAATGTTGTTGTTAAAGTAAATGGTCAGGAGGTTACCGGTTCTGTCAGTTTGGAAGCAGGAACTTACCCTGTTGAGGTAACAGCTGATAACTGCAAAGCGTATAGCGACAATATAACGATTACGGCTGATACGGCAACGCACACGCAGACGATCGCAATGACTTATTTACCTGCCGACTACACTAAGGTTGACGATGCCGTTGCCAAGGCAAACGCCCTGAACAAGGACGACTACAAGGATTTCTCTGGTGTGGAAGCTGCTGTCAATGCCGTTGTCCGAGGTAAGAGCATTACCGAGCAATCCGAAGTGGATAAGATGGCCAAGGCAATCGAGGATGCGATTGCAGCTCTTGAGAAAAAGCCAGCCAGCACCAAGCCGGGAACATCCGATAAGAGTCCGCAGACTGGCGATACAAGCAACCTTGCTTTGTGGCTCGCCCTGCTGTTTGCCAGCGGCGGTGCAGTCATCGGGACAACGGTTGTAAGCAGAAAGAAAAAGTATAACAGGTAATTGAATAGCGCTCCCTTGCTTCATCTTCCGAGCAAGACAAAAGCGTCGTAGCAATACGGCGCTTTTTTGTTACCCGGAAGCGACAAACAGCGGCTTACGAAGGAAAGACGGTAAGAATACCGCCGTCAAGATGAAGCCGCTTATATCGAAAGAAAACGCCCAAAATCGCCCCGAAACCATACAGCGTGAAATGGTTTTGGGCGGTTTCGGTTTCTTTACGGACAAATCGTTTAATTGAGAAAATCCACAAAAAGTATCTTGACAAACTCGACCCGACGGTGCGAGGAATAGTTCGACGGCTGGTCCGACCCCATCGCCCCGCCTTTAGGCGAGGGCTTCTTCATGCCCCGAAAACTCTAGGAAACCGTTGCCTGCGTTTTGCCTAAATTACTGCGAAACATGCTCTTCTCACGCTTCTCGCGTTAGAATCTGCAGGTCACATGCTTGCAGACATTTCCCGCGCTTAAACAAATTAATATTCCCATAAGATTTGGAAAAGGAAAAGTGAAGCAAGCGGGCATAGATGTTCTCTGTACGGTAACGTAGACTGAACCCAGTTGCATGTAAGGGCGTGAGGTGCGGAAAGCGGCATCGATCGGCATCGATCGACATCAGGCAGCATCGATCGGCATCGATCGGCATCGGGCGGCATCGAGTCCGTTCGCACGGCCTGTTGCATGCGGAACAAGACGAGAATGAGCAGCAACTTCCTCTGGTACCACACTTTGCCGACTCTGGTACTAGCTAGGGCTACTGCTCAGACGAGAAAGGGGAGTCTATGAAAAAGACAACCGACGGGGTACCCGGAATCAGTAGGCGCGCGTTTGTTGCTCTTACCGGTTTGGCCGGCGTGGGCACGGCGCTTGCCGGCTGCGCTCCCAAGGTGGGCGACGACAAAAAGCCCGAGGAGATGTCTGCCGCCAAGCCCTTCGACTACGATACGGTTACATGGTCGGCCTGCCATGTGAACTGCGGAAGTCGTTGCCCGCTCAAGGTGTACGTGAAGGACGGCACCGTGGTACGCATCGGCATCGACGACGAGGGAACCGACGATTTCGGGCCCAACCAGATATACCAGATGCGTTCATGCGTGCGCGGGCGCACGAACCGCCAGCGCATCTACAACGACACGCGCGTGCAGAAGCCGCTCAAGCGCGTGGAAGGCACCATGCGCGGCGAGGGCAAGTACGAGGAAATCAGCTGGGACGAGGCCATCGATCTTATTGCCGCCACTATGAAGGAAATCAAAGACCAGTACGGCAACGATGCCTTCTACATCCAGTACGGCACGGGCGTGCTGGGCGGCACGGTCTCGAAGTCGTGGCATCCCGACAAAAGCATGTTCGCCCGCCTCATGAACCTGTGGGGCGGCTACCTGCGCCAGTATTCCGACTACTCCACGGGCCAGATCACTTGGGAGATGCCGCTGTTCAATGGCGACGCATGGTCGAACAACGAGGTGACCGACCTTGTGAATTCCAAAAACATCGTGCTGTTCGGCAACAACCCGGCGAACACCCGCATGAGCGGCTCGGCCATGTTCTATCTCCTCACGCAGGCGAGGCTGCAGAATCCCGACGCGCACATCGTGGTGGTGGATCCGCACCTCACCGATACCGCCGTGGGTGTGGCCAACCAATGGGTGCCCATACGCCCCGGCACCGACGCCGCGCTCGTAACCGGCATGGTCTGCTACCTTCTTTCCGAAGGAAAGCTTGACGAGAATCTTATCCGAGAAAAGTTCGTCGGCTTCTATTCCGACTCGTTTTCCGAAGACGTGAAGGCTGCCGAACCCACTGCGGCAACGTTCATGGGTCTTGACAAGTCGGGTGTGCTCACGATAGACGAGGACTTGTCCTACGAGGCGTACATGCACGGCACGGGCGGCTACGCGGGAACGGGTGACAAGGGGCCTGAGTGGGCCGCCTCTATCACCGGCGTGCCCGCCGACACCATCCGTCAGCTCGCCGATCTGTACATGGACGGCCCTACGGCCACCATCCAGGGATGGGGCCCGCAGCGCCATAGCGACGGAGGCAACAGCTCGCGCGCCATTGCGCTTATCGCCGCCATCACGGGCAACGTGGGCATTTCCGGCGGCGGAACGGGCGCCCGTGAGAAAACGGGCGGCGTGGCCTACAAGGTTCCCACCGCTATCAATTGCTTCCCCGAGAAGAATACTGTCGATACGTGCGTCTCGTTCTTCGACTGGTACCAGGGCATTGAGGACTACAAGTCCATGAACGATGCCACGTGGGGTGTGCGCCACATCGACGAGAAGGGTTCCACCACGTACGCCGAAGAACCCGGCGCTATTGCGCTCAAGGCTCCTATCAAGTTCATCTGGAACTATGGCTCAAACGTCATGCTCGGCCAGCACGCCGACATCAACGATTGCCTGCGCATCTACAACCTGCCCGACGAGCAGGATTCCGGCGTGCGCATGATAGTGACGGTGGATCCCTACCTTACGCCCACGGCGCTCATTTCCGACGTCATCCTTCCTTGCACCACCGCCTTCGAGGAAGACGACGTCATTCAGGGTGGCACGGCTTGGACGGGTTTCGTGCTGTGCGAGACGGCCGCCATCAAGCCTTTGTTCGAGGCAAAGCCGGTCTACGAGATCTGCACGCTTCTGGCCGACAAGCTGGGCATCAAGAATGAATTCACCGAAGGCAGAACGCAGCTCGACTGGGTTGAATGGTGCTACGAGCAGGGGAAGGAAGCCGGCGACGACATTCCCGATACCTTCGAAGAATTCCGCAAGACGGGTCTGTTCAAGCAGACTGACGGCCACGAGCCCGCCATCGCGAAGCCCGAGAAGATAAACACGCCGTCAGGCAAGTACGAGGTGTTTTCCAAGCAGGCGTACAACCTTTCGAAGCAGTGGGACCTCACCTGTGGCGGCTACGTGCCCGATGACGGGCGCGATCAGATTACCGGTCTGCCCATCTACTACGATCACTTCGAAGGTTACACCGATCCGCTGAGAAAAGAGTACCCCTTCCAGCTCATCGGTCACCATACCAAGACGCGCACGCATTCCTCTTACGGCAATGTGCCGTGGATGAGCTCGGTTGCGCCCCAGCAATGCTGGATGAACGAACAGGATGCGGCGAACCTGGGCGTCAAGCAGGACGATGCCGTTATCGTCACCACCGAACGCGGGCGCTCCAAGCTTACGGCGAAGGTGACCTCGCGCATCATGCCGGGCGTCGTGTCTATTCCGCAGGGCGCATGGTACGACCCTGAAACGCGCGATGCCGCGACTTTGGGCAACCGTGACGTGCTTGACCGAGGCGGGTGCATTTCCGTGCTCACATCGGCGCGGCCTACGCCCATCTCGAAGGGCAACGGCGTCCATTCAAACCTGTGCAAAATCGAGAAGGCGTAAAGGAGGACACCATGGAACAGTACGGATTCTACGTCAACACCGACATCTGCGCAGGTTGCAAGGCGTGCATGACCGCATGCATGGATAGAAACGACTTGGAGGTGCCGGCTAAGTTCCGCAAGGTTTACGAGTTCGGTGGCGGCGACTGGAAGATGGACGATAACGGGGCCTATGTCTCGACGGCCTTCACTTACTACGCGTCTATGACGTGCGGTCATTGCGAGAGCCCGGCATGCGTGGCGAACTGCCCCACCGGCGCCATGCAGAAAGATGAGAAAACCGGCATCGTCAACAACGACAAGGATGTTTGCATTGGCTGCATGACCTGCGAGAAGAGTTGCCCCTACGGGCATCCCTCGCAGTTTGCCGATGGGCTTTCGCACAAGTGCGTGCTCTGCAGCGACGAAAACGCCGAAGGCGTTCCCGATCCGGTGTGTGCGAAGGCGTGCCCCGTGCGCGCCATCGAGTTCGGCATGATAAGCGACTTGCGGGCGAAGTACGGCGATGCGGACGCTATAGGCGAACTCACCAACACAACCGGTCCCAACGTGGTGTTCGGCCTGCACCGCGACGCTGCCAAAGGCGGCATCTTAAGAAATCCGCTTGAAGTTTCGCACGAAGCATAGGTCGAGGCGGGGGTCGCAAGACCCCCGCAGCATAAGAAAGGCGAAAAGGAAGGAACCAGCGATGGAAGAGGCGGCGATTTCTGCGGAAGCGGCACGGGCGTGGCAGGCTTTGTGCTCGTTTTGCTCGTGGGCGTTTTTAGAAGGGAATGAGCAGGAGGGCGTGCGGCGGCTTGTGGACGAACGCGACCTTCTGCTCGAGCCGCCGTTTACCGACGTAGCTCCCGAGGCGGCGCGCGAGCTGCATGATGCGCTTGAGGCGGCGGCGCGGGAGGGCGAAACGGGCATGCAGGAGCTTCTGCGCGAGATCCATCTCGACCACACCTATCTGTTCAGCATGACGGGGCAGAGCAGAACGACACCTTACGAATCGGTGTACCGTACCGACGATGCCACCATGTTCGGGCCTACCACGCTTCAGGTTCGAGAGGCGTACCGCGCATACGGCCTCATGTTCGAGCGCTGCGCTAACGAACCCGACGACCATGTGGGCCTGGAGCTCGCGTTCGTCTCCCATCTGCTCGGACAAACCGCCAACGCTTTGGAAGCCGATGGCGCAGCCGTCCCCCTTGCCGATGCAGCCTCGTCTGCTGCGCCCTCCCTTGCCGATGCGGCGGCATTCCTTTCAGAGCACCTGCTCGTGTTCGCTCCCCTGTACTGCAAGAACGTGCAGGTTCGCGCTCACACCTCCTACTACCGCGCCATCGCCGGCATTGCGGCAGGAACGCTCGACTCCCTTTCCTGTTCATTGAAAGCCGCCGCTTCGGAAACCATTGATATCGTACGGTATACGGTGACTGAATAGCTTATAATAAAATGCTCATCGAGCCGCATGGCATCGGAGCGAAAGCTTCGGACACGATACGGGAGCAAGGTGGCTGCTTTGAGCGAGCGGGGGAAGGAAACAACGAAAACGACGGCGGGCGCGCAGGTGGCCGTGCCTGCTTTTGTGCGTTCGCGGCTTTTCTCTCAAAGGCGCTCGCGTGCGCGGTTCGGTCTGCGTACTAAGATAATCGGCCTGCTCATAGGCATGTTGCTCGTGCTTTCCGCTGCCTATACCGGGTTTGCCTACACGGAGCAGCGCGACCGCACGGAGGCGGCGATGCTCGAGAAGTCGCGCGTGCTCGTTGCGGAAATGGATGCGATATGGGAATTCGTGTCCATCAATCAGGACACTATCAACTACACATCCGACGGCGACTACGATTACAAGGGGCTGCACTGCGCCATAGCCGGCAAGTCGGTGGCAGCGCTGTTCTCGCGCGGGTCGGACTACAGCATGCGGTTCACCAATTTCAATCCGCGCAACGTCTACAACGCTCCGGACGAGTACGAGGCAGACGCCCTGCGCACGTTCCTCGGTAACCCGCACGTCACAGAGTGTTATGGGTTTTCCCAAATGGGAGACCGCTCGGTATTTCGCTATGTGTCGGTTATGCAAGTGTCTGGCAACTGCGTGGACTGTCATGGAACGCCGGCCGGGGAAATAGACGTTACGGGGTATCCCAAGGAAGGGTGGAAGGCGGGAGACATCGCAGGCGCCGTGAGCGTAGTGGTTCCTACGGAGCAAGCGTTTCAGGATATGCGCACTTCCATTGCAAGCAGCGCCGTTTTCTTCCTGACTCTTATGGCGTGCATGTCCATCATCATCTACTTCGTTTTAAGCCGTCTGATTACAAACCCCCTTACCGATTTGCGCACGTCCCTTTCGGCCGTCGCCGACGGCTCGCGCTCCTTCATGCGCAAGGCTGCGGAAGATGAGCTTCCGTCGGTTTCGGAAAGCATGCCCGAACTGTATGCAACGCACGAGGTCGAAGGATTGTTCGAACAGTTCGACAACATGGCCCGGCGCCTCGCCGATCTGTATGGGGGCTTGGAATTGCAGGTGGAGGAACGCACCGAGCAGCTTACGCAGGCCAACTGCGAATTGGAGCTCTCGCGCCGTCGCGTTGAGGAGATCAACGAGAAGCTCACGCGCGACAACCAGTACAAGTCGGATTTCCTTGCCATTGTGAGCCACGAGCTGCGTACGCCGCTCACTTCCATACTGGCGTTTGCCGACCTTATGGGAGATACGCTCGATCCTGCCGACCAAGATTCGCAGCGTCAGCTTGCAGAGATTGAGAAAAACGGCGCCATCCTTCTGGAAATGGTGGACAACGTGCTGGAAACGGCGCGCATCCAGGCCGGATCTGAACGCGTGAACCTTGAGCTTGTCGATTTGAACGACGTTGTGGGTGTAGTGGAGGCATTGAACCAACCTGTCGCCATCAAAAAAGGGGTCGCCATGTCCACGACGGTCGATCCGGACGTTCCGCTTATCATGAGCGACTGGGAAAAGATGCGCCGTATTCTGACGAACTTGGTGAGCAATGCGGTGAAATTCACACCGACGGGCGGGCGCGTGGAGGTGCGGGTTTCGTGGCATGCGGAATGCGAGCGCGTGCTCATTGAGGTGGAAGATACCGGCATTGGCATTCCGATCGACAAGCAGGCGCTGGTGTTCGAGCGCTTCACACAGGAGAACATGTCCACTGTGAGGCGCTACGGCGGCAGCGGCTTGGGTCTTTCCCTCGTCAAGGATCTGTCCGCCATGCTCGGCGGAACGGTGAGCGTGACAAGTCAACCGGGTGCGGGAAGCACGTTTTCGGTAGAGTTCCCCGCTGCTTTTGGCGACGTGCCTGACGACGAGAGCGTGTCTGGCGAAGACGGTTCGCACGAGGCTGCAGAAATGCCGGCCGGTAAAGACAGTTCGCAGGAAGGAAAGGGTGTGCGATGAACAAGATCATGCTCGTTGACGACGACGAGAGCATGCAAGTGCTCATAGAGCAGATAGTGCGCCGCGACGGCTACGATTTCTGCTGTGCGAGCGGCGGGGAAGAAGGGCTTGAGATGTTGCGCCGCGAGCGCCCCGACTTCCTTATCTTGGATGTGATGCTGCCCGACATCAACGGGTTCGAAATCTGCCAGATAATTCGGTCGGAAGGCCGTAAGGTGCCCATCATGTTCCTCACCGCGAAGGGCGATATCGTGGACAAAAGCATCGGGTTCAAGGCCGGCGCCGACGATTACCTAGTGAAACCCTTCCAACCCGAAGAGCTTGTTTTGCGCTTGCACGCCCATCTGCGTCGTCGCGAGCGGGAAAGCGCGAGCGCGGAGGGAACGGGCGTGCCCGAGAGGCGCGGGGGATCCTACAAGGTGGGCGATTTGGAAATTATGTTCGGCAAGTACGAGGTGCGTCTGCGCGGCGAGGCGGTGCAGCTTTCCTCGCGCGAGTTCGAGCTGCTAGAGCTTCTGGCCTCCGATCCCGGCGCCGTCTACACGCGCGATCAGATTCTCGACCACGTGTGGGGCGACAAAAACGCCGCCGACCCCAACAGCATTACGGTTTTCGTGCGCAAGATACGCGAGAAGATAGAGGACGATCCCTCAAAGCCCCTCTACCTTATAACCGTCTGGCGCGTAGGCTACAAACTGGCCGACCGCTTGAGGTGAGTTTGCTACGACGTGTGCTCTTCCGGCTCGATGAGCTTGCTTTCGTCCGTGTTCGCGAAGTCGGCGAGCCGGGCGTAGCGGATGGCGGGGTTCTCGTAGGTGGAATAATAGTAGTTGCCGGTGCGCGCCGAGAAGCAGCCGGTGTAGATGGTGCGCTCGTAGGTTCCATCGGCCATTTGCGCGGCGCCTTCCACCATGGAAACGTTTCCTAGCGTGTGGAACATGCGCGCCACGTTCTCGCTCTCGGTGTCTTTCGCAGGGTAATGGGCATTCAGGAAGGCGGCCTTCACGAAGCGCGAGGGCGAGTAGAAATCGCCCGGAATGCCGCGCATGGTGGAGCCCGATCCATAGGGTGCAAGTTCGGCGCGGCGCCACTTTGCCGGCTCGGGGAATGCGCCGTCAGCGGAAATGTAGTTGCGCAGGTTTTCCAAATGGAAGGAAAACGTGGGCTGGTTCGCCAGCGTGTCAACGGGGTTGTCGTACACGTGCATGCCGTCGGCCATATATTCCACTACGATGCTGCGCTTTGCGTCGGATATTATCCAGTGCAGAAGCGATGTTCCCAGCTGCTCGCTTACCGGCTTGCCTACGATGGCTACGTTTTCCAAGGCCGTTTGCACCTCGCTTATGCAGGCGAAGTTCGCGGCGATCCATTCGGGGAACTCGTAGGCGGCAACGTTGGCCTTGCCGTTTACGGGTGCGCTTTCGTACTGGGCGTATCCGGGGAAGTTGAGGCCTGCCACGGCCAGTCCCGCATCGTTTCCGCAGTCGAAGAACAGCGGGTAGCCCTTGTAGGCGATGCCCATGCCAATGGCTGCGTGCGCGCTAGGCGCGTCGTCTAGGAAGGAATAGGCAAGCGGGTATCCTTTCGGCATGATGAGGATGCGTTCCCCGAACGGGGCGTTCCAGTCAAGGTTGCGGCCGAAGTACAGGTTGCCGACGTTGTCGGTGAAGCAGATTCCGGTGCACATGCGTGCCTCCTCTATTGCTCGGGGCGTAAGCTCTGTTGGAATTGTATCCGCTTTCCCGCTAGGCGCGAGGTGCTCCTTCGCATCGTCACTAATTCGTATCGCACTGGCAATGGGGCTGTTTTCGGTCATCGGGCAGGGCGCATTTGCTACAAAAAAGCAAGGCTCATTTGCTACAAAAAGGTAACATATACCTGCATGAGCCTTATAGCGCACGGAGATTTGACGATTAAGTATATAATGATGATTCGTTTCGTGATTGAAGACAACGAGAAAACGAGACCGTTCAGCAGACTGCTCGGCAGACTGTCCAACAGATTGCTCGACGAGCTTTTACACTGCGTGGCCTGTGCATTGAGGGGTGGGCGGGCCGAAAGTCAGAAGACGGGAGCCGCTCATGAGACCGTTAACGCGTCGCGAAGTAGCCGTGCTTTTAGCCGGGGCTTGCACATTGCCGCTTGCCGGAACCTTTGCGGGGTGTCGAACAGCGGGCGTCTCTTCCAGGAAAAGCACGTGGGTTTCAAATGGCGGAACCATGAACCGTTCGACAACAGGTCCGCTTTCCGTGTGCCTGTGGAGAGCCGATCTCATGTTCAAGGTTGCTCCGTTCATTGCAGAGAGGCTTCCCGATGTCGATATCGAATGGATGGTGGGGCGCAACGACCTGGCCTACTACCTGTTTTTGAACGAGCACGGTGCTTTGCCCGACATCATTACCAGCCGGCGATTCTCGCTGCACGATGCCAAGCTTCTGCGCGACAACTTGGTAAACGTTGCGGAAACCGAGATAGCCGCCTCGTACTATTCCGTTTACCTAGACAGCTACCGTAACGACGACGGCAGCATCAACTGGCTTCCGGCCTGCGGCGAGATGGATGCGTTTTTGGCCAACAAAGACCTTTTTGATGAGCACGGTATCGATCTTCCGCACGATTACGCCAGCTTCGTCAGCGCATGCCGGCAGTTCGAAAGCTGCGGCATCAAGGGATATCTGAGCGATTTTTCCTACGACTACACCGCGCTCGAGGTGCTGCAGGGCCTTTCTATTCCCCAACTCACTTCACTTGAAGGAAAGCTTTGGCGCATGGATTACGAATCGGACAAAACCGACAGACTCGATACGCAGGTGTGGCCGGGCGTGTTCGAGCGTATGGAGCGGTTCATAAACGATATGGGGTGGGAACCCGAAGTGGCCTCGACTCGTTATGTCGATTGGGAAGAGCCTTTCAAGCAGGGGAAGCTTGCTATCACGCGCGGCACGGGCAACGACTTGAAGGCGTTGCGCGCCGACGGCATGAACGGGGTCGTTCTGCTTCCGTATTATTCGGCTGATTCCCCTGATGGTTGGATGCTTACGTACCCGTCCATGCAGATTGCGATCAATAAAGCGGTCGAGCAAGACGAAACGCGCCGCAGAAACGCCATGCGCATCGTGGAGGCGCTTCTTTCCAGCGAAGGGCAGAACCTTTTGGCGGAAGCGTACAGCGCCGTGCCGTACAATCGCAACGTCGATCTTGTCCGATCGGAGGAGCTTTCAACGGTGCAACCGCTTATCGGCGCGAATCGTCTGTACATTCGCCTTGCCTCGAACGAATTCTTTTCCGCGTCGTTTGAGGTTGTGGGCGGTATGATCCGTCGGGAACTCGATGCCGCCGCCGCATACGACCGCTTCAACGAACTGCTCGGCGCGCACGAATCATCCGAAGAGATTGTGTACAACATGCCTATCGAGGCTGCGTACACTCCTTCCGATGCGCAGGGGAACGAATCGGCCTCGGTCGTGGCGGAAACGCTGCGTGCGGCGTGCGATGTGCAGCTGCTTTTCTCGCCGTTTTGCCTGTGCACAGGGCCGTTGTTCCGCGTGGGTTATACGAAGAAGATGCTCGAAGATGTTCTTGCCCCCAACACGCCGCTTTTGTTTTTCGCTTCGCTTACGGGCGTGCAGGTGCGGACGCTGGTGCGTGCCTATGTCGAGAATCGTGGCGTGCTTCTGGGCGCGTTGAACCACTCGACGCTTCCTGTGGCAAGCGGGTTCGTTATGAAGGTGAGGCGTCGGGGCGAGGCATTCGAGCTTGAGGACATCGTTGTCGACGGCGTATCGCTCAACGACGATGTGGTGTATACGTTCGCATATGTGCACAATCGCTCGGTTGCATGCTTGGATCTTAAGGCGGTTTTCGGCGGAGATGAAGGCAGTGACAGCGAGGGTGGTAACGGCGACGGCGGCGACGACGGCGGTAATGGTGACGGCGATTTCCCCATCGACGTTATGACGGATGACGGCGCTGCGGCGGCGCGCGATGTGTGGCGCGACTACCTGCTTTCCGGCGGCGAGCCGAAAAGCCCCGTCGCCTACCTTTCTTTGAGCGAAGGGTAGCCAATGAGGCGTCGGAAGTTCGCTTTCAGGTTTCTCGCCTGCCTATCGGCCGTTGCCGTGATTATGGTCATGGCCGTTACGGTTCTGTACGCTCATTTTGTTTCCGATAAAATGTACAAGGAAAGCGCCCAGCATCTCGAAGAGGTGTATACGCAGGTAAACGCTACGTTTAAGTCGCTGGTATCGAACAACTGGAACAGGCTTTCCACGTGGGGACGCTATATTGAGGACGCAACGGCAACTATTGATCTGTTGCAGGACGAAGGTGCGGGCTCTAAGGGCGCTACCGAGAGCGTTCTGCGCGCTTTCGTGAGCGGCGAAAAAAAGAGATGGAAGTTCACGGAGTTCTACTTCCTTGACGGTGCCGGCAACTACATAACCATTGGCGGTGAGCGAGGCTATATCGATCTTGGCGCAAAGCTTTCCGATTTGTCGGTCAATCGTGAGAACATCGTCATGGACGGAACGCTGCCCAACAGCGAAAGCCTGACCGTGTTCGCCATTCCCATTGCCGAAGGTTCGTTCGACGGCTTTTCCTATACGGCCATTGCGGTAACCTACAACAACGAAGACATGGAGCGCGCTTTGGGAGTGAACACGTTTTCCGGGCGTTCCGACTGCTTCGTTATCCAGCCTGACGGACGCGTGCTTCTTTCTGCCACCGAATCGCCAGACAGACCGTTCAACTACTTGGCGCTTCTGCGCAGCAACGCCCAGGTTCTCGATGGCGACACGGTGGACGGTCTGCAACGTGCGCTTGCGGCGGGCGAGACGGGGGTCATACGCTTCAGCATAAACGACACCACGTACTATCTGGCCTATCTTCCAGCGGGTTTCCAAGACTGGATGATGCTTGGCGTGGTGCCCGACGATGCGGTGAATGCCAGCATGAGTCAGATTCAGTGGGCGACGGTGGCCATGGTTTCCATCGTGTTTCTGGCGGTGGGCGTGTTTCTGGTCTCGGCGCTCATACT
Organism: Actinomycetes bacterium; assembly: GCA_023403475.1. Taxonomy (GTDB): domain Bacteria; phylum Actinomycetota; class Coriobacteriia; order Coriobacteriales; family Eggerthellaceae; genus CAJFUR01. Next base: position 12,680 of record JAEYEL010000008.1, read on the forward strand.
GCGCAGCCGACGCGCGGTGAAAGAGCAGCAGATGGAAGTGCGGTATCGCGAGCGTCTGTTCAGCGCTCTTTCCGGAAACACCAAGAACATTTTTATCATGTTCGATCCGGAAACGCTGAAGGTGGAATACGTGAGTCCGAATGCCAAGCGTCTGCTCGGCATTGATCCGCAGCGCATCGAGAGCGATATCTACGTGCTTGATGGAACAGCCGTGGAAGGTATGTTGCCGCTGCGCGACGACATTGCAGCCTTGCGGAAGGTCGACCACCGTCGCTGCTGCCGCGAGCGCATACACAAAGACACCGGCGAGCGGTGCTGGTATCAAGAGACCATGTATCATGCGTCTGTAGGAGATCCCGACAAGATCATCTACGTGCTGGCCGACTGCACGCGCGAGAAACTGAACACCGAGCGTTTGCATCAAGCGCTTGAGTTGGCACGTCAGTCGAACGAGGCGAAAAGCTCGTTTCTGGCCAAGATGTCGCACGACATTCGCACGCCCATCAACGCCATCATGGGCATGACTCAAATTGCGAAAGACCACATGGGCGATGCCGAAAAGACATGCAAATGTCTTGAGACCATCCATGTTTCGTCCGGACATCTGCTCAGTCTCATAAACGATGTGCTCGACATGTCCAAAATAGAAAGCAACAGCATCGAGCTTCAGGAAACCGGTTGCCGTCTTGATGACGTGCTTTCCAGCATCGATGTTTTGACCAGGCCTACTTCCGACGCGAAGAACCAGAAATTGACCATTGAAGCCTCTGCTGCCGTTCATCGAACGTTTGCCGCCGACGGGCTGCGCCTTCGTCAGATTCTGCTCAATCTGCTTTCGAACGCCGTGAAGTACACGCCCGAAGGCGGCGAGATTTCTCTTGTCGTGACGGAGCTGGAACCCGCAAACTTCCGCCTTGCACGGCTTCAGTTCGTGGTGCGCGATAACGGCATGGGCATTGACCCGGCGTTTATCGAAGACCTTTTCGCGCCGTTCGAACGTGCGGGCGATGCGGAGCGCAAGGGTATTCAGGGCACGGGGTTGGGCATGACCATCACGAAGGCGCTTGTGGATGCCATGGGCGGCACCATTGATGTCGAAAGCTCCGTTGGCAAGGGCACCATGTTCACGGTGGTTTTGGAATTCCGCATCGAAGAGGGTGGTTGCGTTGGCTCTGTGACGGAAGCGAAGTCTGAAGAGACTGACAATATAGAAGTTGACGAGGCGTTTCGCGGGCGGCGGTTCCTTGCGGCTGAAGACAACGAGCTTAATCGCATGATCCTTGTCGAGTTGCTTGGCGAGCGTGGCGCAGAAGTTGTGGAAGCAAGAGACGGCGCGGAGGCGGTTCGCATTTTCCGCGAAAGCGAATCCGGCCATTTCGATGCCGTGCTCATGGATGCCATGATGCCGGTTATGGACGGTTATGCGGCAACGCGCGCCATTCGCGATCTTGCGCCTGAACGCAGCGATGCCGCCACTGTTCCCATTATCGCGCTCACCGCGAACGCTTACGCTAACGACGTGCAGGAATGCTTGGACGCTGGCATGAACGCGCATGTGAGTAAGCCGTTCAACATAGACGACCTTGCCCACGTGCTTGCAGAACATCTGCCAAACGTGCCAAAGGGACACACCTAATGGCACCCTTTCAAGGATGCCATTAGGTGTGTCCCTTTGGCACCCTCCTTGGTGCTCATCGGTTCTTCGGTGGATGGCCTGTCGACTTCGCTAACGAAACTCTCAAGTTAGGTGCGCATAAGTACACGCTGGCCGCCGCCTTCGTCGCTCGAAGAAACAGCCCTTGCGCAACGAGGGTCTCAAAGTCAACGCGTGCCGTCGAATAAGCGATCCCGTTCATAGCTTTGTGCTTGGAGATCGTGAATTCCATTTTTGGAGAGAGAACCGCGCGGCGCAGTATGGCCTTTTGTCGGTGATTGAGGTTTTCGGCTGAGGCGATGCGAGCTAGAATAAAGTCGTCGGATTCCTTGAGGTTGACAAGAGCTTCTTCCATGAGCTGAAGCATATGCAGCATAATGGACATGAACGAATCGTAGTAAGCAGTCCAATCTGTTGCACACCCATCCGCCACGATGGACTGCTCCATCGAATAGCGTGCATTTCCGGAAAAGAGGTTGCCGGCTTTCCAGTCTTCCAATATTTTCGTTTTTGGAAGAAATCGAAACGCCGGAAACCCCTTCTTAAGCAAATAGAATCTGCTTGCTATACATCCCATAAGGTTGTTGCAGAAAGGAAACGGTGACAGTCTCCAAAAATGGCAATTCACCAGCATGGAAATCATAATGGGGTCTTGAGCGGGTTCAGTGTTCAAGTCGTTTCCCGTAGCAACGATAACATCCATTACCTGGTCTTCGCGAAACAAGATGACATGTTGATCCAGAAGAGGAGGTGTGTTGGAACCGGAAAGATCCCTTTCAGAGAGGCCTTTGGTGAGTTCGCGATAGAAGCGAAGGATGACCGCCTTGTCAAAGGGAAGATCCTCGTAAGATTCCAAGTCTCTCATGATCTCGTGGAAGTTAACAGCAAGACGTTGCGCCGTGGTTATACAAGGTCGCTCCCCGAAAAAAGCCGCCCGGATATTTTCGTAATCGGTTTCGAATCCGTCCTGCTTAAGATTTGCCACTGCTTCTTGAATGTAGTACTGCGTGATGAAGTGGGAGCCGGTTCGCTCCGTGATGAACGAATCGAGAAACGATCCCTTTTGCGTTTTTCTGGCTATTTGCCGCAGGCTATAACGAAGAGAGGCTGGCATCGTATGCCAGTTCTTGTGAACGCCTTCCGATGTGAACTCGACAATAGGGCCGTAAAACGCTTGTCCTCTTCGAATGTCCGTAAGCGCATCCCAAACCTCGTCTGCAGTGAAGCCGTCGGGGATGAATCGAACATCCAGCTCTCTTTTGAGCAAGGGAGCTCTCTCTGCCCGCCAGAGAAGGAGTTGAAATTCGGGGCTCTTCAGTAATTCCAGAGACACGGGGGAATCTCCTTCGTTTTCGAGGCGGCGTGGAGAAACAGCCTCCACGCCGCCTCCCTTACTAAGACCAGGAATCAAGTTTGGGTAATTGCGCCGCAATAATTTCGCCAAAAGCAAGCGAAGGGCCAAGCGTGCCACCGCCACCGGTGTAAAACGCACCACCGCAGCCTACTCCCGAGCAGTTTCCATGAGCGAACAACCGCTCAATCTCGTTGCCTTCGGTATCCAAAACGTGCGCGTTGGGGGTGGTTTTTACGCCGCCCATTGTGCCTAGAACAACGGGAACCACTTCTGCGGCCCAGAAAGGGCCGTTCTCAAGGGGAGCCAAGGTGCGCGCTGCTCCCTCGAAATTCGAGTCTCCGCCTGCATAGTTTTGGCCGTAGTAATCTTGTCCACGACCGAAATCGGGATCAATGCCGTTCTTGGCGTTCTCGTTGTACCGGGAAAGCTCTTCCTCAAGGCCTGCAGCGTCTATTCCGCAAGCCTGGGCAAGTTCGTCGATAGAGGCGTATCGTTTGAACGCTTGCCCGGGTTCTCCGGGCTTTCCGCCGTTCAATCCATAGGTATCAACGGCAGTCTGATCGGCTATCGCAAATGCGGGGAGGTTCTTCCAGCCTCGAGGCTCCATGCCGTTTTCTAGAGCGCAGAACGACCTTCCTACGGAATCGTAATTCGAACATTCATTGGTAAATCGCCGTCCATGCTTGTTGACGTAGATCACGCCGCGTTTGCAGTCATCGCGGATCGCCGATGAAAGCTTGCTGGCGCCTTGGGAGCGAGCTTCCTCGTACTCCACTTTGTAACCAGGCGAAAGCCAAGCCTCGTTCATCAAGCTGAAATCGCAACCGGCTTTCATGGCCATTTTGTGCCCATCGCCGGTGCCATCCGGCGTTCCCCAACTGTACCGAGCTGGAACGCGCAGATAGGTCTTCATCATGGATTCGTTCCAATCGAATCCGCCCGAAGCCATGACTACGGCTCGTTTCGCGCGGATTCGAAGATCCTTTTTTCCATCGTTTGCAAGTATGCCGAGCACCTCCATGCTTCCGGTTTCGGTTTCGCGCGTGATGAGCTGTTTGGCAGGTGTTTTAACCATGATCTCGACTCCGGCGTCTTCCGCATGTGAAATCAAGGAGCTGCCGAGTACGCCCGCTATGGCTTGTCCTTCCCCGACTTTTGGGCACAAGGAACGTCCAATGGTCTTACCGCCAGGCAAATCGGAACGGTAGTCAATTCCGGGTGCCCAGTACACCCACTCAATGCCAGCAAGGCGCGCTACGTTCTCTAAGGCTGTGTTCACGTTGTCTACGAACATTTCGGCATGTTCGGGAAGGTAAGTTTCTCCAGATCCCGCTTCTATGTAAGCGAGCGCATCGCTTTTCGAGTCTTTGTCTCCGTTCTGCTCCATCAGCTTGTTTGCGGGAGCCCAAACGACCGAAGACGAGTACAACGTAGATCCGCCGGGGTTGGCTCCCTTCTCCAAAACGATTACTTTCAATCCGTCCTCGCGGGCGCGCAGCGCGGTGTACAGGCCTGTGCCCGCACCAACAATAATCACGTCGGCTTCCTTGTCCCAAGATTCCGCAGAAGAGGTGTCGGATTTCGGAGAACAACCGGGGAGAAAACCGCTTGCCAAAGCCCCAATAGCTACAGCGCCGCCTGCGAACAGGGCTTCTCGGCGGGTGAACTTTCTCTCATTGCGAGCTTCGAGATTTTGTTCCATATCTCCTATAACCTATCCTTTCTAAAGCTCCAAAGCTCCAAAGCTAGACTACTCCTACTGTCATATGAAAAGGATCTGCAGATCTTCCTTACCGGCCGAATCAGTCTACCAAACTGCTCAGAAGAGCGTCAAGACGGCAATATTCGTTAATGAAACTACCCTATTTTACCTGTTCAAAGGCATAAGAAATACAAAAAGGGAGAACGTAGCGATTTTCGCTACCTAATAGGAAGGAGGAGGATATCGAGGCGGGCGGAGTCAAAGGGTGACAAAAGGGTTCCTTTGGCACCCTTTGACACTTTGGCACCCTTTGGCACCCTTTGTCACTTTGACACTTTGACACCCTTTGTCACTTTGACATTTTGACACTACAAGGACGACTTGACGACGCTTTTGGAAAGCAGGTAGGTTGTGGCTAGGTATAGTGCGTATACGGTGACCATCGTGCCGACCGAAAGGGCGATCGAACCGGTAAGATCCACGCCCAGTTCGGCGAAAAGCGTGCTTGCCAATACCGTCATCGAGCGTATCGTATGGCATGTTGCCAAGACAAGGGGCGCAAGAAAGTATGTAACGGTCTGGGTTTTCAGCGATCCGAAGATTGTGCGCTGATCGCAGCCGAGCGCGTGCAATCTTCGGTAGCGCCCCAAAGCGTCGGCTGTTTCCGACAGCTGCTGAATCGCCAGTCGCGCTCGTCTCGAATGCGCTCGCGGCATTCGCCATGATGGTGGCGTCGTAGGCGGTGGTGTTCTCCAAGTTGTCCACGAACAGCTGCACAAGCCCCATTCCGGTGGAAGCGATTGTCAGGGCGAAGAACAGCATGATGCTCACCACCGCTGTGCTGGCGAACGCGGTGTTGATCTTGCCGGAAATCTGCCGCACGGTGAACATGCGGATGCCTTTGAAGTACGGGCTCTTCGTTCTGGTCAGAATTGCGACGGCGAACCCGGCCACCGACCAGAAGAACAAAAACGTGCCAACGACCATGAGCGCGGCAGCAAAATCACCCTGGATGCACAAAAAGTCGCGAATTGTTGCGTTTTTCTCCCAAGGTGGCGAAGGGGGCGCCTGCCTCTCTGGATTTTAGGGAAAATTTGGAGATCAAGCAACCATCAGAACAGGCGTTATTCGAAACCGTCTCTCGCCTGTTCCTTCTATTCTCTTATCAGGCGCAACAATTCGCGACTTTTTGTGCACTTGACTTTGCGACGGGGCTATGACAGCAGGCGGTGCCGTGCGAAGCTTGCCGACATTCGATGGCATTCGACGACATTCGACAGCACGGCTAGCGGATGCTTGACAGCACGGCTTGCTGGCAGTGCGGCGCAGAAAAATGCAAAACGTCTGACCCTGTCCCCATGAGCGGACACGCTCGGGGTTGCAGCGGATTTACCCTGTGCCAAATATGAAAAGACTGCCTTGAAAGGAGTGAGACCATGAGTCGTGCCGCCATTGAAAGCGCGAAGCGGATCACGCCGACGTTGTTCGGCGATACCGATATTGCAGGTGGCATCCCGCATGAGCTTCGCCCCTTGCCAAGCGATGGCCCTGTCTACTTCGAAGGGCAGCTGGTGTTGGCACTGTCATTTCAGGGAGGCGAAGGTGCTGCCTGTAGTGGCGAAGGCGCCGCGAATGACGAAGGTGCCGCCCGCGGTGACGCAGGCGTTGCAAACGGCGTGGGCGTCGCCTGTGACGATGAGGGGGCTGCGAATGACGAAGGCGCTGCGAATGGCGAAGGCATCGCCCGCAATGGCGATGAAGGAGCATCGCTTCGAAAGGGCAGGCTGCTCGATGAACTGAGCCTCCAAGATGTTTTAACCGAAACATGGTTCGAGCCAAGTCTCCGTATCCTGCGCCACGAAGGCTACGACGTGGTGCTCATTGATGAAGTGCCTGTGTTCTGCGGCATTGTGGACAATGCGCGCGATGTCACGCTTGTGCCCGGCTGGGATTCAGCGTGCACGGCAATAAACAACCGGCAATTTCTCAGAGGGGAATCGACATTTTGTCGTACTTCCGAACAATAGTGCGGAGGGCGTGCGGCGGTTTCTTAGTTCGTACGGGCTGCCCTACTTCTCTGCCAACCCCTTCACCCATTCCTTATGCGCCTCCACTGCGCGCTTCGGCCCGGTGAGTTTGATGATGTCGCTCATGCTGGCAAGCCATCCGTGGAAGAGAGGGCTCATGCGCACGGTCGCGTGCACGTCGCATGCCTCGTCGGTGGCGCCCGTCACCACCACGTCGCGTCCGAAGCGATCGACGATCACGCCCATTCCTTCGGCTCTCACGTGCAGCGTTACGGATACGGGCTCTCCGTCGAACATCTCGAAGGCCTGATGCTCGAAGTCCTCGTACGCGTAGGAGCCGATGACCGCATTGCGCGTGGCCTTCTCGTCCGTTATCTGCAAAAGCCTCATGCGGTCGATGCGGAAGGTGAGCATCTTCTCATGGTCGTCGCTCCATGCGGCCAGATAGTAGAACCCGCACGCGTAAGCCACCTTCACGGGCGTCTGGACATAGAGCTTCGAGCGCCCGGTTTCTGGATATTCGGCGGGATGCATTTCCAAGTCCGTGCCGTAGCGGCAGTAGAGGAACTGTACTTTGCGCTTTGCTGCGATAGCCTCATGTATCGTGTCCACGTTGCGGAACACGCTCTCGTTCTGGTTCTTGATGCGCCCTTCCACATGCACGCGCTTGTCAAGAAGATTGCGCTCCCGCACGCTCGCGAGCTCCTTGATCGCTTTCGTCAGCTGGGCGCTCTTGCGCTTTGAGAGGAACTTCGATCCCTGCACCGCATCGACCAGCATCATCACGTCGTCGAAGCTTAAGCCCGCCTTTACTGCGGCGTACTCGACCGGCATGCGCCGATAGGTGGTTATTTCCAGTCCGAAATCCCGCAGTGCAGCGATGTCGCGGTAGATGCTTTTGCGCTCGGCATCGATGCCCACTTGGCCAAGCTTCGCGATGATCTGCGCCATCGTGAGGCCGCGCTCGGAATCGGTTTCGGTCCACAGCAATCTTAGCAGGTGCAAAATCTTGAGCTTCTGGACGTTTTCGGCAGGCATAAAGACTCGCTTTCCGCGCGGCTGGGCGGCGTATCGACCGAGCATCTAGGCGATGACGCAAAGCGCACGGACTCGCCTTGCACGTGGCTGGGCGGCGCATCGACCCAATGAATACAGACACTTTCATTTTATTACAAATCCGGCCCCCTTCAATCGCTTTCTGCGCGGAACTCGGGGGTGCGGAAAAACGTCCGTACCCCCTCTGTTGCGTTAAGTTTGACAACTAACGTGCGTTAGCGCGATAACGGCATGATGGCGAGACGATAGGGGGACATGCTTATCGGATGCTTATCGGAGCTTATCGGATGCGCTTGTTTGAAAAGAGCTTCTAACTACGGGATGGATACCCAGGGCAGCGAAAGACGAGCTTTGCTGGCACGTCAACATTACAGCGAGTCGGTTTGATGTGCGACTAAGCTCAACGGCTCTCCAGTACGGTAAACTTGTCTTCCATTTATGTCTGGCTATGTATCGCTTAGATAGTGTCGTCACAAGATGTGTAGCCAAAGTGTGACGCAGCGGATCTGGATCGCGGCCTTAAAGCCGACTGCTCGCTTGCAGTAGCGGGTCGCTAGGCCGCGCCGCCTCTTTATTTTCCCGAAGGCGTTCTCTGTCAGGTGCCTCTGCTTGTACACGCGGTGGTCGAACGTCCTTTTGACCGGGCGGTTTCTCTTCGGCAGGCTGAAGATGGAGTTCTTCCACGGCGTCGACTGGGGCGGCGTGAGCATCGAGCGGTTCATCGGCGAGTTCGATGCGTACCTCGAGCGGTGCCGTGGCGAGAGGCTTAAAAGCGACCCGGATTACAGAAGCCCCATGCAGTACCGCAGGGATCTAGGGTTGCCGACGGCTTTTTGGCACTGGCTTATTCAGAGCGTGCAAATGGGAACGAAGATAATTCCCGTCGATTCCGTATTCACTTGGTGGGGTGCACGTGCTGAAATCTGGCTGCCGCTGAGACCCTACACCGATGCCGCTACGGCCTATGCAGACTTGGTTTGCCCGTAGCCATAAGCTGCGAACGTGACTCTGCTCGCACGTGGTGGATCCCTCTTCGGGCAATGAAGAAAGTGACCAGTTATTACGAAGCCGAATCGGACGAAGAGCTTCTTCTCTCGTTGGGCAAGCGTCTTAATCCAGAATTATTCTCGCATTGGGATGCGGCCGAGGATTTGCTGAATGACTACCTCATGGCCGATCTTGCCGCGGTGGATGCCAATATTTTTATAGATGTAGTGCTACGCTGCCGGCTTCCGCCTGTCGCGCAGCAACTTGAGCAGGTCTTCTCGTGAGTTGATGCCCAGCTTTTTGTAGATGTTCTTCATATGGGTGCGGACGGTGTTGCCCGACACGACAAGAACTTTAGCGACGTAGCTGGACGAGTGCCCGTAGGCGAGTTCCTTGAGCACTTCTGTCTCGCGAGGCGACAGCCCGTGCTCCTCGGCGACCGAAGCGGACACCGCATCCATGTCGGGAAGCGCTGATTTAGCCAGCTCGTCGGCAGTTTCAGGGCTTTTGTTGAGCAAAACGAGGTTGCGTCCGGCGGTTGCGACGGCATACAGCAGGAAAAGAGCCGTCAGCCCGCCAAAAACGACGGCTCTGAAAAGGGACGTCTTGCCGCCGATGAGATATCCCATTACGAGGAAAAGATTGAACGCGATCGCGGTGGCGGCGCAAAAGTACGGCTGTCTTGCAAAGCCGAAATAAGAGCAGCTTGCAACGCTCACCCATGCGAGCAGCACGATAATATGGAAGAACAGCTCCATAAACTCAACGAACATGCCATAAGCCACTGCGTCCAACGGTATCATTTTGACGGCAAGTGCGATTATCGCCATGGCCGGAAGCCCGAGATCCTGTAGGAGGAACACGATCTGGCGGTCTGGCAGCGAAGCGAGCTTGGTTCGAAGAAGCATCAGCAAAAGCCCCACTGCGGCATATGTTGCGAAAAGAACGGGAAGCGGCCAAGACGGGTTCCCTCCTTCTTTCGCCACGACGCCCATCGTGAACGCATAGAGAACGAGGCCCAGAAAGGGGACGGAGGCGAAATAGCGTCCCGGCGCCGCTTCGTTCTCGGTACAGTCTCGCCTGGATGAAGGCGTTGCCGCCGCAAAGGCTTTCAAGCGGGGTTTTCCAACGACGAAAGCAAGCTGCGCTAGGCCTCCGAGGGAAATCGCCAAAGCCCATATGGAGCAAGGCTGTCGAGGCAGCAGCTCCATGCAGCCGAACAGCAAGGTTGTGGTTGCAATGTAGACGAGCCCGCTGTTCAAAAGCGTGCCCCGATAGTCGAAGCACGCAAAAAAGCGGGCCCATGTATAAATGACGCAAGGAACGCCAAACCCGCCGAGGAACACCGAGCACAGCCCCATGAAAGCAAGGTCTTCCGGGGCGTTCGCCACGACCGCGAGAAGAGCTCCCGCTCCAACGAGGAAAAGCGATGCGGCGCCCGCCAGAACTTCCGACCAGGAAGCCTTCAACATGCCGGACTTGCTCGCCATAGCAAGAAGCAGCGCCCCCACGACGCTGCCTATGGAAGAAACGACTAGCGCCTCGCCCTGGTTCCAGGGCAGCCCGTGCAGAGCAGGAAGGCGGGCCAGTTCGAAAAAACAGCATAGCCCCGTGGCGGGGACAACTGCCAGAAGTGCGATAGGGCGGATCCCCATCCCTGCTCGCGTTGAACGCGTCTGCTCTTTCCGCGATACGTCACCCATGCGAAGAACGCTCCTTCCCTCCTCTAAAAGTATATTACATCGAGAGGGAGACAGCGAGAACTGTTCTCGCTTCGGGCGATTTTTGCCGATTTCACCCAATGCGGTGAGGCCGTGATGTGCGCGTTCCTGCGTTGAGGTGATGGAGGAAAGCCAAACCGGACGCAATAATAACGGTGTCGAGGCGCCAAAGAGCGCCTCATGTTCGGCAAACAGGTTGCAAGCAAAAGGGAAAGGGAGGATAGATGAGCAACGAGACAGTGAGTGAAGTCCAGGGTTCTGAGGCCATGGATCGACGCAATTTTCTGAAGGGGGCTTTGGCGACCGGCGCCATAGCGGCCAGCGGCGCCGCGCTTGCCGGCCTTGCCGGATGCTCGCCGAAATCGGATTCTGGCGAATCCGCAAAAAGCGACGGTTCCTCACCTGCAGGCGTGTCTAGCGTAGGGGGAACCATCGGCGGGGCCATCTGTCCCGAAGACTGGCTGGGCACTATGCCGGAGATCGCGGAAAGCGACGTTTCCGAAACCGTGGACGTCGACGTCGTCATTCTGGGCGGCGGCCATGCGGGCACGCAGGCGGCGCTGTCGGCGGCGCAGGCGGGGGCGAAGGTGGCGGTTGTCGAAAAGCAATCGAGCGAGGACTACGTGTACTTCGGCGACGACATCTGCGCCTATAACTCCCAGTGGATTACCGAGCAGGGCTTCGGCGGATACGATCTGGGCGAGATAACGGCCGAATACTGCCGTCGGGGCATCGGGCGGGTGTCCCCGGCTCTTTTGAAGATGTTCGTGGAGAACTCCGGGGAGATGTTCGACAACATGGCTTCGCTCATTCCGGAGACGAGCGACGTTTTGGATCGCGCGGGCGGCCGCTGCATCATTCAGACTGCTTACGGAAAAGACGACGGCTCGTTCTACCCCATAGAGCAATCGGGCTACAAATCGTGGGCGACCACCCTGCAGACCATCCAAACCGTCAATCCCACCGAGGTCATTCCCGGACGCCGCCTCACCCGTCTTACCGAACTTGAGACGTATTGCATATGGGAGGCCGAACGTTTGGGCGCCACGTGGTATTGGGGCTGCTCGGCCGAGGCGCTCGTCATGGACGGCGATGAGGTGGCGGGCGCCTACGTCCAGAAAGAGGACGGGACCTATCTGCGGCTTAACGCCTCGAAGGGCGTGCTGCTGGCGACGGGCGACTTCTCTGCCAATGCCGATATGGTGTGGAACCTGCTGGACGATGTGTCGGAATGGGGCGCACGGGTCGGCCAGACCAAGGAAACGCTTTTCGGCGGCGGTCGCGACGGCAAGGGCCACAAGCTGGGATGCTGGGCGGGCGGTGCCATCGAGCCGCACCCGCGTCCCACCATGAACACCGGCGCGGGCAATCCCGGCCCTTGGGGGACGTCCGCTTTCCTGAACCTGAACGCAAAGGGCAAGCGGTTCGCCAACGAGGCCATGGCCCAGCTGATCGGCTCTGCGCGCCTGCGTCAGCCCTTGGGCATCACGACGGCTGTCACCGACGCCAACTTCATGAAGACCGTGCAAGGCTGCGGGCTCGACCACGGGGCACCCAACTGGGGTATGCCTTCGATGCTCGAGAAGATGGAGCAGGCCATGCTCGCCATCGAGCCCGGCCCGGACGGCGGATACGTGCCGGGCGTGGGTATCGCCGGCGTGAACGAAATCAACACCCATAACCCCAACGGAGAGCCCTATGGGCGCGAAGCGAGCAGTAAGCCTTCTCCGTCGAATGTATGGGCAGCGAACACGCTCGAAGAGCTGCTGGGCTATCTGGGCTACGAGGGCGAGGCGCTCAAGACCGCGCTTGCCGAAATCGAGCACTACAACGAACTGTGCAAGCAAGGCGGCATCGACGCCGACTTCGGTAAAGATGCGGAGCTGATGATCCCCGTCGAGCAGCCTCCATTCTACGGTGCCGTCGCTACCAACGACGGCAACCGCAGCACCGGCTTGGTGACGCTTGCCGGCCTCATCACCGACGACAACCTCAACGTCATGAAAGCCGATCGCTCCGGCACTATCAAGGGTCTTTACGCTGCGGGCAACACCGTAGGTCAGCGCTACGGCATGGCCTACGCCACCCCAAGCGCCGGTAACTCCATAGGCATGGCCATGACGCACGGGTATATGGCCGGGAAGATAATGGCCGCCCTGTAGCAGCTACCTGAAGGAGCTGTGCGCGGCAGAGCGGCTCGGCATGGATCTGTCCAAGCAGCGCCGTCTGGAAATTTGTCTTCCAGGCGGCGCTTGCTTTCGGGCTTGCGAGTCTGCCCTGTGCGCGTAGCGCAGGGACAACGAACCGCTCGCATAACGGGTGGTCGTGATTTTGCAAACCCGTGAGGCATGTACCTATATAGGGACATATTGCAGAGTGACAGAACCTTATAATGTCATCAACGTCCACAGAGGAAAGGAGATGCGATGTACGAGCCAACCAAGCAGATTGATCAGTTCCCGATCGCGGGATTCCAGTACCGCGACGGCGCCGACGTGCTTGACAAGCTAGAGGTAGGCACCAAGCTTGATCTCGTGCCCGAGTTCGACAACCCCCTATGATCCGAATGCCGTTGCCATCAAGTACAAAGGCGTTCATCTGGGTTACGTGCCGCGGGCAAGTAACGCGCTGCTGGCGCAGATGCTCTTCTTCGGTCATACGGACGTGGTGCGCTGCAAGGTTGTCAAGCGCGACAAGAAGGCGGCTCCTCGCGAGCAGGTTCGTGTGAAATTGTACCTGAAGGACAAGAGATAGGCGGCGTTCATAAGGCATTATGCAAATCCTATCTCGCAAATTATATGACATTATGCGCAAAAGGACGAGAGGGAAAGCGTTCGAAACCGACGGATTTTCAAGTCGCAGCCTTATTTAGCGTCTTGGTTGGCAAAGTGATTGCATTGGAATGAAATAATTTGATTTTTCGCTCCGCTGACCGTTAGGGAAGGCGTTGGCGGTGCCGTTGAAAAAGTACTTTGCTATACTGGCTTTACTTTACGACGAGGCAATGCGGCATCGATGCGAGC
>JAEYEL010000012.1 GCA_023403475.1 Actinomycetes bacterium
ACCAACGTCTTTTGTCTCTGCATCCTCTTCGCCAGTCGCGCATGCTAAAAGCCGGGAGCATGCGTTCGGGTTCTACGAGGTTTTCGTGATCCGTGATAAAGACCGAATCCCGACCTGTGGCAAGCCCGATGCCAATCTTTACGCCAGTTTCCTCAATTGACGGATAGCGGAGCATCAGATCTGCAACGAGCGTTGCCTTTCTGGGGGAAACAAGAGGCAGCAAAGACGAATCTCTGGGAGCCGGAATAGTGCCGGCTTCGTAAGCCCTCGTTTTGAGGGGGCCATGCTCTTTGTTGAGCCACGAGATTAAGGATGGTACATCGTTTGCACCGAAAAGATCAGTGCACTCAGCATATTTGATATCGCCTCTCTCCTTGTCAAGCAAAATGATGGCGGGATAAGCAGATACTTGACTCTCGAAAGCATCAACGCCATGCATTTTGATAATTGCTGCTATGTGGTAGCCCGAAGAAACATACTCTCTCAATGGTTTGCCGTATTGATTTTGCATCCAACGGTCGGCGCAGATGTAGCACAATCTCCCTTGTTCCGTGAGGTTCTCAAGTCCATGCTGGATGAACGCCACATAAAGATCACATCCCCTTGTCATTGCCGCATACCGTTTGCAATACTGCTTTCGCGCGGTCTCAGGTATATCGGCTGCTCGAAGATACGGAGGGTTGCCAATAACATAGTCTACCTGTGGTTGGTTGGACAAAAGGTAGTCTTCACAACGCACCCAATTAACCGCAAGCTCATTGGCCTTTTGACTGCTCAGACCCGCCTTTATTAGCTCCTCGGAAACAACTCCTCGGGCCATATCAACCGAACGGGGATCCAAATCATAAGAAAGGAGACAATCCTTAAGCGCTTCAACGGACAGCTTACCCGCCCGTTTCGCAGAAAATGCAATTCTTTTAACCATGACTCTGAGAAAAGAGCCCTCACCGCATGAGGGTTCGATGGCCTTTTTCGACCAAAGATCCTTATCTGCCGTGTAGCCTGCTATATCAAGAATGAGCTCGACTACCCATTCCTTTGTATAAACAACGCCACCATGTTGTGACACCTGCATCTCCCTAACCACGCAAATAGAAAACTACAACCTACCCCACAATGCTCACGCCGTGGGCGTTCCAGCCGTAAACGATGAAGGATGCGCCACGCATGACCACAAACAGGGCAAGGAAGATGACGAACGTGGCAGGCGAGGCAAAAAACGTGATACCGCACAGCACGCCGACTATTCCCGAGAACAACATCCAGCCCCAAAGCGACGTTCCCAACTTGCGCACGCGCAGCGCCGCTGCTATCTCAAAGCAGCCGAACACAACGAAAAACAGACCCACAATCCACGGAATCACGCCCGAAAGCGCTAGTGGATGCAGAAGGAACATGAGACCGATCACCACGTCGAGCACGGCATAGGCAAGCGTCCAACCCGAAAGCCCCAAGATGCGGCTGTTGCGCGCATAGAACACGATGTCGAACACGCCCGACACGAGAAAGCCCGCCCCAGCGATGAGTGCGATAGTGGCCAGGGTAAGCCCCGGCGCCAACACGAAGAACGCGGCAAGCAGAATCAATAGTACGCCCGCCACGATCAATCCCCAGTCATGTTGCTTCGTTGTGTCCACAGTGAAATCCTTTCCGCCAACTGCCTTTACGCCCCGCATTGTACCACCGCAGAAACGGTAACGCATTGACGCTTTGCAAACGAACGCGGAATGGTGTCCGGTGTCCGGATCCACCCGCTCAATTGCGGATCCAAAGCCAGCACTTCTCATCAAAAAATGAAGAAGCCATCACGCACTCGAAGTCGCCTTGCTTCTCAATAGCTGATCGAACTGCCCAACAGCCCACAGGGGAACGTTCATCAGCCAGCCGTCATCGCGATAAGGGGAAAGCGAGGTCCGCATCGCCTTCTCAAGGCCGAACTTCTCGCAGGCTACACGAAGACTCTTGGAGCGTAAGTTTTCGCCGGCTTTCACCTCGATGGGCAGAACCTTCCCCTGAAGCGCAACGCAGAAATCCGTTTCCGCCGTGCCAGTACCGGAAGACCAGTAAGCCGGCGAGAAGCCCTTGCAGTAAAGCTGCTGGGCAACATATTGCTCGGTCAGGGCGCCTTTGAACTCGGTGAACAGTCGCCCCCCGTCAAGCACGGCCGTAGGTTCCAAATTGGAAAGAGCGCCCAGCAGCCCAACATCCACGCAGAAAAGCTTGAAGGCGGATGCATCTTCGTAGCCAAGCAAAGGAAGGCGCAATGCCGACACGCGAGGGACTCGGTGAACCACACCGTAGTCTGACAGCCACTGCAAACATTCCTCGAAATCTCGCGCACGAGCGCCAGCACGAACAGCGCCGTACAGGAATTTCTTGTTTTCGCGCGCAAGCTGGCTAGGCAAAGAATGCCAAACAAGTCGCATGCGCTCAAGAATACGCCTGGGAGCGTGCTTGCTAAAATCGGCGTTGTAGCTTTCGAGAATTTGGCGCTGAAGTCGTCTAGTCTCGGCTAGGTTGCCCCCGCGCCGATAGACATCTGCGATTTCGGGTATTCCGCCAACAACGAAATATTCCCTGAGATAGCGCTCAAGCACGTCGGAAAGCGGCGAAAGATCTGGTAGGGCGACAGCTTCAAGAGCGTCAGCGAGAGGATCGCCGGCAACAGCGCGAACGAATTCGGAAAAACAGAGAGGATGAAGGGTGAGCTGGTCGACCTTGCCAACGGGAAAAGACTCCCCCTTGCGGCGCAACGCCATTCCCATACACGAGCCCGCCGCAATAACATGATACCGGCGAGCCTGTTCGCAGAAGTATTTCAGCGACGTAAGACCACGCGGCGCTTCTTGGATTTCATCGAAGATGATAAGCGTACGTTCGGGGTCAATGCTTTTCCCCGTGCGCAATTCGATTTGCCTGACAATGCGATTGGGGTCGAGATCCTGCTCGAACATGGTGCGCGCAGACTCGTCGTACATGAAGTCGATTTTCACGGAGTCGCCAAACTCCTGCTTAGCGAACTCCTCCATAAGCCACGTCTTCCCTGTTTGCCTGGCGCCCTGAAGCAACATGGGCTTGCGATTCGGGCTCGCCTTCCAAGCAACGAGATCGTCCATCAAGAGTCTTTGCACAGCACGCCCATCCTTCCCTTGGCATTATCCTTCGTAATGCGCTTTCGCATAGTATACCAAGTTCCAAAGGTAAATGTGGGAGACATGCACGAAGTTCGTTGGTAAAATGTGTGAAACTCCCACATTATTCATTTGAAAAATGTGGGAGTCGAGTGCCCACTAGAGCTAAACCCCGTATGAAGAATGTCGAAGGGTTCGCGCTGTCGACGCACGCCCATAGGCTGCGAACAGAGCGACTTAGCATGGCGACTTGCCAGACGAATATAAGAATCTCCGCAGTAAAACCCAAAACACCAAACAGCTGCAGCAACGCCACAGCGCCGCAGCAGAAGACTATCCCCCAATGGTATAATCGCTTTCATGATACGCACGGGCGACATATTCGAGCTCCGGCTGTTCGACCGAACTTTGGCGACGTTCTCGGAATACAATCTGTTCGAAAACAAATTCTCCGCCGTCCTGTCCGCCGTCGCGTACACGGGCGTAACGAGCAATCAAACAGGGCTTACCCCCTCAACACCCGAGCTGTCCTATGTGCCCCAAGCGCTGGCGTTCGAGCAGTCTTCGCACACCGCTGCGGTGAAATCGTATCTTTCATGGGGCATCGAGCAATTCGAAAGCTACGCGTCGATGATGGTCTTCGATGCGCTCATCTGCAACACCGACCGGCACCTTACCAACTTCGAATTCGAGAACAGCGAGCGCAAACCGTTCCCCGAAAGCTATCTCGCAAAGCTGGCCCAGTTCATACGCCATCACGCCGAAACGCTTGCGGCCCCGCCTCCCGTCTCGCGCGAAAAACTGCACGGTGCAATGCAAGGGGCGACACCCCGCTAACCTTTGTAAAGTGCCGCCCCTGTAAAATTCGCAAAGCGAAAACCTACCCAGCTAAACCTATTCAGCTTCGCCATCCGAGCGCTTCGCCTTGCCGACTTTA
>JAEYEL010000034.1 GCA_023403475.1 Actinomycetes bacterium
CACGAAGGGAAACGCCTGCCTAAAAAGGCCGAAAAGCTGCGCGACCTTGTAGAAGCCACCGACCGCGTAAAGGACCGTTTCGGCGAAGGTGCGCTGAAATATGGCCGCGACCTGCGCAGCGAGGGCAACACGACGGGGTCGGCAAGCAAGAACCCGGCCGATTACAAATAAAACCGAATACCCGTAAAAGGCCGCAAAAGGAACCCGATGCGAACACTTCGAAGGGCTTTGCATAGTGTTTCGAAGGCGAAGAGCCCTCGAAGAAAGGGAGCCGCCGTAGTATGCGGCGGCTCCCGGCGGCTCTATTGCGCCCTTGCGGCGTTTCACCGCTTGTTCGTTTCGCTAGCCTACCTGTACGGTTTTGTTCCCGAGTGTTTTAACGTTTGTCGGCAAGGAAGAACAGCGCCATGGTTCCCGGGCCTGAATGCGCGCCGATAACGGGGTCGATGTAGTTGATGGCGATATTCTTCACCCCCAAACGCTCCCTTATTCGCTTGGCAACGTAGTCCGCCTCGTCCGCGCAGTCGCCATGCGTGATGAACACCATTTGGTCTTCCACGGGGGCAAGCGCCGATGTCGCCATGTGATCCACAAGCGCGTTCAAAGATTTCTTGCGCCCCCGCACCTTTTCGAGCGGAACGAGATGCCCTTCGTCGTCCACGTGCATGACCGGCTTTATGTTGAGCATCGTTCCCGCCCATGCGCTCGTTTTCGAAACGCGCCCACCGCGGAACAGAAACATGAGGTCGTCTACCGTGAACCAATGGGCAAGGTGCAGTTTGTTCTCTTCAAGCCAGTCGCGCACCTGCTCGATAGATTCGCCGGCTTGTGCGCGCTGCACGGCGTGCCATACGAGCAGCCCTTCGCCGCCGGATGCGGCCAAGGTGTCCACCGCGAAGACTTTCCGTTCGGGAAATTCCTTCGCAAGATCTTTGATAAGCAGTTCGGTTGCCACATACGTTCCCGAAAGGCCGCTTGAAAACCCAATGTAGAGAACGTCTCTTCCCTCTTCGAGAAGGCCGCGAATAAGCTTTTCCGATTCGGCGAGGTTCGGCAGCGACGTTTTGAAGACCTTGCCCTCCCTCATCATGGTGTAGAAATCTTTCAGGTCGGTGTGCTTGCCTTTGAGGTAGCTCTGATACACCTCGTCTTCGCCATCGACCATGAACGTGAGCGGCAGAATGTGGAGCCCGAATTCCTCGATCATCTCCTCTTTGAGGTTGCTGCTTGAGTCGGTGACTATCTCGAACTGCATGGCTGATCTCCTGTCGACGTGTCGCCTGCGCTTTGCAGGCTTTGCATTGTACGTGTCGCCTGCGCTTTGCAAGCATTGTATTATCGGGGAAAGTATACTTGTTCAACGCCCTTATCTTGTTGCGATTTTGAAAACTCATCACTGTCGCCGTGGAAAACATAGGGATTTTCGCTATACTGTTACGGTTTGCAGATTCCTGCGACGGTTTGCGAGGCTTTGCAGTGGTTTGCGGAACCCCGCGCCGATTCGTGGAGCCCTATTACGATTTGCAGATTCCTAAGGCTCGCTTAAAGGCAAGGCACCCGCTTTGCCCTTCGCGGGTTCGTGTGGCATAAAAGGCAGCGCGAAAGCGCAAGAAAGGTTGGGCCGTTTCGTGGCAGCAAGTTACAAAGAGACTATGAACCTTCCCCAAACCAACTTCCCCATGAGGGCGAATCTCCCCGAAAACGAGCCGAAGCGTTTGGCGAAATGGGAGGAGGAAAACATCTATGCAAAGGTGCTCGAAAAGAACAAGGACGGCAGACCCTTCGTTTTGCACGACGGCCCTCCCTATGCGAACGGGCCTATCCACATAGGCCATGCGTTCAACAAGATACTCAAGGACTTCGTGAACAAATCGCATGCCCAACGGGGAAACTACACCCCCTACATTCCGGGTTGGGACTGCCACGGCCAGCCTATCGAGCATATGGTGGAAGTGACGCTTGGGCCTGAGAAGATGGCCAAGATAGACCAGCCAACCTTGCGCAGGCTCTGCCGGGAATGGGCGGAAAAGTACGTCGGCGTGCAGCGCGAGGGCTTCAAGCGCTTAGGCGTGAACGCCGACTGGGAGCACCCCTACCTCACCTACATTCCCGACTACGAGGCCGGCAACGTAGAGGTGTTCAAGAAAATGTATTTGGACGGCTCGGTGTATCGCGGGCGCAAGCCAATCCATTGGTGCAAGCGCTGCCACACGGCGCTTGCGGAAGCGGAAATAGAGTACGGCGACGAAACATCGCCTTCCATCTTCGTGAAGTTCAAGCTCGACGCCATGCCGGGTGTATGGGAGGCGGCAGGAGCGCAAGGCGACGCGTGGATTCTCATCTGGACCACCACGCCTTGGACGCTGCCGGCGAACACGGCGGTGAGCTTGGCTCCCGACGCCGACTACGTGATGGTCAAGGCGAATGGCGCGAACCTCATCTTTGCCCGCGACTTGGTGGAGCAGGTCGCGCAAGCGGCGGGATGGGAAACCTACGAGCTTGTTTCCGACGCGCAGGGCGCGGTGGTCTCCCTCAAGGGAAAGCAGCTCTACGGCCTTTCCTACACATGCCCCGTCCGCCAAGACCTGAAAGGCAAGATCGTATACGGCGACCACGTGACGCTCGATTCCGGCACAGGCGCCGTGCACACCGCTCCCGGTCACGGGCAGGAAGACTATCTGGTCGGCATCGAGTTCGACCTTCCCGTTCTCATGCCGGTGGACGACAACGGATGCCTGACCGACGAGGCCGGCCCGTTTTCGGGGCTGGATACCGATAAGGCTAATCCCGTCATCATAGACTGGCTGCGCGAGGCGGGCACGCTCGTGGCGCAACAGGAAATCGTGCACAGCTACCCGCACTGCTGGCGCTGCCACGAGCCCGTCATCTTCCGCGCGACCGACCAGTGGTTCGTGTCCATGGACAAAAACGCCCTGCGGGAAAACGCGCTTTGCGCCATAGACGGCGATGTGCGCTGGATTCCCTCTTGGGCGAAGAACCGCATCGGCTCGATGGTGGCCGACCGCCCCGACTGGTGCATTTCGCGCCAGCGTTCGTGGGGCGTTCCCATTCCCGTGTTCAAATGCGCGAAGTGCGGCGAGACCGTGGCAACCGAAGAGACGTTCGATGCGGTCATCGCGCTTTTCTGTAAGGAAGGCGCCGACGCGTGGTTCACGCGCGATCCGAAGGAGTATCTGCCTCGCACCGTGAAGTGCGGGAAGTGCGGCTGCACCGAGGTCGTTCCCGAAAAGGACATCTTGGACGTGTGGTGGGAAAGCGGCGTTTCTCACACGAGCGTGCTTCGGCATCGCGAAAGCGAGGGCGTGCACTTCCCGGCCGACATGTATCTGGAAGGATCCGACCAGCATCGCGGGTGGTTCCAGTCGTCGCTGCTCACGAGCATGGGCGCCTACGGTGTGCCGCCGTACAAAAGCGTCATGCACTGCGGCTTCACGGTTGACGAGCAGGGTCGCAAGATGTCGAAGTCGCTTGGCAACGGGGTGGATCCGGCCGAGGTGTGCGGGAAGTACGGCGCCGACGTCTTGCGCCTGTGGGTTGCAAGCGTCGATTATTCCCAAGACGTGAGCATTTCCGAGAACATTTTGAAGCAGGTATCCGATGCCTACCGGCGCTTCCGCAACACGTTCCGCTTCATTTTGGGGAGCCTGTCCGATTTCGACGATGCGTGCTGCGTTGCCGACTGGGAGGCGCTCGAGCCTATAGACCAGTACATGATGGCAAAGACCGCAGCGCTTCTTTCCGAGGTCGAGGACGCCTACGAAGCGTACCGTTTCAACGGTGTGTACCGGGCGGCGTACGATTTCGTGAACGATCTGTCGTCTGTGTACATGGACGTGACGAAGGACCGCCTCTATTCCGAGGCTCCGAACTCGCCGCGTCGCCGCGCCGCGCAGACGGTTCTTGCGAACATCCTGGAGGTTTTGGTGCGCGTGCTTTCGCCTATTCTCACCTTCACCTGCGACGAGGTGTGGGAATGCTATCCGCCCGTCATGCTTTCGGCGTCCGGCCGTCCCTCAAGCGTGCAGCTGGCCGGATGGCCTCGCCGCGCCGACTTCGCGCCGGGGCTGCCCGAGGACGGCGGCGCGGAGGCGCTTTCGAAGTTCGCGGTGGCGCTCGAAGCGCGCGACGTGGTGACGAAGGCGCTCGAAGATGCCCGTACCGCGAAAATTGTGAACAAGAGCCAGGAGGCGGCCGTGGCCATTACTGCTCCGGAAGCTCAAGCCCACGCCCTTGCGGCGTTTGGCGATGCGGTGCTCGAAGAGCTCTTCATCGTGTCGGGCGTGAGCGTACAGGTCGGCGAGGAGCTTTCGTGCCAAGTCGGTTTGGCGGAAGGCGAAAAGTGCCCGCGTTGCTGGAATTACCGCCAACTTGGCGAGAACGAGCGTCATCCGGCGGTGTGCCGACGTTGCGGCGAAGTTCTTGACGAACTCGGCTTTGTCGAGGAATAGCTTCGATGGCGGTTACGGTGCGAGAAGGCGAAGAACCGAGTTTGGAAAAGGATGCGGAAGGGAAAGGGCGTTCCCCGGTAACGGCGACGGCAACGGCGGCGGGCGACCCCTTGTCGAGCTTGGAAAAGGACGGGGAAGGAGATAGGCCTTCTCTGGTGTTCGGCGATTCCGAACGCGACGGTAAGGGCGCGCCTTCGAGGAAGGCTTTGCGAAACGCGGTCGTGTACGCGGTTGTGCTCGTCGTTTGGGTTCTTCTCGACGCCGTCACGAAAAAAGCCGTGAACGCCTATGAGATAGGGCAGGTCATAGCAGGTCCTTTCCTGGGGCTGTTTCGGTTGAGGCTTGTGCACAACACCGGCA
>JAEYEL010000052.1 GCA_023403475.1 Actinomycetes bacterium
GAGATCGGCATCTCCACCCAGAAGCTCCACGCGCGCGGCCCGTTCGCCCTAGCGGGCCTCACTTCCTACAAGTACGTGCTGCGAGGAAGCGGGCAGGTGAGAGCCTAGCATGGAACCGTCTCGGGGCACTTTTGCGGTGTCTTCCCGCTTCGACTCCCTTGGCGCCGACGGCGCGCCGCGCAGGCT
Source organism: Actinomycetes bacterium (assembly GCA_023403475.1). GTDB lineage: Bacteria > Actinomycetota > Coriobacteriia > Coriobacteriales > Eggerthellaceae > CAJFUR01. The sequence goes on from JAEYEL010000052.1 coordinate 187, forward strand.
GGGCGTTATGGGGGGCACGTTCGACCCTATACATATCGGGCACTTGGCCTGCGCGGAACAGGTGCGCGAGGCGTTTAACCTCGATGCCGTGGTGTTCGTTCCGGCGGGGCGGCCTGTGTACAAGAAAGGCCAGCCGGTTACCGACGCGCGCAAGCGCCTCGAGATGTGCCGGCTTGCGGTTGAAAGCAACCCTTTCTTCGACGTGAGCGCTTTGGAAGTGGAGCGGCCAGGCGACACCTATACGGTCGATACGCTGCGGCAGCTGCGCGCGCATTATCCGGAAAACGTCGAGCTTTTCTTCATCACGGGGGCCGATGCCGTGGTGAACATCGTGCGCTGGCGCGACAGCTCGCAGGTTGCCGCGCTCGCACGGTTCATTGCCGTGACGCGCCCGGGGTTCGCCCTTACCGAGGAACGCAAGCGCGTGCTCGCGGCGCATGCGGAATTTACGGTGGACTATCTGGAGGTGACGGCGCTGGCCGTATCGTCGAGCTATCTGCGCGAGCGCGTGGCGGAAGGAAAATCCATCAGGTATTTGACCATGGCTTGCGTGAGCGACTACATAGAAGAGCACGGGCTTTACCGCACGCAGGCGCTTTGCCGCATGCAGGCGAACGATTGAAGGAGCGGGTTTTCCCGCTTTGCGCTTACGGGCGGTTCGCGGTTGCCGGCAGATGCGCTGCGCAAAAGGGAAGGTTCGAACGACTAAGGAGATGAGGCAAACGGAATACGAAGGCGGTCTTTGCGGCGTATCTTACGAGGAGTTCTATAAGGCGCGCCGAGATGAACTGGCGGGGCGCGTGGGCGCGCGCAGACTTGCCCATATAGATGGCGTGGCGGATACGGCCGAGCAGCTGGCTCGCGTCTACGGCGAAGACCCGCGCCGCGCACGGCTGGCGGGGCTTCTTCACGACTGGGACAAGGGCTTTAACGATGAAGACATTAGGAAGCGCGCGGATGAGCTGGGGATGCAGGTGAGTCCTTATGTGCGCGAGTACATGGCGCGCCTTTTGCACGGCCCTACGGCCGCTGTGGCGCTTGCGCGCGCCTACCCGCAAATAGATCCCGCCGTCGTGCAGGCTATAAGCCGCCACACCACGGCGGCCATCGACATGACCCCGCTCGACATGATAGTGTACACGGCCGACGTCATAGAACCCCATCGCGCGTTTTCGGGTCTTGCCCCTTTGCGCGATGCAGTGGGGAAGGTATCGCTTGAAGAGTTGTTCTTCATGGCATTTGCCTACACTATGGAATCGGTCATGAGGCGGAAGAAGAACCTCTACCCGAACACGGTGGATGTATGGAACTACTACGTTGACCGCCGGCGGCCGCGCGGCGGGCGGTAGAATGCACGGTACGCAAGAACCGGGAAGAGCCGGGAGGAATCCGGGAAGAGAAGTCGTCCGTTTGGGCGGAAGCGAAAGGAACGATACGCGTGAGCGAGATCATAGCAGGGGAAGAGATTTCCGAGACGAAGGAAAGCACGCATATGCGCAATGCGCAAGACGCGCCGCGCGGTGCTGCTGAAAACGCGGCGTCTGGCAAAGGGGGCAAACCTTCAAGGGGCAAGGGAGGCTTTGCAGCGCCCCGCGAATGTGCGATCATCGCCGCCGTCGCGGCCGATGAGAAGAAGGCAACCGACATCATGGTGCAGGAAGTGGGAGACCTTGTGTCGGTCACCGAGTACTTCGTCATCGCCACGGCGGCCAACAACCGTCAGGTTGACGCCATCGTCGATGCCATCGAAGAAGCCGAACGCGAGCAGGCGGGCGTAAAGCCCCTGCACCGGGAAGGCACGGAGGACGGTTTGTGGGCGTTGCTCGACTACGGCAGCTTCGTGGTGCATGTGTTCCAGCCGCAGACGCGCGACTACTACCGCCTTGAAGACCTGTGGAACGACGCCCCCCTCATCGACTTGGCAAAAGAAGCCGGCCTTGCCGACATGCAGTATTCGACCCGCATAGCGAAGCTTCTTGCCGACGCCAAAGCCGCAAGTTAGCGCAGGTCGAGGTCTCTTGCGGCGGGAAGCCCGAAGGCGCCCGCCGCGCTCTTCACAGCGGAGACGATAGCCTTCTGCATGGCTTCGGTAGCAAGCACTGCCACAAGATCGTAGGGTGCGTCCACTTCGCGCGAGGCGAACGTGAACACGGTGTCGCCGTCGTTTGCGGTGTGCACGGGTTTGATAGCGCGCGCGTAGGCGTCGTGCACCGTGGAGGAAACCTTCGTCGCCTGCGCCTTCGTGAGTTTCGCGTTCGTTATCACCACGCCTATGGTGGTATTCTCGCACGGTCCGGCGCCTGCGGTTCCCTGAGTTTCCGCTTTCGTCGCCGCGTGCTCGATCGCTGCAAGCGGATCCATCACGCCGCCCGCCTCGTCGCGCACGCCGGATATCCACGTGCCGCTTTCGTCGCGCACGCATCCCAGCGCGTTCACGGCTACGAGCGCCGCCGCCACCACGTCTTTCGCGCGCAGGCATGCCCAGCCGAGCCCCGATTTCATGGCGCGCTCGGGCTCGGCTATCTTTCCCACGGTTGCCCCGCACCCGGCGCCCACGTTTCCCTGTGCCAGATCGTCTCTTCGTTCGGTTTCAGCTGCTCGGCACCTCTCGTCCATCTGCGCCAGCGCAGCTTCGGCGGCGGCGCGTCCCATGGCCTTGTCGGGATGGATGGGTTTTCCCACCAAAAGATCGAACAGACAGGCACCTACTACAATGGGAACGCGTGCTTGGCCTAAAGGAAACCCGATGTCGCGGCAGGCGAGCGTCTCCATCACGCCGCACGACGCCTCCAGCCCGAAGGCGCTGCCTCCCGAAAGCACCACCGCATGCACGTCCTGTATCATGTTTTCGGGTTTGAGCAGGTCGGTCTCACGCGTTGCCGGCCCGCCTCCGCGCACGTCCACGCCGCATGCGGCACCCCTCGGCGCGATGACGACCGTGCAGCCGGTCCCTGCTTGCGCGTCTTCGGCGTGTCCTATGCAGAACGAGGGCAAGGCGCTTAAGGAAGCTGTTTCGAACATGGAGCCTTCTTTCATGGTGCTTGCGGGCGGCTTCCGGCCGCCCGCCGCTTTTCGTGCGGGTAATCTGCGCAGCAGGGTCGCGCCGCTTCGCATGCTCGTTATTGTACACTGTCTTTTCCTTCCCTCCGGGTCTTTTCTCGGCCTTTTCCAGCCTTCCCCTCGGGTTTTTCTCCGGGTTTTTCTCTCGTACCGAACGTATGTAGGGTCTTGCACGTCCCTGTTGCGGCAGGCTATCATGTTTTTTGCTTCTCGGATTGCCCGCGTTCCTTTTGGAGCGGAAGTGATCCATGTCTTCGTTTCTCAAATCGGCCGCCTGTAAAGGACGTCAGCCGGAACACGTAGCGGCAGCCCATCTTGTTCCACGCCCCGACCTCGTCGCGCGGCTTCTGCGCGAGCGCCACGTTGCGCGATTCCTTGTTGCCCCCGACGGGTTCGGGAAAACTCAGCTTGCGTTCCAGTATGCGGAAACGGTGTTCGCGTTCTTCCGCGTGTTCTGGGTGAACGGGAAAAGCCCGTGCTTTTTGAGGGATTTGGACAACGGGGAGGTGTCCTCCTATCTGTGCAGTCAGGAAGAACGTCCTTTTCTGGTGGTGTTCGAAGACGTGCCGCGCCTTGACGATGTGCGTGTCGACAGGTTCTCCCGCGTCATAGATGATCTGCTCGAGGCGGGAAACGAGGTTTTGGCAACCTGTGCGCCTTCGTGCGACGCCTACGGAAGCCTTCATCGCGACAGGCTCAAGCTCGATTCTTCCGACCTGCTGCTTTCCGAGGCGGAATGCGAAGTGGCCACGCCCATGTCGCGCAAGCCCCAGGCTGGCAAAAGCCTTCCGCCCGCCGAGCGCATCGCGTGCTTGCGTTGGGGCGGCGATGACGGGGCGGAGCTGCTTGCGGGCTTGGTGCGCGAAGAGCTGCCAGGTACCGTTTTACTCGTGGTGTTTTCCATGCTCGTTCTGCGCGAGGGTGAATGGGCTGATCTCGATGCGTTCACGTCTTCGGGGCTGCGGGGAGATTTGCCTGCCGGCCTTGAGGAAAGGTATCCCTACCTTGGCATCAATCGACATGGGGAAACGTACCGAACGGTCGATTTGCCTGCGAAAACGCTTGCCTCTGCCTTTGACAGGTCGTTCGATGCGCTGGCTTCCTGCTCGCTTTTCGACGGGCGTGCGGCGTTGGCGTGCCGCCTTGCCGATGCGCTCGTCGTGCGAAGGGAGGGAGAGCGCGCCTGCCGGTTCATGGCGGGTCTTTCCCCGAAGCCGTCCTGCGCATCGTGGCTGGCGGCGCGTTCGCGGGTCCTCATGTCGCTTGGATGCGTGAAGCCCGCGCACGACCTGCATCTGTTCATCGGGCGCGTTCGCGGGCCGCAAAGATGGACGCTCAACGCTGCGGAGGCATGGCGGCTCGTCGCGCTCTCCGACGAGAAGGCCGCCGTCGGCGCTATCCGGCGCATGGCGTTTTCCGCTGACGTTCCCGCAGGCCCGCGCGCAAGCGCCTTGATGATCGTTCTTATGTATGGAAGCGTCGATGCTGGCATGCGGGCCGCCGAGGCCTTGCGCGGGCTTGTGCGTGCGGCAGGCGAGCAGGCCGTGCGCGAAGGAGGGTCTGCGGCAGGGTCCGCCTCGCACGGGGACGTTTCCTGGCTTTTCGCTGCAGAGATCTTCCTGTCTCTGCGCGACGGGCTGGAATCGGGTTTGCGCGCATGGCAGGACGCCCGGCATGCCGAATGCGAGAGGGATCTGCTTTTCGCCACCGCCGCCGCAGTGCTTGACGCCGCCATGCGCGACGCCGAGGCGAAAGGCGGAAACCTTGCCCGACCAACGTGCGCCCGCCTTCTGCGCGAGGTCGTGCAGTTCGTGCGCACCGGGCTGGGGGAAAGCCCTGCTGTTCCCATGAGCCTGTTTTCGGCTTTCGCAGCGTTGGCGTTCGAGCGAATGTGCGAAGCAGAGGTCTTCCCTGATGTTGCGCCGCTTCCTTCCGAGGTTGCGTTCGAGGCCCATCGCGTTGAGCTTTCCCTCTTCTCGCAGCGCAGCGCCTATCGGCGCGCAAGGGCCGAAGAGGCGAGCCGGGAAGCCGATTTCGAAGCGACGCACCCCGATGCGTTTCGCGACGAGCGCCGCACGCTGGGTGGACAGACAGGCGTCGCTTGCGCCCCTATACTGCACGTCGATCTGTTCGGCGGCCTTTCGGTGCGCATAGGCGATGATCAGCTTGATCCGCGCCTTCTTTGCAGGCAGAAGTCGCGCACGTTGCTTGCGCTGCTCGTCATGAACCGAGGTAAGGAAATGCCCCGCGATCGCCTGGTGCAGACGCTATGGCCTGAAAGCGATCTTGAGGCGGCCAAGCGGAACTTCTACGCCGTGTGGTCGCAGCTGCGCCGCGCCCTTACCACGGGTGCGGGAACCTGTCCGTACCTTGTGCGCGCGCAGAGCGGATTTCGCCTTGACGCCCGCCTTCTCGACAGCGATCTGGATAGGTTCGAGGCCATGTGCCGCACGCTTCTGTTCGGGCATCCGCGCGCCGACGAATGGGAGCCCTTGTTTGCCCAAGCGAGCGGATGGTACGCCGAGGATCTCCTTCCCGGAGAGAGCGACTGCCCGGCCATAGATCGTGCGCGGGAAGACTGCCGCGTGCGCTTGGTGGACGCGCTCGTTTCCGCGTCGGCGCAGCTTGTGGGAGCCGGGGAGGTGCGCGGCGGTTTGTGGTTCGCCCGCGAGGCGCTCAAGCACGACAAGTCGCGCGAAGACGCCTACACCACGCTCATGGAGGCGCAGATAGCCGCAGGTCAGCGTACGGCTGCGCTTGACACGTACTTCGCATGCCGCCGCTACTTGGCAGACGAGCTGGGCATAGATCCGTCGGCGCATACGGTGCGGCTTTATCGCGACATCATAGAGACGGAAGAGGCGTTCGACTGGTAGCCTTGCCTGCGCCCCCGCCCCGCGTTCGCAAGCACACCCTCGGCCCGGTTCTGCGCGCTCATTCCTGCGCCCCCGCCCCAGGCCCTGCTCGCTCCCGCTTCCAAGCCTGTTTGCGCTATGTATTTCCGTTGAGTCGCACTACGATGTGATAGAGTGGCTTAGTTATTGCGTTCGAAGAGAAAGACGGCATTTCATGGCAGGTTTTCTATCGAAACTACTCACTCTTGGCGAAGGGAAGCAGCTCAAGCGTTACGAGGCCAACGTGGCTCGCATCAACGATATGGAACGCGACATGCAGGCGCTTTCCGACGACGAGCTGCGCGCTGTCACGGCAACGTTGCGCGAGCGTCTGAGCGGCGGTGCCGATTTGGAGGACGTGCTGGGGGAGGCGTTTTCGGCCGTGCGCGAGGCCAGCGTGCGCACCATCGGGCTGCGTCACTTCGACGTGCAGCTCATAGGCGGCATGGCCTTGAACGACGGGCAGATAGCCGAAATGAAGACCGGCGAGGGCAAGACGCTCGTGTCTACGCTCGCGGGCTATTTGAACGCGCTTGGCGGGAACAACGTGCACATCGTGACCGTGAACGATTACCTTGCCAAGCGCGACAGCGAATGGATGGGCCGCATCTACCGGTTTCTGGGGATGAAGGTGGGCCTTATCCAGAACGGCATGAAGCCCGAAAGGAAAATTCCCGCCTACCAGGCCGACGTCACCTACGGCACCAATTCGGAGTTCGGCTTCGACTACCTGCGCGACAACATGGTCACGCGGGCAAGTTCCCGCGTGCAGCGCGGGCACCATTTCGCCGTGGTGGACGAGGTCGACTCCATCCTCATCGACGAGGCGCGCACGCCGCTCATCATTTCGGGCGCGGGCACGCAGGCGGCGGAAACCTACAACAAGTTCGCCCGCGTCATGCCCGCTTTGCGCATCGGCGAGGACTACGACATGGACGAGGCGAAAAGGACCATCAACGCCACCGAGTCGGGTCTTGAGAAGATAGAGGCCATGCTGGGCATAGACGACATCTACGCCGCCCCGTCCGGCCAACTGGCGAACCACCTGCAGCAGGCGCTGAAAGCTCAGTTCCTCTTCCATCGCGACGTGGACTACGTGGTGGTGGGCGGAGAAGTGAAGATAGTCGACGAGTTCACCGGCCGCATCATGGAAGGACGCCGCTATTCCGAGGGCTTGCACCAAGCGCTCGAGGCAAAAGAGCACGTGCTCGTGCGCGAAGAGAACCAGACGCTTGCCACCATCACGCTGCAGAACTACTTCCGTCTTTACGAGAAGCTTTCGGGCATGACCGGCACCGCCATGACCGAAGACGCCGAGTTCCGTCAGATATACAAGCTGCCCGTCATGGCCATTCCGCCGAACAAGCCGGTTGTCCGCAAAGACGAGGACGACCTTATCTATCGCACGGTGAACGCGAAGTTCAACGCCGTGGCCGACGACGTGGCGGCTCGCCATGCGGCGGGACAGCCCTGCCTTATCGGCACCGTTTCCATCGAGAGCTCGGAGCGTTTGAGCCGCCTGCTCGACAAGCGCGGCATCAAGCACGAGACCCTGAACGCGAAAAACCACGAACGCGAGGCCCATATCATCGCCCAGGCGGGTCGCGTGGGCGCCGTGACCATCGCCACGAACATGGCAGGCCGCGGCACCGACATCCTTTTAGGCGGCAACCCCGAGGTGTTGGCGGAAGACGTGCTGCGCGCCCGCGGGTTCGACCCCGAGCGCTCGCCTGAAGACGAGCGGGAAGAGGCCGCGCCCGCCGAGGGAGGGCAAGCGCAGGCGAACCTTCAAGAGGGTGCTGCAAAAGAGGAGGCGGCCTGCCCTGCTCCCACCGAAAAGGACCGTGCGGACGCCTTGGCCGAGGCGAAGGCGGTGTGCGCCGAAGAGCACGACCGGGTCATAGACGCGGGCGGCCTGTGCGTTATCGGCACCGAGCGCCACGAGTCGCGCCGCATCGACAACCAGCTGCGCGGCAGGAGCGGCCGTCAGGGCGACCCGGGTGTGACCCAGTTCTACCTTTCCCTTGAAGACGATCTTATGAGGCTTTTCGGCGGCAACCGCATGGACGGCATAGCCCGCATGATGGAAAAGACCAACATGCCCGAAGACCAGCCCATCCAGGCGGGCATGGTCTCCAAGGCCATAGAAAGCGCCCAGCGCCAAGTGGAAAGCATGCACTTCGCCGCTCGTAAGAACGTGCTCGAATACGACGACGTCATGAACCTGCAGCGCAAAGCCATCTACGAGGAGCGCAACGCCATTCTGGACGGGAAGGACATGGCAGACCGTATTCCGGAGATCATCGGGGACGCGGCGGAGGGCGTCGTGAGCGAGAACTGCCCGGCGAAAACTCCGAGCGATGACTGGGACATGAAGGCCGTGGACACGTGGGCTGCCAACATGACGGGGCGCACTGATTTCCGCGCCGAGGAGGCCGACCACGACGATGACCCGGACGAGCTGGCCGAAAAGCTTTCGGAGTACTTGGAGGGCGTGTACGGCGAAAAGGCCGAACTTCTTGGTGAGAGCGTCATCCGCAATCTGGAAGCGCAGGTCATGCTGCGCATCATCGACACGCGCTGGATGGCGCACCTCCAGGAAATGGACTACCTGAAGGCCGGCATCGGCTTGCGCGCGTTCGGCCAGCGCGACCCGCTCGTCGAATATAAGAACGAGGCGTACAGCGCGTTCCAAAACCTTACCTCTACCATGTACGAAGACTATCTGCGCACGCTTTTGCGTCTGCAGCTGGCTGTGCAAAAGCCGCTTCCCGAAGAGAGGAGTCCGCTTGCAGGCAAGGTGAGCTATTCTTCCCCCGAGGCGGCGCTTAACGCTTCGGGCATGGCTTCCGCGCAGCGCACGCAGCAGGCGGTTGCCCAGGGCATGCCCGCTGAAGCGCCCAAGCCCACTCAGAAAGCGGCGACCTACGTGAAGGACAAAGACGATCCCTTCGCCAACGTGGGCCGAAACGACCCCTGCCCTTGCGGCAGCGGCAAGAAGTACAAGAAATGCCACGGTGCCTGATGGTTGTTCTCGAGTTGGGAAGGGCATGACGGAAGAAGAGAGAGACATAGAGGCGGCAACGCGGCGGGTGCGCGACGCGCATGCATACCTTCATGTCGAGGAAAAGGCTGCCGAGTTGGCCAAGCTCGACGAGGAATGCGCCCGTCCGGGGTTCTGGGACGACGCGGCGCACGCGCAGGACGTGTCGAAGCAGGCGAGCAACCTGCGCGAGACTATCCGCGAGTACGAAGAAGCTGCAACGCTTCTGGAAGACGCGCGTTGTGCGCTCGAGCTGGCGGCGGAAGACGAGGCGTTCGCTGCCGAAGGGAAAGCTGCGCTTGTGCGCCTTGACGCGCTGCTCGACTCTCTGGAGGTGACCTCGTGGTTTTCCGGGCGCTTCGATGCGGGCGACGCCATTCTCACGGTGAACCCCGGCTCGGGCGGCTTGGAGGCGCAGGACTGGACGGACATGCTCTACCGCATGTATACGCGCTATGCGGAAAAGAAGGGCTGGAAGGTGCAGGTGCTCGACGTGGTTCCCGGCGAGTCCATAGGGCTTGACAAGGCCACCATCCAAATAGAGGGTCGTTTCGCCTACGGCATGCTGAAAAGCGAGCAGGGCGTGCATCGGCTAGTGCGCATAAGCCCCACCGACGACAAGAAGCGCCGCCACACCACGTTTGCGGGCGTAGAGGTGCTGCCCGTGCTGCCCGACGACATAGAGGTGGACCTGAATCCCGCCGACGTGCGCGTGGACGTGTACCGCTCAAGCGGGCCGGGCGGTCAGTGCGTGAACACCACCGATTCGGCCGTGCGCCTCACGCACGTGCCCACAGGCATTGTGGTGACCTGCCAGAATGAGAAATCGCAGCTGCAGAACAAGGAGGCGGCGTTCAAGGTTTTGCGCGCCAAGCTCTACGAGCTCGAAGAGCAGAAGCGTGCAGAAGAGCTGGCGGCACTGCGCGGCGAGCGCATGGAGAACACGTTCGGCAGCCAGATACGCAACTATGTGCTCTACCCTTACCAACTGGTGAAAGACGTTCGCAGCGGTATCGAGACCGGCAACGTTGACGCGGTGCTCGAGGGCGATATAGAGGAGTTTGTTATTGGGTATCATAAGTGGAAGGCTTCAACCTGACGGCCTTCCGTGGTGGGCATAAAAGGCTTCAGAACCTCGGAGAGCGCGCACACGGCGCGAAGGCCGCTTAGGAACGACGAACGGAAAGGAAGGAACGTGACACCAGCTCAACTGGAGGCTAAGGCCAACGAGATGCGCTGCGACATCGTGCGGATGATAGCGAATGCGGGAAGCGGGCATCCGGGAGGCTCGCTTTCGTGCGTCGATATTCTTACGGCGCTCTACTTCGGCGGCGTGCTCAAGCACAACCCGAAGGAGCCGAAAATGGAAGGGCGCGACTGGTTCTTCCTGGCCAAAGGGCACGCGGCGCCGGCGCTCTACGCTGTGCTCGCCCATGCGGGGTATTTCCCGCGCGAAGAGCTTATGACGCTGCGCAAGCTGGGAAGCCGCCTGCAAGGTCACCCCGATTCCAGCTTGGTGCCCGGCGTGGAGGTATCGACAGGCTCGCTTGGACAAGGCCTTTCCATTGCGGCGGGCACAGCGGCGGGCCTTTCCCTCGACGGCAAGCCGGGCTGCGTGTTCGCGCTCCTGGGCGACGGGGAATGCGAGGAAGGCCAAGTGTGGGAGGCGGCCATGTTCGCCGCGCACCGAAGCCTCGGCAACCTTGTTGCCATTATCGACCGCAACGGCCTGCAAATAGACGGTCGCACGAGCGAGGTGTGCGACCCTGCCGACATCGCGGCGAAGTTTTCCGCGTTCGGCTGGGAGGTGTGCACGGTAGACGGCCACAGCATGGAACAGCTTACCCGCACGCTTTCCGCCTGCAAGGCCGAAACCTGCGGCAAGCCGCATGCGGTCATAGCGAACACGGTGAAGGGGAAGGGCGTGTCGTTCATGGAAAACCAGGCGGGGTGGCATGGCAAGGCGCCGAACGCCGAGCAGCTTTCGGTGGCGCTTGCCGACTTGGCCCGTTTGGGCGGAAAGGGGGCAGACCGTGGCTAACGCGGAAACCGCCGTGAGGCTTGCAGGGTCTAATCTCGCCGGAACCAAGAAAGCGACGCGGGCGGCCTTCGGCGCAACGCTGGCGGAGCTGGCGCGCGCCGGGCTTCCCGTGGTGGCGGTCGATGCCGACCTTTCCGGTTCCACCACCACGGCGAAATTCGCCGCAGCCTCTCCGGAATACAAGGACAGGCTTTTCAACTGCGGCATCGCCGAGCAGAACATGATAGACGTGGCGGCGGGCCTGGCTCTTTCCGGACACGTTGCCTACACCGGCTCGTTCGCCGTGTTCGGCACGGGTCGCGCCTACGACCAGATTCGCAACACCGTGTGCTACAGCAACCTCGATGTGAAGATCTGCCCTACGCATGCGGGGGTTTCGGTGGGCCCTGACGGAGGCAGCCATCAGATGCTCGAGGATGTGGCGCTCATGCGCGCCTTGCCCAACATGCGCGTGCTCGTGCCCGCCGACTATGCAGCGGCGCATGCGGCTATCAAGCTGGCGGCCGCGACCCCAGGCCCGGTGTACGTGCGCATGGGCCGTGCTCCTGTTCCCTGCGTGTACGACGATGGGGTGGAGCTCGAAGTGGGTCGCGCCTACGTGCTGCGACCCGGCACCGATGTGAGCATCGTGGCATGCGGCGTCGAGATACGCGAGGCGCTCATCGCTGCGGAAGCGCTTGCCCGCGAAGGCGTGTCTGCCGAAGTCATAGACGCGTTTTCCGTGAAGCCGCTCGACGAAAAGACCATTCTTTCGTCGGCGAGAAAGACCGGGTGTTTGGTGGTTGCCGAAGAGCACAGCGTCGTGGGCGGCTTAGGCTCCGCCGTGGCAGGCACGTTGGCCAGACATCTTCCCCTTCCTGTCGAATTCGTGGGCGTGCAAGACGTTTTCGGCAAATCGGGCGAGTTCGAAGAACTCCTTCGATTCTTCCGCCTCGATGCCGCCTCCATTGTTGAAGCTGTGAAAAAGGTTATGGCTCGGTGTGCGGTCTGCTAGAATCGGTAGGTCTCAGTAAACAACGACTTGAATGGAGCAAACTGTGACGAACGTTCCCAGTCGAGAGGGATCCGTGCGCAAAGGCGCCCATGGTGCTCGCGACGGTGCGCGCAGCAGACGTGCGGCGCATTCGCGTCAGGCTCAGGTGACCTCGCAGCTTTCCGCATCGCTTCCGGTGCTCGAAGTTGACGACATTCCGCAGCAGGCGGGCAACCCCGTTATCGTGTTCGACCATGTGACGAAGGTGTATCCGGCTCAGCCGAACAAACCGGCTCTTTCCGATATCTCCGTGCAAATATACCCAGGCGAGTTCATCTTCCTTGTGGGGCATTCCGGATCCGGCAAGTCCACGTTCATACGCATGCTCATCCGCGAGGTGAAGGCCACGCAGGGACACATCTACGTGGCGGGAGAAGATCTGGGATCCATGCGCAACTGGCGCGTGCCGTTTCTCCGTCGCAACATAGGCTGCGTGTTCCAAGATTTCAAGCTTCTTCCGAACAAGACCGTGTTCGAGAACGTGGCGTTCGCGCTCGAGGTCATAGGCAAGAGCCGCCATGTCATCAAGACGCAGGTGCCCGAGGTTCTGCGGCTTGTGGGCTTGCAGGACAAGCTGAACAAGCGCCCCGACCAGCTTTCCGGCGGCGAGCAGCAGCGCGTCTCCATTGCCCGCGCCATTGTGAACAGGCCTCCCATGCTCATCTGTGACGAGCCTACGGGGAACTTGGATCCGCAGACATCGCGCGGCATCATGGACCTGCTCGAGCGCATCAACCGCACGGGTACTACGGTGCTCGTGGCTACGCACGACCGTGAGATGGTCGATAACATGCGCCGTCGCGTCATCGCGCTCGATCGCGGCCAGCTAACGCGCGACCAGGATCGGGGGGTGTACGGTTTCGATGTCTAGTCTCGGTTACTTCTTCAAGGAGTCGCTGCGCGGTTTTTCGCGCAATCTTTCCACAACGCTCGGCTCCATCATCACGATCTTTTTGTCGCTACTCATCATAGGCGTGTTTCTCGTGGGCGGCATAACGGTGGAAAACATTATGAAGTCGGTGGAAAGCGAGGTGTCCATCACGGCCTATGTGGCCGACGACGCATCAGACGCCGACATCCAGGCGGTGGAGGGCTTCGTCAAGGGAATCGAAGGGGTCTCGTCGGTCTCGTTCACCACGAAGGAGCAGGCTCTCGAAAAATTCCGCGCCACGTCGAATTCCGATATCGTCGATTCGCTTGACGGCATGAACCCTCTTCCCGCATCCATCGACATCGAGCTTTCCGACCCGCAGCTGGTGGAAAGCGTGGCGAACCAGATCGCGGAAAACAAGACGTTTCGCTCCATCTGCGATGAGCCCGAAAACCCCGAAAGCTCGCTTTTGTACGGGCAAGGTTCGGTGGAGCGCCTGTTCCAGCTCACGAATTACGTGCGCTACATAGGCATCGCCCTTATTGCGCTGCTCATCTTCATAGCCATGGTGTTCATCAACAACACTATTCGCTTGGCTATTCTGGCGCGGCGCAAGGAAATAGCCATCATGCGCCTCGTGGGCGCTTCGAACGGCTTCATCCGCGGTCCTTTCCTTATGGAAGGCGCGCTGCATGCCATCATAGGCTCGCTTCTGGCGGTGGGCTCGCTCGAGCTTCTGCGCAACCTGGCGCTGCCGCGCCTGCAAAACGCGCTCAAGTTCCTGCCGATGGACACCAGCCTCTCAACGTTTCTCTTCATATACTTGGCGCTCGTTGCGGCCGGTCTTGTCATAGGGCTTATAGGCTCGGCTCTCGCCATGCGCCGCTACCTTAAGGTGTAGGAGGCTTGCCGCATCGTCGGAGGCGCTATGGCTCAGCATGGCAACATGAGGAAAACGGCGGCGAACGCCCGCAAGGCGCGCGAACGCAACAGGCGCTTCGCGCGCCTTGCGGCGTTCGTCATAGCGGTGGCGCTTGCGTTTGCGGGCGGGTTCGCGCTGCGCGGGCAGACGGCGCTGCTCTTATCGCTTGGTTTCCAAACAAGCCCCGAAGAGGCAAGCCCTGCCGCCAAGTCCGCTGCGAAATCGACGTTCAACGCGGTTTCCGCTCGCATGAGCGAAGTGGAAGACGTGCTGAAGGAAAACAGCATGGATTCCTACGACCTCGACGAGGCCACCGCAAAGACGCTTGAAGCGTTTGCCGAGGTTACGGGCGACGATTACGTTCGCTATTTCAACCCGCAGCATTACGCCGCCTACGTCAAGGAAAGCGCGAGCGGAACCTATGCCGGCATCGGCGTGCTGTTTTCCGACTACAACGGACGCGCCTACGTGGCCGACGTGTTTTCCGGCTCGGCGGCCGAAGCCCAAGGTGTTCAGCAAGGCGATTTCGTGGTAGCCGTAGACGGAGACGGCTCGCACGAATGGTCGCTCACCGAAACGGTGAAGGCCCTTGCCCGGCCTGACGGTGACACGGTGGTGATCACGTGGATGCGCCCCGCTTCGATCGACGCCGAAAAGGGCGATCAGTTCACCACGACGCTTACCTGCTCGACGTATTCCGTGGCCAACGTCACCTCCGAACTTGACGGTACGGTGGGCTACGTGAAGCTCAAGCAGATAACGCAGAACGCGGCCGATTTGGTGGGTTCTGCGATTGGCGACCTCACCTCTCAGGGCGCGACTTCGTTCGTGCTCGACGTGCGCGATAACCCGGGCGGATATCTCACCCAGGCGGTCGATATAGCCAGCCTTTTCGTGAAGAGCGGCGTGCTCGTGGAGGTGCAGACGCTCGACGGCTCGTCCACGAAAACGGCTTCGGGCGCCGCAACCGTCACGGCACCTTTGGTGGTGCTGACAAACGACTACACGGCCGCCGCGGCCGAGGTGCTGGTGGCCGCGCTGCAGGACAACCAACGGGCGGAAGTGGTGGGAACCACCACCATGGGGAAGGGTTCGGTGCAGGTGGTGCGCGAGCTTTCCTTCGGCGGGGCATTGCGCTACACGGCGGCGTACTACAAAACGCCTTTAGGCCACGACATCAACGGGGTGGGCGTTATTCCCGACCGGCAGGTGGGCACGGGCAGCGATACGAACAGCGACCCGCAGAAAAGCGTCGCCATGGAAGCCGCCGTATCTCTTGTGCAGGGATAGGGGCAGAAGGCGCGCCCACTTCGGGCGCGTGCGGGGCGGGGACGCCTTCGGGCGGGCCGAGTAGCGCCGCCTGCCATGGCGGCTGCGCGTGTGCAACGGGAGGCGGGTTTTCCAAGAGTTTTAAGGCTCTATCAGGCAGCATTCGAAACCCTCGAAGCCTGGATCTGTGTGGGGGGGGTGCTGTGTCTTTGCTTCATATTTATATCGTTGCAGGATTATTTTCGCGCCGATGGGTGTATTTTTGTTGCGCTTATGCAACAAACCGCTATAATCGAGAACGCACGTGGGAGATGGCGAAGCGCTGCTCATCGGGAAAAATCTGCGAGACGGGAGCGCGCTTACAGCCTTTTTCTCGGTTCGCTATGCTGTTGCGCAGCGTAGGAACGAGGCGAGCCGGATACATATCTTGAGAGGACGTAATCGTCGCGAAGCGCGTTCCGTCGGTCGAAAAGAGGGTGAATAGCTGCGTGGGTGTGTTAAGCGGAGGCTTTGAGCTTTTGCTTTGCCGCATGTAGTTGTCATCCTCTGTTTCGATCGGCGGAAAGCGCGAGCTGCCGCACAGTCGGAAGCAATCGAACCGGGAAGGGAAAACGAGTGTGGTATGTGGCGCAGGTGAGATCGGGTCAGGAAATCCGAACACTCGATTTGTGCCGCCAGCTGGTTTCGTCTGAAGTGATGAAGGAAAGCTTCATACCCGAATACGAGGTTCCGCAAAAGATGCGCGGCGAATGGCGGCTGGTAAAGCGGCTTTTGTTTCCGGGGTATCTGTTCTTCGTGACCGACGATGTGGAGTCTTTGAACAAGGAGTTCATGCGCGTTCCTGTCAGCATCCGCATTCTGGGCAATGGAGAAAACGTATTCAGCCCGCTTACCGACAAGGAGCGCGACTGGTTCCTCTCGTTTTTGGACGACGAGCACGTCGTGCGCATGAGCGAAGGCGTCATCGAAGGCGACAAAGTGACGGTCACACGTGGCCCGCTCATGGGGTTCGAGGGCGACATTTGCAAGATAGACCGGCACAAGCGTCGCGCGTGCATCAAGGTGAGCCTGTTCGGGCGCACCGTTCCTGCCAGCGTTGGTTTGGAGATAGTGAGGAAGACCGCATGAGCGCCCCCGCGCCAGCCGCTGCCGGAGCTTTGGCGACCGCACAACTCGAGAAAGCCTTATGAGCAAACACGCGAAACAAGAAAACGTGGAAGACGGGCTTGTAGCAGGCGGCAACCCTTCGCCGTCCGCATCCGTCGCCCTGCACGCAGGCGTGACTAATGAAGGCGAACCCCGCGAGCGGGCGCGGCACGCCGGCGCCGCCAAGCAGGGCGAGTTCGGCCTGTATCGCGTGCCCGACCTCGCGAAATCGGAAGAGCTTATCCGCGTGCGCAAGAAGAGGCGCGCCCCGCGCGGCGGCAAGCGCGCGCTCAAAATCACCTTGGCCGCCGTCGGTGTTTTGGCGGTGGCGGTGTGCGCTGCGGCGTTCGCGTTCGTCGCATCGGTCAACTCGGCAATGTCTTTGGGCAACAAGGAAGACGAGCAGAAGCTGCGCGAGGTGCTGGCTCCTGTTTCGAGCGACGCCAAGGAAAAGCCGTTCTACGTGCTGCTTTTGGGCTCGGATGCCCGCGAGAACGATGTGGTTTCACGCTCCGACGTGATCATACTTACACGGGTGGACGTGGAAAACGCGCAGGTCACCATGGTCTCCATTCCGCGCGACACGATGGTGGATCTTCCCGGCTACGGCCGCTCGAAGATAAACGCCGCCTACGCCTACGACGGTGCGGCGGGCGCGGTTCAGGCGGTCTCGCAGTTTTCGGGCGTGCCCATTGCCCATTACGCCGAAATCCACTTCGAGGGCTTGGAGCAGCTGGTAGATAACTTGGGCGGTATCTGGGTCGACGTGCCCGTTTCCAACAACGAGACCGGCTCGCTCAACACGAACGTGCGCATAGACGCAGGCGAGCAGCTGCTGAACGGCAAGCAGGCGCTGGCTTTCGCGCGGGAGCGCTACGGCTACGCGCGCGGCGACTTCCAACGTGCCGACAACCAACGGCTGGTGGTGCAGGCCATTATCAAGCAGATGCTGGCAGCATCGCCTGTGGATCTGCCGGGCATTGTGCAGCAGGCCGCCGGCTGCGTGTCCACCGACATGGGCGTGGGCGACGTGGTGCAGCTGGCGCAGCGGTTTCAGCAGGCGGGCAGCCTGAAAGTGTATTCGGCGCTGGTGCCTTCCGAAACCATGACGCTCGACAGCGTGTCGTACGTGGTGACCGATGCCGCAGCATGGACGCTCATGATGAAGCGCGTCAATGCGGGGGAAGACCCGAACGCGCAGGACGTGTCGGGTGCGGACGCGGACGGCGATGCGGACAGCGACGCAGCCGCCAACGCAAGCGCTGGCGCAGCCGATGCCGCCCACGCTGTCGCTGAGGCGGGCGCCGAGGCGGGCGCCTCCGGCGCCGCTTCAGCAAACGAAGAGGAGAGGTAGGAAACTTGTCCCTTATAGAACTGCTCGGGCTTATGCGCAAGCACCTGAAGCTCGTGATAATCCTGCCGCTGGTGTGCGCCGCCGCCACAGCTGCCTTCGCGTGGCTTGTGCTGCCGAACACCTATACGGCGAGTGTGTCCATGTACGTGCTCACCAGCACGTCCACGGAAAACGTGGGCGGCCTTACCAACACCGAACTTTCCGCATCCCAGATGCTCACCAACGACGTGGCCGCGCTTATCAAAAGCGACCGCGTCGAGCGCGACACGGCCGAATCGCTTTCCATGAGCTCGCTTTCCGGGTATTCGGTGCGCGTGGACAGCCAGACCACCACGCGCGTGGTCACGCTTTCCGTGACGGGCGACTCGCCGCAGGCGGTGGCCATCGTGGCGAACGGCCTTGCAAAGACCACCGACGCCGTGGCCAAGGAGGTCATGGGCGTGGAAAGCGTGAACGTTATCGACAAGGCCTATGAGCCTACGTCGCCTTCAGGCCCTCCGCGCACGTTGTACGTGACGGTGTCTTTGCTTGCGGGCTTCATGGCGGCGGTGGCCGTTGTAGTGCTGCTCGACATGCTGAACACGCGCGTGCGCAGCGCAGAGGACGCCGAAGAGCTGCTGG
Organism: Actinomycetes bacterium; assembly: GCA_023403475.1. GTDB lineage: Bacteria > Actinomycetota > Coriobacteriia > Coriobacteriales > Eggerthellaceae > CAJFUR01. The sequence continues at coordinate 18,441 of JAEYEL010000052.1, forward strand.
GCATATCCGTCATCGGCCGCATACCGGTTATCAGAGGCTAAGGAGGGGATCCGTGTCTGGGAAAAAACGCAAGAACAAGTCCGGTGCCTCCAACGCCTTGGAGGTGCAGAACGCCGCGAAGACGCTTTACGCCAATATCCGTTTCATGTCGGTGGACGACCCTATTCGCAGCGTTGTCATAACCAGCACCGCTCCCAACGAGGGGAAGACGACCACTGCCGTGCAGCTGGGGCGCGCCATGGCCACGGCGGGCAAGACCGTGCTTTTGGTGGAGGCAGACATGCGCCGCCGCTCACTGGCGGCCATGCTGGAGGTCCACCCGCAGGCAGGTCTGTACGCGGTGCTCTCGGGCGCCGCTCCGCTTTCTGCGGCCATTGCGTCCACGTCGACGCCGAACCTGTACTTCCTGGATACCGAGCCCAACATTCCCAACCCTGCTGACATCATATCGTCGAAGCGCTACCGCGCCTTGGCGGCGAAGCTTGCCGAACGCTTCGACTACGTGATATTCGACACGCCCCCCGTGGGCACGTTCGTGGACGCCGCCGTGCTTTCCACCATGGCTGACGGCTTGGTGCTTGTGGTGCGCCCCGGCGAGGTGAAGCGTTCCGCGCTCGTTGGCGCCTACGACCAGCTGCGCAAGGCCGACGCGAACGTGCTCGGCATCTGCGCCACCTTCTGCGAGGGCACAGGCTCTGAGTACTACTACGCCTACTACACATCCGACGGTCGCCGTGTGAAAGATCAGCAAGCCTACCGCGAGCAGGAACAAAAACACCAGACCGCTTCCGAGGGTGGTTCGGTGCCGGTCGCTCAGACGGCATCGCCTACCGTTCAAACTCGGGGACTCGCCGACGGGCACAGAACACAAGCCGCGAATAAGCGAAGGGATTCCCGCGCCCGATGAGTTCCACTGTGGTGATGATCGGCAAGATCGGTAATGACCATGCACCCTGCACTACGTTCATGCGCTGGTCGGGGGAGGGGGGCTTGTTCTGAGCTTGCTGAAAAACGGCTTGGCATGAATTCGGTACGAATTTTCCCCTGTACGAACCGTTTCGGGGAGGATGCTTTTTCTGGCGCTTTCCGTCACGTTTCCTGCATCAATTATAGCGGCCTTTTCGCGTCATTCGG
>JAEYEL010000075.1 GCA_023403475.1 Actinomycetes bacterium
GTAAACCCCTTCTGAAGCAAACAGAAAGCATCTACGATATCGGCATCGAGCGAACAGGTAAACGAATGCACCTTCGTCATAGTAAAACAAACCCTTTCCTTGGTCGAGCTCGCATCCACCGCGAAGAACCCGCGCACGCCGCGAAGCCCCACGGCGCGAAGCCCGGTGCCACGCGCGCCTCCGCACGAGCAAAGCCCTCAAAACACGCGGAAACTCATTGCCATTTCCAGCTTCTCCTCTATACTAATACAGTCCGATGCAAAGCAGCGCAAAAGCGCCAGAGAAACAGGAGGAACGACCGTGAAGAAGTTCGTGAGCGAGTTCAAGGATTTCATCAACCGCGGCAACGTCATGGATCTGGCAGTAGGCATCATCATAGGAGGCGCTTTCACCTCCATCGTAACCGCACTTACCAGCAACATCATCAACCCGCTCATCACCGTCATTGCCGGCGGCGGCGCAGACACAATATCGGGGCTTGTCGTTCCGGGGACAGAAATCGACTTCGGCGCCTTCATAAGCGCTGTGATCAACTTCCTTATCGTGGCGTTCGTGGTGTTCCTTTTGGTGAAAGCCATCAACAAAATGCAGAACGCCAGCGAGAAAATACTGCGCAAAAACAGTGGCGAAATCGTCGTAGAAGAGCCTCCCACCTGCCCTTTCTGCCTCGAAGAGGTAAAGACGGGCGCCACGCGCTGCCCTCACTGCGCCGCTGAGCTTCCCCAACCCGCCGCGCCCGTTATGCGCGAGGTGCAAGCAACGGCTTTGGCATCGGCCCAGTAACAACCGAGAGGGCAATACACCTCGCCTGCTACAATTGGAAGGCGTTCGAAAATAACAACCAAGGCAACAAATACGCCAAGTTGCCGCGTCATTCGAACAACGAGCGGCAACTTCGGCATCGGCTCGATAGCAGCCACGCAGAGCGCTTGGCAGGTGACAGAAATCGGGGTGCAACAAGCCTTCCCTCGCCGAAAGCCAGTCAGCGTGCCAGCCTGCCCTTGCCTCCACCCTTGCCTCTGCCTCTGTTCCTACTCCTCTTCCTCGTCGTCGCAAATGGCGCAGAGGGCACGCTGTCGCAAGATGATGAAGCCCAAAATTCCCGCTATCACCGATGCCGCAAGAATTGCCACCTTCGCCACAGCGATAACATCCGCATCGGCGAACGCCAAGTTCGTCACGAAAATGGCCATGGTAAAGCCGACGCCGCCCAGAACCGACACGCCGGCCATATGGCCCCAGTTCACACCTTCGGGCAAATCGCTCAGCTTCAACTTCACCGTCAGCCACGACGCAAGAAAGATTCCTGCGGGCTTTCCCACCAGCAAACCGAAGAACACGCCGATGAAAACCGGGTTGGCCAGCACCTCCATGAGGTTCATGCTCTCAAGCGCAACCGCCGCGTTGGAAAACGCGAACAGCGGCAGAACGAAGAAATACACCGGGATGTGCAATCGGTAGTCCAAGCGCGTGATAGGCGGAATGGTCATGCGCGACATATGGCCTATTTTCTCTATCTCGCCCAGATATTCTTTCTGAACAATATCGGGCTCGCCCGGGTCATAGCGTTCGCGCGCAGATCGAGCGCGCGCCACGAACCACTGCGGAGCACGCTCCAACTTCACCTGTGATCGCGCGGGAATCGCCAACGCCAGAAGAACGCCCGCCAACGTGGCATGCACGCCCGACATGAGAAAACACACCCACATGAACAGGCCTATAAGTAAATACCAGATAATATCGTAGATGTGCAACCTGTTCAGCACGAGCAGCACGGCGAACAGAGCCAAACCGCCCACGAGCCAAAGTATGTCCAAGTCGGCAGTATAGAATATCGCGATGACCATGATGGCTATCATGTCGTCGGCAATGGTGGCTGTGGAAAGAAACGCACGCAAACCCAGCGGCACGCGCTCGCCCAGAAGAGCAAGGATGCCCAAACAGAAGGCGATGTCGTTTGCCATGGGAACGCCCCAGCCGCGCTCGAAACCGCCGCCCATGTTCACCGCTATGTATACGAAAGCGGGAACAACAGCTCCGCCGAACGCAGCAACAATGGGCAGCATCGCCTGACGCGGGTTGGTCAGCTCTCCCGCCGTCATCTCGAACTTTATTTCCAAGCCGACCAACAGGAAGAACAGCGCCATGAGAAAGTCGTTGATGAAATGCCCGATGCTCATGTGGGGCGAAAAATCGCCAATGGAAAACCCCAGCTCGAAAGAATGCCAGAAATCGGCGAAGTACGGCAACGCGGGGGTGTTTTCTATGACGATGGCCGCCACGGCCGCTGCCAACATGATCATGGTCGCTTTGGTGGAAGAGTGAGTGAACTCCAAAAGCTTCCGCTTGCGACGATGATGTTTGCGCACCTCGGGCTCAAGAATCTGCAAGGTTGGCGGCACAGCAGGAGGAGAGCCATCAGCTCCCGTGCTGATAGCTCCCATGCTATCGGGCCCCGTACTATCGGGTCCCATGCTGCTCATGGTGTCTCTGTCTGTTTGGGTCATGAACCCAGTATAAAGGATATGCGACTCCTTTTTGCCCACGTATCGGTCACAAACACTTCAATTTTCCATCACACACATTGCGAAACGCAAACGCGAATCACACGAATCACGACAGGCTCTCGCAAGCTACGGCCACGCGCTTGCCGCAGAAGGCCACACGGCATCTGCACGCACGCCCGCATCGGGAAACACCACGCTTAAGTCGAGCGGCTCGAGCACCGTGCCGCCCGGCTCGAGCAGCGCAAACATCTGCTCCATCATCTCATTATCAGCAGAAGCCACCGCCGAGCCGATCACCGAGTTGGAGGAGGTGTTTCCCCAGTACACGTCCGCCGCGCAACCGCTGTCGAGGTAGTTGACGACGCTCCAGGGGTTGTAGACGTCGACGTCGCCGAAGCGGTAGCCGTCGTACCACTCGCGCGCCTCGGCCATGCAGCCCGCGTGCCCCAGGTAGGCCGCGAGCGCCGCGACCTCGGCGTCGGTGAACCCGTAGCGCTCGTCGAAGCGGGCGTCCAAGGGCATCGACACCCGCAGGTTGTTCAGGTCGGAGAAGACGGACTCCTTGCTTATGCGCTGCACGCCCGTGAGGCAGGCGAACGCGAGCGCGGCGCCCCCGTCCTTCAAGGCCCCCGTGAGCCAGCGCTTGAGGAAGCCCACCGCTCCCGCACCACGCGATCGAAAGTCGCGCTTTCTTTGCCAGATATTGCAGCATAGCAGGAAAACGGCCATTTGCCACACGACGTGAACCGTAAAGGAAAGGCCTTGTGAGACCGAAATGAGCAGAACGTTGATATGAGATGATGGTTGACCCGATGGTAGAACCTTGCGCAATCGAAGAGACAGGAGCGACTTCGGAAAATGAGAGAGCGAAAATTCCTAGTTTCACAAAAAACAGTGAGACGACCGGAGCAAGAAGAAGATACGACTCGGCAGAAAAGCACGACGACGCAACAACAATAACAACTCCTATGAAACCGAACGGGAAAGACTTCCCTTCCACAGAAAAGCTCATCCGATAGATCTCGTCCACTTACTCGTCTGTTAGAAGCCGAGAACTGCTGGGAGAGACGGAACGAACCGCAAGCGATTAGATTTTATACATGCTATCAAGCGTTGCAAATAATATTGTTAATCGGCTGGTACATTGGTTAAAGATCATGCGGGGGCGAAAGGCTGGCGTTTCATGCGCCATAGCCGGCACACGGGCGGCGCGACACATGCGCGCTGCCGGGAAGCAGCAAAGGCGGGAAACCGCCTGCAGTGTGGGCGTGGAACGGCCACTGCGAATGCCGAGGCGAGCATGGCTGGCGCATCTTGCGGGATGCAAAGCCAGCGAATGCGGACCGCTCTTTAGGACGTACGGCTCTGCAAGACACACGGATTCCTCGGCGTACTATACGCAGTTTCCAAGGGCGGTCGATCCGACAGCGCTTCACGCGAGTCCGTTCGGGGAATCGGCTTCAAGGGAGTATTTGAGAAATGAGTATTCGCTATTTCGTATTCGTACTCTGAATAGGGTCAGCAGCTCTTGCTCACTATGCGCAGACCTGTCAAGTGAAATGTACTCGTTACAACAATACGGGAGGGCGGCCTTTCATTTCTGCCGTCTGACATAGGGTAAAGTTCGAATGCACTTGCAGACAAAACTAGGAAGTTCATCGCCTTCCTACCCATGATTGCTTGGAAATATTTCAGGTATCACCCAGAGTCGATGTTGCCCTTAAGAGAGTGGTAGACCATGTTCTGGAAGGGAGGCTAGTCGTAGTAGAACACGCGGTACAGCTCGCGAGTGCATGCAAGAGTTAGCGGCCTTGTTGAGATGCTTGAAGGTATAGCCGATGAATCCCTCTAGCCTTTCCTGCAACGACTTCTTCCTCATAGTTCGGCAGTCTTTTGCAATAGAATCCAGAGAATTACAAAGGCAACGGAGCACGTGGTTTGTAGAGGTCGAGGAAATATTCAATGAATGCCGACATCGCGGGCGTCACCTTTCTGTCACGCGGCACGGCTATAGATACACGCCACGTAAGCCCTTCGTGCGGCATGGGGAACGTGTGCGCATGAATGCGATCCATGAGGGCGATGTGTTCGGGCGCGGTGAACAAGGCTTTCTCTCGAAGCGCGATATGCTCAAGCGCAGAGAACTCGTGGATATCGTTGGTTTCAACATATTTTGGCTCTACCCCAAGATCTAGGCACCACTTGTTGAAAGCATCGTGATACTTCTGCTGCGGGCCGGGTCTGACAAACACACAGACTCTCAAATCCTCAATCGACAACTCGTCCCGATCGTAGAGCTCGTTCCCCGCAAAAACCTGCAAGTAGATCGTTTCTGAAAAAAGCGGATACACTGCAAATTCCGCGCGGTTTATCGGCTCTATCGCAAAGCAGACGTCATATATTCCGGACAGGGTCTTTTCCTCAACCGCTTTGTCCGAACCATCGCCGCAGGAAAGCTCGATAAAAGGATTGCTCTCCCGAAAAGACCGAAGGCTCTCGGCGGGGATCGCTCCGGCGACCCCGTAGGCGAATCCGACACTCAGGCGCTCTTTCGCTACGATACGTTCTTTGGCAGCTGCAATTATCCGATCCCGCGCAGCCACCATGGTTTTCGCCTGCTCGAGCACGGCGCTTCCGAAATCGGTCGGCTCAACGCCGCTCGTTAGCCGAACAAGAAGAGGATATCCGAGCTCTTTCTCAAGTTCCGACACGGCCTTTGAGACAGCTTGCCTTGAAGCATAGATCGCCTTCGCCGCCGAACTGAAGCTTCCGTGCTCGCATACGGCAATGTACATCATGAGTTGATCAAGCGTCATGATCGGCTCCCCTATCGGTTTCCATCTCTTACGAAAAGTATAGCATCTATTTACGCCGTATCATCAGGGCGCAAAACATGGCTGCATCCCTGCAACTTTTTAGCCTCTAGCCATCATCGGGTCGTAAAGGCGACAATCGTTCCACCTACAAGCCGAGGAAAGGAGCAGGAAAATGAACGAACAAGACAAACTCGATCGAGCCGATGGCGAGGAAGAACAGATCGGACAGCGCCGAAGGAGGTACATTTCCCGTAGGGGATTCTTGGGCGGTGCCGCGCTCGGCGCTGTCGGGCTTGGCCTTTTGGGAGGTTGCTCTCCTAAGGCACAAAGCTCGGGCAGCGAGGAGAAGCCCACAGCAGCAGAAGGGGACATCGTCCAAACTCTGGACAACCCTGCGAAATGGAGCTTTGAGATTCCACCGGAACCGGTAGATGACAAGCAGATCGCTGAAGTGTTCACAGCCGACGTTGTTGTCGTGGGTTCTGGCCCGTCGGGCCTTTGCACAGCGCTTTCATGCCTCGAAAACGGAGTGGACGTCATTTGCTTTTCCGCAAGCTCGCAACCTGTAGGCCGCGGCG
>JAEYEL010000087.1 GCA_023403475.1 Actinomycetes bacterium
ACGGAGGAAAGGGCAACCGCGCGAAAACCGACGCGAATGGAGGCCAAAGCGGTCATACGCTGGGAAAGGACGAGGTAGAGCAGGCGGTGGTCGATATCATCACCGACAACCAGAACAACGGCAAGGCAACGGGTTTAGGCGAAGTGGGAAGCCGTCTGCTCAAACGCTACCCCGATTTCGACGTACGCAGCTATGGGACGAACCTTCTTTCGAAGCTGCTCGGCGAGTTCTCGCGGGTGAAGATAACGAAAGACGGAAGTTCGGTGGCCGTCGAGCTGGTGGACGACAAAGCGCACGAGCGCCCGGCATCCTCTGGCGAGGACTCCGCTGTCCCTGCAGATCCGAAGCCTGTGGAGGGAAAGCCGGCTTTGTCGAAACCTGTGGAAAAGAAGCCTGCATTGCCGAAGCCTGCGGAAAAGGAGCCTGAGGACGCCGCGTTGCGGCCTGCGGATGAGACAGGGGAGAAAAAGGAAAGGCGGACAAGGCGGCCTCGCAAGGTCGTCCCCGTTTCCGAAGAGGCTCGGGCTACGCGGGATTCCGGGGAGGAGAAGCAGGAGAAGCAGGAGAAACCGTTGCGGGATGCTGCTTCCAAGACCGAGAAGAGGGATCCTCGAAGGTCGCGGCGCATGTCCGCTAAGCCGGAGAGAAAGCTTGCCGTAAAGGCCAAGTCCGAAAAGGCTCTCGATCGCTCCGAAAAGCCTGCCGTCGAAAGTATGGCGGCAGGCGACCCCGCATCCTACATCCGCCAGCTCATAGGCGAGGCGGGGCCGGACGGCATCGCGCTTTCCGTGCTCGGAAAACGCGTGCGCGCGAAGTTCCACGGCTTCAAGGTGCGCGACCTTGGCTATACGCAGCTCAAAGGGTACGTGCTGCACTTAGGCGATGTGGAACTGGAAAGAATCGACAAGGAGACCTTCGTGCGCCTAGGCGAATAGGTGAGCAGGCACCTAGGCGAGCAGGTCTTCGCGCGTTCTTCGTGAACTGCGCGGATTGTTTGGCACGCAAGGCGCATATGTGCGATAATACCGATTTGCGCTCTTGCGGGCGCAGACGCGCCGCATTGAAGCGGTCGGGCGGGGAAGGCCCGCAGGTCGCCGCACGGCGACGCGTGCGAAATGGAAACGATGGAGGAAAGTTACGTGGACACAAAAGTTGAGGCGCTCGAGGATAACCGCGTCAAAGTGACCGTTACCGTGGATGCAGCGGAAGTAAGCGGTCGCATCAAGAAGACCTATAAAGATTTCGCTCTCAAGTACAATTTCCCTGGGTTTCGCCGCGGCAAGGCTCCGCGACCCATCATCGACAACGCGCTCGGCGCGGAGGCGGTGCGCGCTACGGTGACCGATGCGGTTGTCAACGAGAACTACCCGCTCGTTGTGGACGGAAACGATCTGTACCCTATCGGCAAGCCCGACTTCGAGGACAACGGGTTGGTGGAAGACGGCAAGCCCTACACGTTCGCGTTCGCCGTCGAAGTGAAGCCCGAGCTTGAGCTTTCCGGCTACGACGCCTGCGAGATAGAGCTTCCTTTCGAAAAGGCGACGGAAGCGGAAATAAACGAGCAGGTTGAAAGCCTCCGCGAGCACTATTACACCTTCGAGGACGCCTCCGCCGCCACGAAAATAAAGGAAGGCGGCTATGCTGACCTCGCCATGAAGGCGACCGACGACAACGGAGAAAACATCGAAACGCTTACGAGCGAGTCGCGCGTGTACGGGCTGGGAACGGGTCTGTTCCCCGAAAGCTTCGACAAAGAGCTTCTGGGCATGAAGAAGGGTCAGACCAAGCAGTTCTCCATCGACGTTCCCGCAGAGGGCGCTGTTCTCATGACCTCTTTGGCGGGCAAGACCGTAAAAGTTGCCTTCGACGTCGAGATCAAAGCGGTGAAGAACAAAGTCCTTCCCGAAGTAACCGACGAATGGGCAAAGGAGACGCTCGGGTTCGAGAACGCGGAAGATTTGCGCGCGCGCGTCGCGGAGTCCGTCTCGAGCCAGAAGGCCGACGTGCTGCCGCGCCTGAAGGAGAATGCTTGCTTGGCGGTTTTGACCGAGCGTCTTGTCGGCGATGTCCCCCCGAGCATGGCGGAAGATTCCGAAACGAGCCTTTTGCAGGACTTCTTCCAGCAGCTGCAGCATCAGGGCATGAGCTTCGACACCTACCTCATGCAACAGGGCCTCACATCCGACCAGTTCAAGGAAGATATCAAGAAGCAGGCGCTCGACATGGCGAAGCAGGACTTGGCGCTTGACGCATGGGCGCGCCACTTCGGGCTTTCAGCCACCGACGAAGAGGTTTCCCACGAGTTCGCCGTAAGCGGCGTGGAAGACCCCAAGGCGCTCGAGGACGAATGGCGCAAAAACGGCCAGCTGCATCTTATCCGTCAGGGAATCAGGCGCAAGAACGCCATGGAAGACGTGATGGAGAAGGCTAAGGTCACCGAAGTCGATTTCGCCGCGAAGGCTGCGGAAGAAAAGGCCGAGGAGAAAAAGCCCGCCAAGAAAGCCGCCGCGAAGAAAGCCTCCAAGAAGTCCGAGGAGAAAGAGGCTGAAGGCGCAGACGAGAAGAAGCCTGCGAAGAAGGCCTCTGCCAAGAAGAAGTCTTCGAAAGAGGATGCGGCGCCCGCCGAAAAAGACGAAGCCTCCGCGCCGGTCGAAACGGATGCCAAGTAAAGTGAACGTGTCTAGCCGTTCGGCGAAGCTCGATGCCGAACGGTTAGGTGCCGGCAACGTCGTGCTGCTATGCTCTGCGACGCGCCGGCAACGTCGTGCCGCTGCCGTGCCCCGCGACGCGGCAGCGGCGTATTATATGATCAGTCGGAAAGAACGGCCGCCGCGTGCGGCCGCAACCCTATAGAAAGCGAGGCCGTAAACCATGAGCATTGAACGTGTGAATTCCGCTTTAATCCCCTATGTTATCGAGCAGTCTCCGCGCGGCGAACGCAGCTACGATATCTATTCGCGTCTGTTGAACGACCGCATCATCTTCCTTGGCGAACAGATAGACGACCATGTTGCCAATTCGGTGGTGGCGCAGCTGCTTCATCTTGAAAGCGCCGACCCCGAAAAGGACATCTCCCTCTACATCAATTCCCCCGGAGGGTCGGTCACGGCCGGTTTGGGCATTCTGGACACCATGAACTTCATCAAGTGCGATGTTTCCACCATCTGTATCGGCGAATGCGCATCCATGGCGGCCGTGCTGCTTTCGGCCGGCGCCAAAGGCAAGCGCTTCTGCCTACCGAACTCCATGGTGCTCATCCACCAGCCTTCCGGCGGGGCGCAAGGCCAGCAGACCGAGATAGCGATCGTCGCTGACTTCATGCTGAAGACGCGCAAGCGCCTGAACAAGATTCTTGCCGACAACACCGGCCAGGACCTCGAGACCATACAGGCCGATACCGAGCGCGACAACTATATGACCGCCGAGCAGGCCAAGGAATACGGTCTCGTCGACGAGATCATCACGCACCACGGCGCTGCTTCATCCGAGAAAAGCGAATAGAGACCATGATCAACAAACGCAATGAAGAGGAGTACGCCGATAATCCGAAAGGCATCGCCTGCGCCTTCTGCGGGAAGACGCCGCAGCAGGTGACGGCTTTGGTTTCCGGGCCAAACGGCATCTACATATGCGACGAATGCATATCTATCTGCGCCGATGCCATGATGCGCGAGATGGGCATAAGCTTGCAGCAGGGAATGTTGGGCGCAGAGCCGGACGAAGACGAGGGGTACGACTGCGGGGAAGGCCGCCATGCTCGCAGCAGCGAGCGCATCGCCGGGCCGCGCCATGCGGCTTCCGGAAACGAACCCGATCCCGCAACGGTTCTGAGTTCCTTGCCGACGCCGCGCGAGCTTTACAACCACCTCTCCGAGCACGTGGTGGGGCAGGAAGACGCCAAGCGAGCGCTTTCGGTGGCGGTGTACAACCACTACAAGCGCGTCAGCTTGGGCGCGGCGGCCGAAGAGGGCGACGTGGAGCTTGCCAAGAGCAACATCATGCTTCTAGGCCCTACGGGCTCGGGCAAGACTCTTCTTGCCCAGACGCTCGCCCGCACGCTGCAGGTGCCGTTCGCCATCGCCGATGCCACAACGCTTACCGAAGCGGGGTATGTGGGCGAAGATGTCGAGAACATCCTGCTCAAGCTTATAACGGCGGCCGACTTCGACATTCCGCGCGCCGAGATAGGCATTATCTACATCGACGAGATAGACAAGATAGCGCGCAAGGCGGAAAACCTCTCCATCACGCGCGACGTTTCTGGCGAGGGCGTGCAGCAGGCCTTGCTCAAAATCGTCGAGGGCTGCGAGGCGAGCGTTCCCCCGCAAGGAGGCCGCAAACATCCCCAGCAGGAGCTTATCCACATAGACACGACGAACATCCTGTTCATTTTGGGCGGCGCGTTCGTGGGTCTTGCCGATATCGTGGCCCAGCGCGTGGGGAAAAGCTCGCTTGGCTTCGTGGCCGATCTGCCTGAGAGCAAAAAACTCGCCGAGGCTGAGCTTTTGGCCCAGGTGCTGCCCGAAGACCTCAACAAATACGGTATGATTCCCGAATTCGTGGGACGCATCCCGGTCATCACCTCGCTTTCCGAGCTTTCCGAGGACGACTTGGTGCGCATCCTCACCGAGCCGAAAAACGCGCTTGTGAAGCAGTACACCAAGATGTTCGAATTCGAAGATTCCCGTCTTACGTTTGAGCCGGAAGCCCTTCGCGCCATAGCACACGAGGCCGTAGAGCACGGAACAGGCGCGCGCGGTTTGCGCACCATCTGCGAGCGCGTGCTCATGGACGTGATGTACGATCTTCCCGAGCACGAAGGCGCCTCGACGGTCACCGTATGCGCAAGCGATATAGAAGGCGAAACGCGGCCGGAGATTGTGGCGGCGAAGCAGGAGGCGAAGCGAAGCGCGTGAGCGCGCTTGCCGGGTCGCTCGAGCGGCGCGGCGGCTAAGCGGAAAACCGGAGCGACACGAGATGCAGCGGAGAGCGCACAAAGGTTGTTCGGGCAGCCGAGCTGCTAGGCGGAAGACCTCGCACTTAAAGAGGCGTTTTGAAGGAGAAGCAAAACCTATGGAAGACATGCCGAAGATCTACGATGCGGATGCCGTCGAGCAGCGTATGCTCGACAAGTGGCTTGCGGGCGACTATTACAAGCGCAACCCTGGTGTGGGCGACTGCACCGTCACCATTCCGCCGCCGAACGTCACGGGCGTTCTGCATATGGGGCATGCCATGGACGACACCATCCAAGACGCCATCATCCGCATGAACCGCATGCGCGGCGTTTCCACCCGCTGGGTGCTCGGCACCGACCATGCGGGTATCGCCACGCAGACCAAGGTGGACAAAAAGCTTGCCTCGATGGGCGTCTCTCGCCGCGAGATAGGACGCGAGAAGTTCCTCGAGGCGTGCTGGGACTGGACGCGCGAGTACGGCGGGCACATCGTCGAGCAGATAAAACGCATGGGCTGTTCTATCGACTTTTCCGATGAGCACTTCACCATGGACGCCGACTATGCGCGTGCCGTGCGCAAGGTGTTTTGCGACTGGTACCACGACGGACTTGTCTATCGCGGGAAGCGCATCGTGAACTGGTGCCCCACCTGCACTACCGCCATCGCCGACGACGAGGCGGAATACGAGGAGGAAGACGGGTGCCTGTGGCATCTGCGCTATCCGCTTTCCCAGCCTGTTGACGGGCAAGACTACATCGTGGTGGCCACCACGCGTCCCGAAACCATGCTCGGCGACACGGGCGTGGCGGTTTCTCCCAAAGACCATGAGAAGGACAAGTTCGTGGGTGCGACGGTCGTTTTGCCCATCGTGAACCGCGAGATTCCCATCTTCTCTGATTTCTACGTCGACGCCGATTTCGGCTCCGGCTTCGTGAAGGTGACGCCGGCGCACGATCCGAACGACTTCGCCATGGGAGAGCGTCACGGGCTTGAGAAGATCAACATCTTCGATGAGACGGCGCACGTGGTGGAAGGCTACGGCGAGTTTTCCGGCATGAGCCGCAACGAGTGCCGAGATGCCGTGGTCGCCTGGTTCGAGGAGCACGGACTGCTCGACTGTGTGGAAGCGCACCATCATTCGGTCATGCACTGCTACCGGTGCTCGTCTACGCTCGAGCCGTGGCTTTCCGAGCAGTGGTTCGTGGCCGTCGATGCGCTCAAAGGCCCTGCGACCGAAGCCGTCACGAGCGGGCAGATCACGTTTCATCCGCAGCGTTGGACGCAGACCTATCTCACGTGGATGGAGAACCTGAAGGACTGGTGCATATCGCGCCAGCTGTGGTGGGGGCATCGCATTCCGGTGTTTTACTGCGATGCGTGCGGGTGGACCGACGCGCTTATGGACGACGCCGAGACGTGCCCGCACTGCGGTGCGCCCGTGCGTCAGGACGAAGACGTTTTGGACACGTGGTTCTCAAGCCAGCTGTGGACGTTTGCCACGCAGGGTTGGCCGGACCATCTCGAAAGGCTCGAAGGGCATCACCCGACCACGGCACTCGTCACCGCGCGCGACATCATAGCGCTTTGGGTGGCGCGCATGATCATGTCGTCCACGTACTTTCTGCACGAGATTCCGTTCAAGGACGTGGTCATCTATGCCACCATTTTGGCGAAGGACGGCACGCGCATGTCCAAATCGAAGGGCAACGGCGTGGATCCTATGGACCTTATCGCCATGTACGGCGCCGATGCCATGCGCTTCAACCTGCTCACGCTCGTGACGAACAATCAGGACGTGCGCTTCGACGCCGACATAGACGAAAAGACGCACGAGCTTTTAGGAAGCCCGCGCACCGAGCAGGCACGTGCGTTCGTGACCAAGATATGGAACGCGAGCCGCTTCGTGTTGGGCAACTTAGAGGGATTTACGCCAGGGGCACCACGTGTCCGCACGCAGGCCGACGCGTGGATACTTTCTCGTCTGGCTCGGCTTTCCGCCCAGGTGACCGACTACATGGAACGCTACCAGTTCGGCGAGGCGGCGCGCGTACTGCACACCTTCTTCTGGAACGAGTTCTGCGACTGGTACATAGAGTTCAGCAAGGCCGATCTGCGCAACGACGGGGTACCCGAGGCGCGGCTGCAAACGCAGCGCAACCTCGTGTTCGTGCTCGATCGTGCCTTGCGCCTGCTGCATCCGGCCATGCCGTTCGTTACCGAAGCCATTTGGGAAAACGTTCCTCACGAGGCTGACGAGGCACCCGCGCTCATGGTGGCCGCCTGGCCTGAGCCGCAATCTCTTGCGATGTGGGAAAACGACGACGCGGAGCGTGCCGTGGGGCTTTTGTGCGACGTGGTTTCCGCCGTGCGCTCCACCCGCGCACGCTACGGCATATCTCCGAAGAAGGAGATAGAGGTTGTGGTGCGGGCAGAAGAGGGAAGCGCCTGCGTTCTCGAGCCGCTTCGCGCCCAAATTACGTCCATGGGCCGCGTGTCGAACCTTGTCATATCGCTTGATGCTGAAAAACCGCCCGAAAGCGCCGCTGCGGTAACGAGCGGCTGCGAAGTATACTGCGTGCTTGCCGGCCTCGTCGATTTCGGTGCGGAGCGCGAACGTTTGCGTAAGGAGCGAGGGAAGGTCGCTGCCGACGAGGCGAAGTTTGAAAAGAAGCTTGCCAACCCCGGCTTTTTGGCGAAGGCCGCCCCTGAAATAGTGGAGAAGGACAAGGCGAAGCTCGCCGCTTTGCAAGACAAGCTTGTTCGCATAGACGAGCAGTTGGCCGAGTTGGGGTAAAGCGTTCGGAAAGCTTGAGACGATCAGCTTCGATGGCTTTTGCTGCCTGCCGGTCTCGCACTTGGCCCGCGCTTGGCTCCCGCGGGATTCGCAGCAATTCGCATCGGAACCGGCATCGGGACTCGCATCGCCTTGGCTTTTTCCTGAACGGGTACGACATGCTGCATATGTTTGCTATAATGTCTGACCGTGCGGCTGCAAAGCTTCCGCACGTAGGGGCGCGAGTGCATAACCGCAGCCGTGCTTTTTAGGAGAAAAAGAGGAAGATATGAGCGATTTGCTTGCCCAGCTGTGGACGCCGGAGTTACAGTCCGCCTTCACGGTCGTCGTCGTGTTGCTCGTCATTCTGTACGTGCTTTCCATTGTGTGGGTGGTGCGCGACGCGTACATGCGCGGGTCATACTGGTACGTATGGGCCGTCGTGGCGCTGGTTCCGCTGCTCGGCGTTATAGCCTACTGCCTGCTGCGTCCGCCACTTCTGCAGATAGACCGCGACGAGCAGGAGCTTGAGATAGCACTCAAGCAGCGCGAGCTCATGAAATACGGCGAATGCGCGAATTGCGGATACCCGGTCGAGTCTGATTACGTTCTATGCCCGAACTGCCATCAG
Source organism: Actinomycetes bacterium (assembly GCA_023403475.1). Classification (GTDB taxonomy): domain Bacteria; phylum Actinomycetota; class Coriobacteriia; order Coriobacteriales; family Eggerthellaceae; genus CAJFUR01. The sequence continues at coordinate 8,363 of JAEYEL010000087.1, forward strand.
CGACTGAAGAACCTATGCGGTCACTGCGGGCATGCGCTCGATCCGTCGTGGACGGTGTGCCCGTACTGCGCCACTCCCGTAGGCGGCGCTCAGCAGCGCGCGGCGTCACCGCGTCGGCATGCCGCTTCGCCGCAAAGGCAGCCTCGTCAGCGGGGTTCTTACTCGGTCGAAGAGGTATAAGCATTCCGACCGGTCGTTTCGCGAAGCCGCTTTTCAAGCGGCTTCGTTTTCGATAGGCAAATAGCGTTGAGAGTGCAGGCGCTTTGTGCGCGCCCGGCACGAGAAAGGATGAAGCATGAACATCGTAGTGCCAGACGGTTCCGTCAAAGAGCTTGAGGAGAGCGCAACCGTTGCAGACGTTGCGGCCGCCATCGGCGCAGGTCTTGCGAAAGCGGCGCTTGCGGGCATCGTGAACGACGTGCCGGTCGATCTTTCCGCTCCGGTGAAAGACGGCGATTCGGTTGCCATCGTCACGGCGAAATCGCCCGAAGGCTTGGAGCTTCTTCGCCATTCTGCGGCGCATGTCATGGCCGCCGCCTTGGTCGATCTGTACGGCAAGGTGGAGTTCGGCGTGGGGCCTGCCATAGAGGACGGCTTCTACTACGACGTGAAGACGGACCGTGCGCTTTCGTCTGATGATTTCGCGGCCGTCGAGGCGCGTGTGGCAGAAATCGTAGCCGCCGATATACCCTTCGAGCGCAGCGTGGTCACCCGTGCCGAGGCCGAAAAGGTCTTCGCCGAACAGCCGCTCAAGCTCGAGCTTATTGCCGAGCTACCGCAAGACGCCGTCATCACCACCTACCGCATCGGCAGCTTTGTGGATTTGTGCAAAGGTCCGCACCTTCCCTCTACGGGCAAGGTTGGCGCGTTCAAGCTCACCAAGATCGCCGGCGCCTATTGGAAGGGCGACTCTGCCCGCGAGATGCTCACGCGCATCTACGGCACCGCGTTCTTCAAGCAGAAGGAGCTTGACGAGCATCTGCGCAACCTCGAGGAAGCCGAGAAACGCGATCATCGCAAGCTAGGTCGCGAACTGGGCATTTACATGATGGATCCCATGGCGGGCGTGGGTTTGCCGCTCTACCTTCCCAAAGGTGCGCGTGTCATCCGCACGCTGCAGGAATGGCTGCGGCGCGATTTGTACGAGCGCGGTTACGAAGAGGTCATCACTCCGCACATCTACAACGCCGACGTGTGGAAGACAAGCGGGCACTATGGCTTCTACCACGACAACATGTACTTCTTCAACATCAACGAGGGTACCGAGGAAGAGCCGCGCCTTTCCGAATACGGCGTGAAGCCTATGAACTGTCCGGGGCATGTGATGCTCTACAAAAACGAGCTGCATTCCTATCGCGATTTGCCCCTGCGCTACTTCGAGTTCGGCACGGTGTATCGCCACGAGATGAGCGGTGTGGTGCACGGCCTTCTGCGCGCCCGCGGGTTCACGCAAGACGACGCGCACGTGTTCTGCACGAAAGACCAGGTGGTAGACGAGGTGGTTGCCATCCTCGATCTGGTCGACCACATCATGGGCACGTTCGGCTTCGCCTACGAAGCGGAAATTTCCACGCGTCCTGAAAAAAGCATCGGCACCGACGATATGTGGGAACACGCCACGAACACGCTCAAGGAAGCGTGCGCGCGCCACGACCTGCCCTATGAGATCAACGAAGGCGACGGTGCGTTTTACGGGCCCAAGATCGACATCAAGGTGAAAGACGCCATCGGGCGCACCTGGCAGTGCTCTACCGTGCAGGTCGATTTCAACCTGCCGGAGCGCTTCGATCTGACCTATCGCACCGAGGACAACACCGAAGAGCGCCCCTGGATGCTCCACCGTGCTATCTTCGGCTCCATCGAGCGCTTTTTGGGCATCCTCATCGAGCACTACGCAGGAGCCTTGCCGCTGTGGCTTGCTCCTGTGCAGGTGGTCGTGCTGCCCATCGCCGACCGTCACAAGGAGGCGGCGGCCGATCTGGCCGCGAAGGTCAAGGACAGCGGCGGTCGCGTTGAGATTTACGACCAGAACGAGCCTATGCGCGTGAAGATAGCCAAGGCGCAAAGCCAGAAAATTCCCTACATGGTGGTTTTAGGCGACAAGGAAGTGGAAAGCGGCACCATAAGCGTCCGCGACCGCCACGAGGGCGACCAGGGCACTTGGGAAGTGCAGAAGCTGCTCGACATCATAGCCGAAGCAGCTCTGTAGCGTTCAATATCGTGCCTTCGGTGTCTCCAAAGGTTGATGTCGAGGGCGCAGATTTCTCACGGAATCTGAGCGACAATGTTTCACGTGAAACATTGTCGCCAAAGATTGATACCAAAAGCTCAAGCTTCTCCTTTTCTGCGATCAACCAAGCGGACGGCTCCGAGGTGCTCGAAATCCTTTGCGATTTTCGTCAAAAGGGCGATGACGACAAAATCGGAGGTGCCATGCTTGCGTCGGGGATGAGCCATAGCGAAAAACAGCGAGATGGCTATTCACGTTCGCTGGAAGAGGGTTCTGCATCGTTCACCCTGCTGAGCTCGCGCATCCGCTCGTTGTATTCTTGCAGGGCGCGTTTCGCTATACGCTGCCTGCGAGCCTCGTTCCCGTTTTGCGCGGCTATCTCCTGCGCGGCGGCGTCGAGGGCCTCGTCGAGCAGGCGCTTCCGGTTGCTCTTCCGCTGCAAGGCGAAGGCGGCGTCCTGCCAGGGAATATCCTCTCCCTGCGCAGCGCTTCTTCGCGCCGCTCGCCGTGCTGCGACCTCTTGTCTGGCCATCATGCGCTCAAGCTCCCAGTGGTCGTGGATAATTTGACCGATGTCGGCGGGGTGCGCGGCTATCTCGCGAGCGGCTTCGATGGGCTTGGCGTCGGCGACGCGGTAGGTTACCGATGCGAGCAGCGGCATAAGGAACACGGTCACGGCCCCTGCGGCAACGAGCACGCTCGCGAGGCTTTGCGACATAGAGCCTGCGTTGACCGCAACCGAGGTGACGGCCACGATAAGCGGAAGCGCCGTCGTGCAGTACAGTGCGACGGTCAGACGGCTGTGCGCCGAAAGGTCGCGCGTGTCCTTCCCGGTGGAAAGGGCTGTAACTATGGGCACGGCGCGTATGAGCAAAAGCATAACGATGAAGCCCGCGAGCAGAAGGGGTCTTGCAAGCACGGCCGCAAGGTCGATCTTCGCACCCGATACCACGAAGAACAGCGGAATGAAAAAGCCGTAGCCTATGCCGTCGAGCTTCATTTCAAGACCGTCGTTGCCTTCGGGGATGACGTAGCGTAAGATGAACCCTGCCGCAAACGCGCCGAGCACGATGTCGAGATCGAACACGGCAGATAAGGTCACAAGCGTCACCAATAGAAGAACGGTCGAGCGAACCATGGTCTGCGAGGTGGTGTTCGCGTTGGCCGAAAGGAAGCCGAAGATCCGATGGCCTGCCTTGCGCGCCCGCGCGGGCACGACGGCGGCGAGCACGCAAAGCGCAAGGAACACGGCGAGTATGAGCAGCGTCTTCCATTCGGCTCGCGTGGAGAGCAGAAGCGCCATGGCCAAAATGGGGCACAACTCGCCCCATGTGCCGTAAGCCAGAATAGATTCGCCGATGCGCGAGCGCAAAAGCCCTCGCTCCTTGAGTATGGGCATGAGCGCCCCTAAGGCCGTGGTGGTAAGGGCTATTGCCATGGCCGTGCGTTCAAGGTGGTTCTCCTTGAGGCTGGGGAAGAACCCCATGATAAGAAACGCGACGATAAACGAGACGGCCCACGTGGCGAACCCGCGCTTTCCTTGGGATCCCGTGAGGCTTTTCGGGTCTATCTCAAACCCGGCGAGCAGGAACAAAAAAGCTAGACCGAGGTCGGAAAGCAGGCTCACGGAATCGGAGAGATGCACCCAACCCGCAGCGTAAGGACCTGTCAACGCGCCTGCTACAAGCAGAAACACGGTTTCGGGAACAAGTTTGCCCGGCACGAGACGCGCAAGGAGCGGACAGGCGAACGCTACAAGCGCGATGACGCACAAAGACACAAGATCGGCGGTCATGGCGTTTTCTCTAGCTTTCGAGATATCGCTTAAGGGCGTTCCACGAGCGGGCGGCCGTTTCGTATCCTTGCTCGTAAAGGGCGAAGAGCTTGTCGGGGTCTTTCTCCATGCTCGAAACGGTCACGGGTTCGGGCGGGCGCAGCATGAAGATGCGGCCTTCCTCGTGCAGGTGGGGCAGCGCCCGGTACGTGCGGTTGTACTCGTAGTGCCGGTACGCCAGCCTGTCGAGGTAGTAGGGGTAGTCGCGGTAGCGCTGCCGCAGAAGGGCCATGAGCTTGTTGGGACCTTTCACGTAGTCTGCCGCCTGCGTAAGCACCACGATGTGCTTTTTCGCGCCTGTGAGCATGGAATAGACGATGGGAACGCTGTCGCAGGTTCCGCCGTCGAGCAGAAGCTTGCCGTCGGTTTCGACCGTTTGGCTTACAAGCGGCATGGACGACGATGCAACAAGGTAGGGAATGTCGGCGCGCGCGTCGCGAAACTCGTGGTAGTCGGCTTCGCCCGTTTTCAGATTGCTTGAAACGGCGGTAAGCTTCATGGGGGACTCGTCGAACGCGTCGTAGTTGTAAGGGTCGAGCCGGTTGGGAATCTCGTCGAAGGCGAAGGCGCGTCCATGGGCGTTGCCGGTGCGAACGAAGCTCTTCATGGAAAGGTAGCGCCAATCGTCGCAGTACTTGACGTTCAGGTAGCAGGCGCGGCCTACTTGACCCGCGACGTAGTTGTAGCCGACAAGCGCCCCTGCCGACACGCCTATCACGCGTTCGCAGAAAAGCTTTTTATCCATGAAAAAGTCGAGTACTCCTGCGGTGAATTGCCCGCGCATGGCTCCGCCCTCCAGAACGAGGTTGACGGCCATGGTGTCTTGCCCGCGCCAAACGGGTTGCTGGAGTTCGGCTGCGCCGTCTTGTCTGCAGCCGCGCTGCACGCCCTCGCAGGCCTCTTCTCCCGCGTTCCCGCCGACGGGTCTTTCACCCGTCAGCGCCTCGGTGAGCTCTTCGGAGCCTTCCGTGTCCATAGCGCCTTTCCTTCCGTTTTCTGTCGCCGCGCCGTTCGGTACCTTCTCTTCGTCCTCCGTCGTCGCTTGGTGCGCTCTCTTCGCCCTCCGTCGCCACGCCGCTTGGCACCTTCACTCCGTTCCCTGTCATTATACCGTTCCCGTGCCGCATGTGGCGGCAATTCCAACGTTTGCCGCAACGGTCTGCAAACAAGCCCTTCTCTATGGTGCGATTAAGGGTACAATGGTTTCGCTATCGGCGGGGTCGGCGGCCTTTCCTACAGCGCGTGCCGCGCGGGCGTCCCTGCTGCGTGCGTCGTGCAGGCTTTCCTGCAACGTGAGTTGTGCGCGGGGTTCCCTGCAGCGCGCGCCAAAGCGACGTTTTCGTAACGGCGCGCGGGCAGAAAGGAGCACCGACCAGTACAAGCATGCAGGGCGCAACGTTTCGCCCTGCAAACAAGAAGGAGGCAGTCAACATGAGCGAAATCGTTTCTTCAGCTGATTTTCAGACCAAGGTTCTCGATGCGCAAGGCCCTGTACTCGTGGACTTCTTCGCCACGTGGTGCGGGCCGTGCAAGATGCTTGCGCCGACCATCGATCAGGTGGCGGAAGAGATGGCGGGGAAGGCCCAGGTCTACAAGCTCGACATAGATCAAAGCCCCGATGTCGCCCGCGCCTACGGCGTTATGAGCGTTCCGACGCTCATCGTGTTCGAAGGCGGCCAGGTGAAACGACAGGCCGTCGGCGTTCAGCCGAAGCCGCGTATCCTCGAGATGCTGGGCTAGCATGTTTGTGAACACCGTACCGGATATGACGGCAATAGGGTCAGGCAATGTGCTGGACATGGCAGTGATAGGGGCAGGCCCTGCGGGGCTTGCGGCGGGGTTGTATGCTGCTCGCGCCGGGCTTTCCGTTGCTATTTTCGAACGCATCGTTCCCGGCGGGCAGCTGGGACAAACGGAACATATGGACAACTACCCCGGCTTTCCCGAAGGGGCGAACGGCTTCGAGCTTGCGCTCGCCATGAAGCAGCAAGCCGACCGCTTTGGAGCCAAGCATATAGAAGAAGAGGTCACGGCCGTCGATTTCGCGGTGGAGCCGAAGATTCTGCGAACCCCGTTTTCCGAATATCGGGCAAAAAGCGTGGTTGTTGCCACGGGCGCTCGCCCGCGCCGTTTGGGGCTGGAGCTTGAGGACGAGCTCACGGGTCGCGGCGTATCCTACTGCGCCACCTGCGACGGGAACTTCTTCCGCGACCGCGACGTGGTGGTGGTGGGCGGCGGCAACACGGCGGCTGCCGACGCCATTTACCTTGCGCGCATCTGCCGCAAGGTGTACGTGGTGCATCGGCGCGACAAGCTCCGCGCCACCGCCGTGTACCACAAGCGGCTCGCGGACACGCCGAATTTGGAGTTCGTGTGGAACGCGCAGGTGCGCGAGCTCTTAGCGGAAGACGGCGCTCTTTCGGGCGTGCGCGTTGAGTTGACGACGACCGACGAAGTGCGCGACATTCCGTGTTCGGGTCTGTTCGTGGCCGTGGGCATCCAACCGAACACCGAGTTTTTAGAAGGCGCGCTTCAGCTTGACGAGACGGGATACATTATGGCGGGGGAGTCGGGCAGGACCGACATTCCCGGCGTGTACGCTGCGGGCGATGTGCGCACGAAGACGCTGCGCCAGGTTGTGACGGCGGTAGCCGACGGCGCCGTATGCGCCGAGGGCGCGGCGGAGTACCTGGCGCTGTAGGGGGGCGGCACCGTTTGCGGCGAAGGCGCTGCGCCAGGTTGCGGCGGCGGTAACCGAGGGCGCCGTATGCGGCGAGGGGGCGGCGGATTGTTCGGCAACTCTGTTTGCGCCCTCTTCGCGGAAACGCGGCGCACCTTGCTGCGCACCGCGTCGGCTTCTGCTATCATATAGTGTTGCGCAATTTGCCAAGAACACATTCACGTACGAAGGAACAGGCGTCACATGCAAGAAACGGATATGCTGGAGAAACTCGAGAAGATCATTCAGGCGTACGAGGATCTTCAGGCGAAGATGGGCGACCCTGCGGTGCTTTCCGACCAAAAGGAGTACAATCGTCTGGCGAAGGAATATGCCTCCCAAGGGCCGCTCGCTCACAAAGCGCGGGAATACGTGCAGGCGGCGGAAGACCTTGCTGCGGCCAAGGAGATGCTTTCCGACCCCGACATGAAGGAGTTCGCGCAGGAGGAGATAACCGGCATCGAGGAAAGGCTTCCCCAGCTCGAAGAAGATATCAAGTACATGCTCATTCCCGAAGACCCCGCTGACGAGAAGGACATCATCGTGGAGATACGCGCGGCGGCAGGGGGCGACGAGGCCGCCATCTTTGCGGGCGATTTGTACAAGATGTACCAGCGCTTCGCCGCCGAGCAGGGCTGGAAGACCGAGACCTTGGACGTTTCGCCTTCCGAGGCGGGCGGCTACAAGGAAATCCAGTTCAAGGTGAAAGGCGACCATGTGTACTCGCTCATGAAGTTCGAAAGCGGCGTACACCGCGTGCAGCGCGTACCCAAGACCGAAAGCCAAGGGCGCATTCACACCTCCACCGCCACGGTGGCCGTGCTGCCCGAGGCCGACGAGGTGGAAGTGGAAATCAACGAGAACGATCTGCGCATCGACGTGTACCGCGCGGGCGGCCCCGGCGGCCAGTGCGTGAACACCACCGATTCCGCCGTGCGCATCACGCACCTGCCGACCGGCTTGGTGGTGCAGTCGCAAGACCAGAAATCGCAACTGCAGAACAAGATAGCCGCCATGAGCGTTTTGCGCGCGCGCCTTTACGAGAAGATGCTCGCCGAGCAGCAGGCCGCCGAAGGTGCGGAACGCTTGGCGCAGATAGGGTCGGGCGACCGCGCCGAGAAGATACGCACCTACAACGGCCCGCAAGACCGCGTGACCGACCATCGCATCGGCTACAACGGCACGTACAACGGCGTTTTGCTGGGTGCCGGCGGCGCGGGTCTTGCCGAGCTCATAACCGCGCTCCAGGCAGCCGACCGTGCTCGCAAACTGGAAGCCGCCGTGTAAGGGCGATGGGCGAAAACGACGTTTGGACGATAAAGGCCGCGCTTGACTGGACGGTCGGGTATTTGGCGCGGAAGGGCGATGAGAATCCGCGGCTTTCGGCAGAGTGGCTGCTTGCCGAAGCGTGCGGCATGCGGCGCATCGAACTCTACGTGAACTTCGAGCGGCCTCTTTCCACAGACGAGCGCGACGTGCTGCGCGGCTATGTTTCGCGGCGCGGCAAAGGGGAGCCTCTGCAATACATTACCGGCGAGGTGGCCTTCCGCCATATCGCCGTGAAAGTACGCAAAGGCGTGCTCATTCCGCGTCCCGAAACCGAGGTTTTGGTGAGCGAGGCATTGGCGCTGCTGCCGGCGCCCGAACGCGCCTGCGCGCTCGATTCGCGCATCACCGAGGAAGAGGCCGCCGCTCTCGCCGCCTGCGCCCTTGTCGTCCGCACGGCAGCGCCCCGCGAGAACCCGCCCGTACCCCCGAACGCTTTTCCGATCGCCCCCGTACCCTCAAACCCGATTGCGATCGGCTCCGCTGCGCCTTCGGGTGCGACAGCTCTTCCCGTATCTTCGGGCGCCTTCGAAAATGTTTCACGTGAAACACTCGGCGACGCCCCCGCCGATTTTTCTGTCGGAACTCCCAGTAAAAATGTTTCATGTGAAACATTTGTTCCATTGTCGTGCGATATTACGACAAGTGTTTCACGTGAAACATTTTCGTATAGCGCTCGCAAAACAGCGGCGGATTCGGTCGGGGGTAGCGGGGAACTCGGGAAGGTTTCACGTGAAACGCAGGACGCTGCCCCTTCGAGCTTTTCCGTCGATTCGCCGGACGGGAATGTTTCATGTGAAACATTTTCGAATGATCGCCTCGAAGAAGACGCTGCGGGGGAAAAGGATCGCTTGCGGAAGGAGCGGCTGCAGAAGGGACGCTTGCTCGTGGCCGACATCTGCACGGGGTCGGGGTGCATCGCCTGCTCGATTGCCTACGAACACCCGCTCGCGCACGTAATAGCCACCGACATCGCGCCCGAAGCCGTCGCGCTTGCGCGCGAGAACGTTTACGCGCTTGAGCTTACCGGAAGAGTGCACGTTCTCGAAGGCGATTTGGGCGCATGCGTTCCCCAAGAGCTTATGGGCGCCTTCGACCTCGTGGTTTCGAACCCGCCGTACGTGCCTACCGCGCAGCTTGCTGAAATTCCTCGCGAGGTAACCGATTTCGAGCCCGCAGGTGCCCTCGACGGAGGAAGCGACGGCCTTGATGTCTTCCGCCGTCTGCTCGCGTGGTGCACCCGCGCCCTCAAACCTGGCGGCGCCTTCGCAATCGAGCTGCACGAAACCTGCCTTAACGCCGCCGCAGCCTTCGCCGAGGAAGCGGGTTTCGCAAACGTGCGCATAACCCGTGACCTTGCGGGTCGTCCTCGCGTCCTTTCCGGCAAGCGTCGATAGATGCCGTTTCTGCGAGATTGTGCCGCTGGGCTCCGTCACGTGCTGTTTCGCGAGAGGCGTTGCGGGAGTTTGCAAGGGCGGCTGCAAGAAGAGGAAACGATAATACCGCTATCATGGTGTTCCATGTTCTATAATGGGCGGCGGGAAATGCGGCGCGAAACGTAAAGGCGCGCGTGAAAAGAAAAGCGGCAAGCGATGAGGCGCGCGCAAACCGAAAACGGCAAGCGGTAAGCGAGGTTGATATGGTTGAGGAATGCGGGTTGGTGCGGACGGTGGAAGAGGCGGCTTCCGCGTTGCGGGAAAGGCTTTCCGGGCGTGCGCCGAAGATCGGGTTAGTGCTAGGCTCGGGGCTGAATCCGCTCGGAGACGATATAGAAGATGCGATCTTCGTTCCTTTTGCGGACGTTCCCCATATGAAGGCGAGCACGGCCACGGGGCATGTGGGGCGTTTCGTGTGCGGGACGCTTGGCGGAAAGTGCGTGCTGGCCATGCAGGGACGTTTGCACGGCTACGAAGGGAACACGGCACAGCAGGTGGCGCTGCCCATCTGGGCTATGGCGAAGGTCGGCGTAAAGACGCTTATCACCACGAACGCGGCCGGCGGCATCAACGAGAGCTATCAAGTGGGCGACTTCTGCATCATGAGCGACCACATAAACTTCACCGGCAGAAACCCCGTCGCGGTGCCGGAAGCCGACAAGCTGGCGAAACGGTTTTTCAGCATGACCGATGCCTACGACCCTGAACTGCGCAGGCTCGCGCATAAAGTGGCGGCCGAGCGCGGTGTGCGCGTGCAGGAAGGCGTGTACCTAGGGCTTTTGGGGCCGAGCTTCGAGACGCCCGCCGAGATTCGCGCGTTTCGCGCATGGGGAGCCGATACGGTGGCCATGAGCGTGTGCGAAGAGGTCATAGCCGCCCGTCAGATGGGCATGCGCGTGCTGGGCGTATCGCTGGTGTCGAACATGGCGGCAGGAGTGGGCGCCGTTGGCGGCGCGGGCGGTGCGAGTCCGAACGGAGCCGAGGTTATGGAAGCCGCTCGCAAGGTCGAGCGGAATTTCTCGAACCTGATGACCGGAATCGTGGAGCGTCTGTAGCCCGCCTACCGCGCGCTTCCTTTTGTAAGAAGGCCTTTGGCAAAAAGGTCTTTTCCCACCTGCACGTATTCCGCAGCGGCATTTTCAAGGTCGGCAAGCTCTTCGGGGGAAAGCGCACGTATGGCGCGGGCGGGCGAGCCGAGAACCAGCATGCCGTCGGGGATGTTCGCCGTGCCGGTGACAAGCGCCCCTGCGCCTATGAGGCAGCGTGCTCCCACGCGTGCGCCGTCTATGACGATAGCGCCCATGCCTATCAAAGACCCGTCGCCTATGGTGCATCCGTGCACGATGGCTCCGTGGCCTACCGTCACGTCGCGGCCGATGACGGTGCCGCCATCCTTCGCTACGTGCACGCAGACGCCTTCTTGGATGTTCGACCCGTCGCCCACCTCGATGTAGCCGTCGCAGTCGCCGCGTAACACGGCGTTGAACAGCACGGTGCAATCTGCGCCGATTTCGACGTTGCCGGTGACGATGGCGTTTTTGGCTATCTTGGCGGTCGGGTGGATAATCGGTTGCGGCTGTCCTTCATTCTTGCGCGAAGCGGAAGTGCTTCCCGATTGCCCTTCGCCTTCGTTCGAAGCGGAAGTGCTTCCCGCCTGTTCGGCTTCTTCTTGGGGGTTCTGCTCGCTCATGAACGGTCCTTTCGTAACGGG
>JAEYEL010000109.1 GCA_023403475.1 Actinomycetes bacterium
CGCGAAATAGCCGCCTGCGCCTACATGAGCGAGGGCACCGTCCGCAACCACATAAGCAGCATCCTCGCGAAAATGCACCTGAAGAACCGCACCCAGATAGCCGTCGCGTACTACACCAGCCAGTGACACCATTTGAAGAAAAGACAAGGATAAACCGTAACACTTATCAGCGGCAAACGGCTCTAGCGCTTCATAGTGGTGCTGGATAAAACCTTCAGGTCTTGCTAGGCGGAGCTGCGGAAACAGTTCCGCCTAGCTTTTTGTCGCTTCCTATCAGAAGCACCCCTCTGACACTCTCTCTTTGCCGCCAAAGATGCCATTAGGAGTGTCCCTTTGGCACCCTCACATATACTACAAGCAATGCGCCATGTAGAGGGGCAGCAGGATGCGATCGCCGTCGACGCTGAGTGTTTTGCGATGGAGGATGTACTGCGTTCCCACGCGCTTGCCGTACTTTGCCTTGAACTTGTCGAGCGAGGCCGTGGCGTAGCGCCCCTTGCTGGACTTCACCTCGATGGGACAGACGCGCAGCCTCATGGCGGCGTTCTCGTATTCCCCTGCAATGAGAAAGTCTATCTCCATACGATCCTGTGCGCTTTCCCCTTCGCGCGAGAAGAAGAAAAGCCGATGCCCCGAGGCATGCAGCTGCTGGGCGACTGCGTTTTCCACAAGCATACCCTCGTTTATCTCGAGTTTGCCGAAGAGGATGTCTTTGTACACTTGGTTGGGAGTGGTTCTGCGGTCGGCGAACGTATGGGATACGAGCAGACCCGTATCCGCCATGTAGCACTTGAGAGACGAGCTTTCCTGGTTCAAAGCCAGTCCCACAGTCGGGTCGGTGCAGTTGAAGCAGTTGTTCGATATGCGCGCATCGCCGAGCCAGAAAAACGCCCCCACGTAGTCCCTGTTCCGCGCGTGTTGGTCTATCGCGGCGAGCGTGAACTTCTTCTCGTGCTTGGAAAGCTGACCTGGAAGCTCGTCAAATATGGCAGATACCCTCCCGCTTTCCCCTTCCGCAAACTTTTCGATATCGTCGCGATACAAGCGGAGGATTCTGCGCTTCTCCTTGTCGGCTCGCTCCATGTCCTTGCCGTCCAAATAGGCGGTAAGCACCTGCGGCATACCTCCAACAAGAAGATACTCGCGCCACAACCGCGCCGCTCGCTCGTGCAGCCCGGAAGGAAGGTTCTGCCGCTTTTCGAAGGCCGCCCTTATGGCTTTCGCCAAGAGATCTTCCCCCAACGCCCAGAGGAATTCTTCGAAGTCCAGCGGGTCCAGGTTGACTCCATCTTCTTCAGAAGGAATGACGATGTCTTCGACGTTCTTCTTGATGGATATGAGCGAGCCGGTTTCCAAGTAGTCGTATCTACCGTCCGCCACAAGATGCTTCACAAGCTCGCGAGCTTTGGGAAACCGCTGGACTTCATCGAAGATGACTAGAGATTTTCTTGGTGAAAGGCGTACACCGTAAAACGTCTGAAGATAGAGAAACAGGGAATCGAGGTCGTTGGAAAAATCGCGGAAAGCCTGCTTCACCTCATCTTGAGCGATAGAGAAGTCAATAAGCAGATACGAGGCGTACTCGTTTTTCGCGAACTCCTCCACAAGCGTGCTTTTGCCCACACGGCGAGCCCCTTCCACAAGAAGAGCACTGCGACCTTTCTCCTCCCTCTTCCATTCCAAAAGCCTGTCGTAGCATTTCCGCTGAAACATCTTTGCCCCTTAATTCACGAATAGCATGAATATTTTTCCAGAGGATACCACGTTTAGCACGACTACGCCATAGCAATTCTACACGTTTAGCACGAATGTTGATTTCGCTTTTTACACGTTTAGCACGACTACGAGCGTTTAGCGCGCAGCAGGGCTTCCTTCGATTGGCTCTTCCAAAGACGGAAATCCGGGTGTCCGTGCCTACGAAGACTTTAGCAGCAACGCTTAGCGCCGATCTGTTGCCAAGCTTTACGGCAGCAACAGTTGGGCTATCTGCACGGCGTTCAAGGCGGCTCCTTTGCGAATCTGGTCGGCCACCACCCAGAATGCCAAACCGTGATCGACCGACGGGTCGCGGCGCAAGCGCCCCACGTAGGTGTCGTTCGTGCCGGCAAGCAGACCGGGCATGGGGTACACGTTGTTCGCCACATCGTCCATGAGCGCCACGCCGGGAGCGGCGGCCAGCGCCGCACGCGCAGCCTCCACTCCCACCTCGCTTTCAAACTCCACGTTCACGGCCTCGCCATGGCAGCGTAGCACGGGCACACGCACGCAGGTGGCGGCCACCTTGATGCTTTCGTCTCCCATGATCTTCTTGGTTTCCACCACCATCTTCCACTCTTCCTTGGTGGAATCGTCCTCAAGGAACTTGTCGATATGGGGAATGCAGTTGAACGCGATGCGATGCTGGAACGCGCTCACGGTAAGCTCGTCGTCAGGCGTTCCGTTAAGGAACTCGCGCGTTTGGTCGTAGAGCTCGGCCATGGCCGGTGCGCCCGCGCCGCTGGCCGCCTGGTAGGTGGAAACCACCACGCGCTTGATGGGGGAAAGGTCGCAGAGCGGCTTCAAGGCCACGACCATCTGGATGGTCGAGCAATTGGGGTTGGCGATAACGCCGGAATGCCAGTTCAGGTCGCCAGGGTTCACCTCGGGCACCACGAGCGGCACATCGGCGTCCATGCGAAACGCCGAGGAGTTGTCTATCATGACCGCTCCCGCATCGACCACCGCCTGTCGCATCTGCTTGGAAACGCCCGCACCGCAGCTGAAAAGCGCGATGTCAACGCCTTCGAAGGCCTCGGGCGTCATCTTTTGCACCACCAAATTCCCAGCCGGAACCTGCCCGCACCCCAGAAACGGCAGCTCCTTGCCGGCTGAGCGCGCCGAAGCAAGCGCACGCACCTCGCTTGCCGGGAAGTCCAAGTCGTGCAGCACCTGCAAAAACTCGTTTCCCACCGCACCGGTCGCCCCCGCAACCGCCACCACCGGGTTCGTCGGCATGTCCTTTTCCCAAGCCATATTGCGTTCCTCCTATCTGCTCGTACCAATCAACAATCAAATGAGCCGCGTGCAAAACGAACACGCACCGTTTACAATAAAGGAGCCAACGGAAAGCCTGAGGTGAAAGCAGGCGGCATCGTTAAGATTGGTCGACCGCTAGTTGCTGCTAGCGGTCATCTTTTTGGTGCGCCATGAGCGCCTTGGCGAACGCCATCGCCTCCCGAAGCAAACCTACCTTCCTTTGTTCATTTTCGCCGCAATTTCCTCAGCGGAAAGCTGGGTTTCCTCGAAGACGCTGTCGCTGTCCAATTCGAAGGCGGTGTGCAGACAGCGCACGGCCGCAGCGGCCTGCGCTGCATCGACCACCACCGAAAGGCGAATGGGCGACGTTGAAATGGCCAGGATGTTGACGTTGTTCTCACCGAGCGTCTTGAACGCCCGCGCCGCCACGCCCGGCGACGACTTCATGCCCGTGCCCACCAAGCTGATCTTGGCAATGTCTTCGTCAACTTCGTATTCCTGCGCGTTGATGTCGGGCAGAATGCGCTCTATCATCTCGCGCGAGCGCTTTTTGTCGGCACCGGGGCACGTGAAGCTGATGTCGGTGATGCCGTCTTTCGAGACGTTCTGGATAATCATGTCGACGCTCACGTTGTTGCCGGCAAGCGCCGAGAACACCTTCGCGGCCACGCCGGTCATGTCGGGCACGCCGCGAATGGTGAACTTCACCTCCGACGTGTCGTGCGCGATGCCGGTGATGACGGCTTCCTCCATCATGTCGGTTTCCTCCTTGATGAACGTGCCCTGCGAATCGGAAAACGCCGAGCGGGAATGAATGACCACGCGGTACTTGCGCGCGAACTCCACGGCGCGCATCTGCAGCACGCCCGCGCCGCAGCTGGAAAGCTCGAGCATATCGTCGTAGCTGATGACGTCAAGCTTCTTTGCGCGCGGGCACACGCGCGGATCGGCGGTGTAGACGCCGTCCACGTCGGAATATATCTCGCACACATCGGCGCCAATGCCCCATGCCACCGCCACCGCCGTGGTGTCGGAGCCACCGCGCCCGAGCGTGGTAATATCGCCGTTGGCGTCAATGCCCTGAAAACCCGCGACCACGGGAATGGCGCCCGCATCGAGCGCTTTCATGATGCGCTCGTTGTGCACCTTCACGATCTTGGCCTTCGCGTGGGTGCCGTCGGTCTCGATACCGGCCTGGCGCCCCGTGAAGCTCATCGCCTTGTAGCCGCGCGCCTCGATGGCCATGGCAAGAAGCGTCATGGAAACCTGCTCGCCAGTGGAAAGCAGGCGGTCCATTTCGCGCGCCGGAGGATTCTCGTTCAAGGCGGCGGCAAGCCCCACCAGCTCGTCGGTCGTTTTCCCCATAGCCGAAACCACCGCAACCACTTGGTTTCCCGCCTGCTTACGCGCAATGAGGCGCTTGGCCACCATCTGAATGCGCTCGGGCGACGCCACCGAGGTGCCGCCGAATTTGCATACGATCAAAGACATGGTGCTCTTTCTTGTCGCGGACAAACCCTTCTGGTCTTTCACTATACCAAACCTCGCCGCCGCGCACTAAGAGACGCCCACCATGAAACAGCATTTTCACAGTAAGCGGGAAGAGAGGGCGAGCAGGAAGCAAGAACGAACAGAGGATACGAGGAGGAAGGAAACAGGCGCTAGGAGGCGCCCCGAAAAAGGAGAAGCTGCGCCACCGAACCGCCTTCCTTCCTTTTATTGGGCAACAGAAAAGGAAGGCAGGTGGCACACCGAGCGCCGCAGCCCCTCCAAAAATTCTCGCTATACGCAGCCGCTTCCTCACCACTCCGCCGTCTGCCGAGATGCGAGAGTCATGCGCGTTGTGTTTTACAGCATCCAACCCTTCGAGGGGCCTTCGACAATTTCCCAGCCGGAAGCAAGGAACATCTTGCGCTGCTGGGCGAAGCTGGCACCGCGACCGCCGTGCTCGGTGCGCTCCACGGTGTCGCGCGGGTTCGTTCCCACTTCGGCCCACGCCAAGTTGGCGCCCGACGCCGCCGTCATGACCGTGTTCGCCGAACAGTTCAGACGAGGCTCAAGGCCCGAAGCCAAGCGATAGATGGCGACCATGTTGGCATTCGCCACATCGGTGAGCATGCCCAAATCGTACAAGAGCGTGCCCGGCACGGCCACGCGTTTGCCCACGCCCGCAGAAACCGGATTGGTGCCGATGCAGCGGAAGGTGGCTTCCGTTATCTCCTCGGGCGTATGCTCAGGACCCACCGGCTCCACACAGGTGGAAAGACTCATGCCAGCCTCAGCCAAGTTGGCGAACGTCTGCATGCGCGTTTCAATGGGAATGCCCGTGTCAATGCCTTCACGCATACGCACGGCATGATAAGCTCCGTTCGCACCGGCGACCTTCAATTGCTGGCAGCGCTCAAGCGTCATGTCGTCGGTGTTCACCAAAAGCGGCAGGTCGGCACCGATAGCGCCGCGCACGGCCTCCACCATCTCCAACAGCTTCTCGAAGCTGTAGCTTGCCGTAGTGAGCAGCAGAATCAGGTTCGCACCGTCTTCTGTGTACAGCTTCGCATATTCCAACACGTCTTTTTTAGACAGCTCGAACTTGCCCTTGCGCGAACTGTTGCACGCCGCGAACGAGCAGAATTTGCAGTTCTTGGGACAGATGGTGGAGTTCAGGCCAATTTGCGCGTGGATTTCCGCTTTGCCGTTCGCCGCCTTGAGCGACAGTTCCTGCCCCGCCCAGCGAATGTAGGCTGCCTCTTTGCTGCGCTCGGGAACACGGTAGAGCGCAAGCGTTTCCTCTTCGGTAAGGCCTTGTCCCAAAAGGCCCTTCTCTACGATATCGTAAATCTCCTGGTCGAACACCTGCATGGATGTTCCCCCTTTCCTCTTCGCGCCTTGCTGAACCTTGCCGCGTCTCGTCTGTATTTCGCATTCGCGCGTCTTATGAAAGTGCATTATACTATTGGATGCAGTCTTATAATAGGACATATCGAATTATTATTGGAATCAACCGGCGAAAAACGGAGGCGAAGCCGAAGCCGGTGGAGAAGCTAAGGGCGGCAGCAAGGTCAGGGGCGGCAGCAAGGTCAAGGGCAGCAGCAAAGCTAAACCGACAACGAAGCCGAGCCGAAGATGAAGCCGAAGCCAAGGGGCGAAACCGAAGCCGCCGCAAGCCGTGAAGGAGAAAGCGATGGGTAACGAAGGCATCGACAATAAAGCAGACATGCGCTGGGAGCACCAGCCGCTTCCCCATCCTGCCGAACGGCCTTTGCCGAGCGCAGACGAGCTTACGCGCACGTGCGGGAAAACCGCCGCCCTCGTTTTGGCAGTCGAATGCGACGCTACTCCCTTGCGCGTCTTGTTTGACGGCGAAGAAGAAAAGCCGTTCACCTGCGAAGACGACGAGACTCCGCGCCCACTTCAGAAATATAAGGGCACACCGGTTGTCCTGCGGGCCATCGAGTTGGCGCGCGAAAGCAAGCTGGCAAGCGTTTCCGTGTTGGTTGGCGGCGTGCCCGCAACGCAGCGGCGCATAAACAACGTCATAGAAGAAGCGGCTGGCAAGGCCGGCAAGGCCGATGCAGCGGGTACAGTGGGCGCACCAAACGCATCCGTCACAACCACTGCGGCAAACAAGGTCGCCGCACCCACCGAACCCGCCGCGTCCAATGCGACAAGCAAGGCAGACACGGCCGTTGCGGCTGACGCGATTGCCGCACCCGTCCACCTGCTTTCCTACGACCGCGCCCACGACCGCCAAGCGACCGCCGAAGCTTGCGGGTTCGCCCTGTTCGATTACACCATCGATATTCTGAACGCCGCCCGCACCTGCCTGCGCAACACGCCAGATGCTACCTCGGTTGTGCTTTTGGCCTGTG
>JAEYEL010000117.1 GCA_023403475.1 Actinomycetes bacterium
CCGACGAGAGCCGTGCCCTCCTTCGGGCGCCTGAACCCGTCCTTCATCGCCCGCTCATGCTCGAGCAGCTTCACCTTCATGTCGACGCCCCCGCCGAAGCCGGTCAGGCTGCCGTTCGCGCCCACCACGCGGTGGCACGGCACGATGAGGCAGAGCGGGTTGTGGCCCACCGCGCCGCCGACGGCGCGCGCCGACTGCCGCCTGCCGGCCTCTCGCTCCAAGCGCCTCGCGATCGCCCCGTAGGTCGTCGTCTGCCCGTAGGGAATGTCGAGCATGGCCTCGCGCACGCGCATCTGGAAGTCGGTCGCGCGCGCCGCGAGCGGAAGCTCGCGCGGATCGGGGGCGTCGCCTGCGAAGTACCGGTCGAGCCACGCGCGCGCCTGTTCGAACACCGGCACGTCGTCGCGGCGCTCCCCAAGCTCGTCTACGCCGTAGCCGAAGTAGCGATCGTTGTCGAACCAGCAGCCCGTTACCCCCTCGCCGTCGCTCGCGAGCGTCAGCGTGCCGATAAGAGGGGTTTTGTATTCCGTGAAGTGCACGCTTTCTCTCCTTTCAGTTCGTGCGCATCTTCCGCTTGAAGATGGCGTCACGCAAGACGTATGATACCTCAACTTAGCCCATCGGAACGACATACGCATTGAAAGGAATGGGGCTCGGCAACCTACGAGCTCAGCAAGACGGACGACGATAGCTGTAGCACTCCACCATGTTGGCTTCGAAATCGTAGCGTCTGGCACGCCAAGGGGTGCTGTCGTTTTGGCGTAGGCCAGGGGCATTTCTCTTTCCTACGCGGTTGTTTTGACGCTTGCCTTCAAACCATCCTGAGGTAATAGCAGTTACCAAAATCTAGCTTTGCATCGTCCCAGATAGAAATCGCATAATCCAAAATTCCAAGTAAGTTAGCCGCGGGAAAGATTTCTCGAAACTTACTGTTTACAAAGAGTTGCAGTTGTGTAACAATCCGTTCCGAAAGTTAGCCTTGGCGTACATTTGCGCTGGAATTTGCCGGCACAACTGCCTTGCAGCGCTCGTGCCGCGTGAATTCGTTGTCTTTGGCGGGAAGAAGCCGCCGATATGTTGGGCGTATGCCCAGAAGGGAGTTTCTCGTATGGAAAACTTCAATGAAGTAAACCTGTCGCGCCGCAACTTCGTGAAAGGAGTGCTCGCTGCCGGCGGTGCCGTCGCGCTCGCGGCCGCCGCTGCGCCTGCGGTGAAGCCGTTTGAGGCTTTCGCTGCAACTGGTGATTCTGTTGCTCTGGATGCTATGGTGATTGGCACGGAGTACACGGTTACCGCCAATGCTTATGTTCCGTATAGCGTGCATCGGCAGAAACTTGTCGGCAAAGACGCATATCTGACTGACTATCGCAATCCTATGAAGTTTCAGGGTTTCCCGACGAATCCTCAAACGGACAATGCAACGATTGTGAAAACCGCTACGGATACTTATCGGGTCACTATTCCTATTAAGAATGAAGTCTTCGAGTGGCTCGAAACGGGCGATACGCTCACGGGCGCTACGCTTGTGGGAACAACGCCGACGACTGCGACTTACAAGGGCGATGCCAGCGGAAATCGCATCGGTTCTGTGACGGTAGAAATTAACAGCTCTGTTGGAGCTCCCGTTTTCACGAATCCTACCGAGTATGCGGCATATCCCATCATCGCATCGACGAAGAACTGGGCTATCTCGCTTAGCTTTGACCTTACGAGCGTTAAGGAGAAATAATTAACGCGGTCATTTGTTTCTTATGCCAAAAATGAGCATCATTCCGCTATTTGCTAAGCATTGTTCCGCTGCATAGTTTTAAGCAGCGGGGCATGATTGGTCTGAAAGGTTAAGGATGAAAAAAACGAAGCGGTTCGAAAATAACCTGCTCGCCATTTCGCTTTCAATTTGTCTCTCGTTTATGTCGGTACCGCTCAGCACTGCTTTTGCTTCTGATGCTGCCAACGAAACCGCCAATGCAACCCCCAACGCAGCGTCGGTTGGACTAGAAGATGATTCCAGCACAGCTGTTGACTCCATCGATGTGGTTGCCGACGCTAATACGTTAGAAGCTTCGGATTTGCAGGCTTCGGAGATGGATAACGAATCTGAGTTGCCGAAGGGCATAACCAGTTCGGACGAAGAAATCGGCTCTGCTGCGAACAATGACAGTCTTGCTGCTGATACTGAAGGCGAAAGCGGCGACTCGCTGGCCGACAAGCCGGCCGGGCCCTACGAGGTCACGCTCACGGCCATGGGCATGCTCGGCGCGAACACCCTGAGGATCGCCGTGCCGGCCGCCGACGCCGACGACGGGCTGCGCTCCGCGCTCGGCTCGGCCACCGCGACGCTGAACCCCGGCTCCGCCGACGACGCGGCCCACGCGGCCGCCAAGTCCGCGCTCGAGGCGAAGTTCGACGGCGTGGGCGCGTTCGAGGCCTACTCCCTGTCGATAGAGAGCGGCGGCCAGAAGGTCGAGCTGCCCGCGAGCGCCGGGGTCGAGCTGACCTTCGTGCGCCTGACCGCCGACGCCGGCATGGCCGTGCCCGGGTTCATGAACCTCGGCATGTCGCCGCGCTACTTCGGGCTGTCCGGCGGCGAGCTGTCCGAGCTCGCGGTGTCCGCGAGCGAGAAGGCCAGCGACATGTCCTGGCTCGACACCTTCCGCCTCGACCCGTCGCTGCCCACGCTGGTCGCGGCCAACGGCGACTCGCTTTCCGACAAGGCCGAAGGCTTGAAGGCTGGAAGCTATTCAATCACGGCAAATCTTTATGTCATTGGCGAAGACGCCCCTATTGGGCAGAACGCTTATATGACCACGACGGTGTTCCCTCCGATTGTTCCGAATAGTGATAACGCTAATCTGCGCGTCGATGAAGACGGCACGATGATTCTGACCTTCTATCCGGTTAATGAAGTATTTACGCTGCAAGACATCAAGGGCAATGATGATGAGGGCGTACATATTCTGTCTGTCGAGCGTGGCGGTGCTTCGACAAGCTACGGGAGCCACTCCGATCGCATCACCAAGGTTGTCGCGAAGCTGGACAGCGCTAAATCGACTTATGCCTTGGGCGCCTGCACGCAATGCCCCACGATTTTCATGGGTGGCGCTGATCAACATTGGCGTATGCAGCTCGATGTTGATTTTGATAGCGCGAAAGAAAACGGCGCGGTTCAACCTGGCGAAGACGCTTTCTCTAAAACTTTCTCAGACGAGGCCACGGGCATAACGGTTGCCGTTTCGACTTCAGACAAGAACGAGGTGCAAAAGATTGAATCGGCAAGGCTCTCTGTCGTAAAGCACGAAGACGACGAGGCCAATGCTGCGATTGAGGCGGAGTTTGCAAAATCGTTCTTGGGGACCCCGAAATACGAGGCGTATTCGATAGTCCTCGTCGACGCAGATGGCAATGCCATCCATCTAGCGGCCTCGAGTGTCCTTGTAACCGCACCTTCCGCTATCAACTATGTTGATGCCTATAAGTATGTTGGGACGGACGGCGGGCTCCAATCTATTGCGTCGTTCTACCAACAGGGCAATGTAATCATCCAGGATTCCGGCTTAGGCACCTACGTTATCGCCGACCACTATTCCGCGAACCA
>JAEYEL010000176.1 GCA_023403475.1 Actinomycetes bacterium
GCGCTTCTGTCCACGTTCAGATAGTCGGCCAGCTCTTGACGCGAGAACGGAATGGTGAAGTCGTGCGCACCCGACATCTGGGCCTGCGACGATAAATAGGCCAGCACGCGGGCGCGGATGCTCTTCGGCGCCGTGTGCGCTATCTTGTTCGTGAGGTTCAGGTTCTTCTCGGCCATATCGGCCAGCAGATTGCGCACAAGCCGCGTATGGCACGGACACGCCGAAGGGCACAGCCGCAAAATGCGGTCGACGTTCAAGAACAGCACCGCGCAGTCGCGCGCCGCCACCACATCGACCATCGACCGTCGTTCGGGAACGCAGGCATACGCTTCCGCGAACAGGTTCCCCGCACCGACGGTAGCAAGAATGCTGCGCACGCCCCACACGTCCGTATGTTCCACGAAAACCTCGCCCGAAAGCACAAGCCCCGCCGCCTGCACCGCATCGCCCATAGACACGATACGCTCCCCTTTGCGAAAGGAGCGCTCGTGAACTTGCAAACAACCCAGCATGGGTCCTATTTCCTCTGCGGAAACGTCGCGGAACAGCCTCATGCGGGAAAGGAGTTCGCAATTCATGGAAATCTCTCCGTTCGTTGTTTTGACAACATACTTCGATGCGGAGTTGCAGTTTACTCAGCATACCATAACATAACCGGGCTCCGCTCGTGCCATGATCATGCAGCGCGAACAAACGGACGTTAAGCGCCTCGGTCGCCAAGAGGAAAGGAAAGGAACCATCATGATACGCAAGATCATTCACATAGACGAAGAGCTGTGCACCGGATGCGGGCTGTGCGTTTCCGCATGCCATGAGGGCGCTATCGGACTTGTGGACGGGAAAGCCCGCCTTTTGCGCGACGATTACTGCGACGGGCTGGGCGACTGCCTGCCCGCCTGCCCCACCGGGGCGATCTCGTTTACAAAACGGGAAGCCGCCGCCTACGACGAGGCCGCCGTGCTCGTCGCGAAGGCGGCGCGGGAAAGCGCCGCGCAGACGGCGCAGAAAAGCGCCGTTCAGACAAATCCACCTGAACGCCCCGCAGCTCCTTCCGAGCTGCGGCAATGGCCCATCCAGATCAAGCTGGCACCGCCGCGTGCACCCTACTTCGCAGACGCAGACCTGCTTATCGCCGCCGACTGCACCGCGTTTTCCTACGGCGACTTCCACGCGCGCTTCATGCGCGGGCGCATCACGCTTGTGGGCTGCCCGAAACTCGATGCCGTGGACTACGCCGAGAAGTTTGCGGTTATCTTCGCGGAAAACGACGTGCGCAGCGTCACCGTCGCCCGCATGGAGGTTCCCTGCTGCGGGGGCATCGAGGCCGCCTGCCGCCGCGCCATTGAAGCTGCGGGCAAGCAGATCCCCCTGCAAGTGGTCACTCTTTCCACCGACGGAAGGATCCTCGCATAGAGAGCTGCAGCGAAAAGCGGCGAGCATCCTGGAAATCGCGCGGCAAGCGGCGCTTGCCTACCGCCCGCGCAAGCCGAAAACTTGCAGGAGAGGCGAACCGAAACGGCAAGCTGTGCGCTTCATCGCTTCACAAGCACGTACGCGGTGCTTCTGCCGCCACGGGAAGCACGTTGAAGAACGCCTTTCGCTATGAGATCGTTTATGTCGCGCAAGGCCGTGTCGGAAGAAACTTTGCAGATTTTCGCCCATTTTCGCGCAGTCAGATTTCCCTCGAAATCGCCCTTGAGCCGGTGCAGCATTATGCGCTGGCGCTCGTTGAGAGCTACGCCCGACAAAGATTCCCAGAGCCGTACACGCTCTATAGCGGCCTTTGCCTTGCCCTCGCTTTCCCGTGCTGAAGCCGTCACCGCCTCAAGGAACCAGAGAAGCCAGCGGGTGATGTCGCTCGCACCTTTCTGCGCACGCTCCAGCACGTCGTAGTACGATGAGCGATGTTTGAGAATATAGTCGGCCATGCAGTAGAATCGCCGATTTGCATGATCGCTCCTTGCCAGCAGAAGCTCTGTCAAGGCGCGAGCAACGCGTCCGTTGCCGTCGTCGAAAGGATGAATCGTGAGGAACCATAGATGAGCCGTGCCGGCCTTGGCAAGAGGATCTTGGCTCTCATCTTCGTTCAGCCATTGCAGGAAATCTTTCATAAGAGGGGCGATCAATAGCGGATCCGGAGCCTCGTAGTGCACCTTCTCCCTCCCTACAGGCCCGCTCACCACCTGCATGGGCTCGGTACGGTATCGAGCAACCGTTATCTTGCGCAGGCCGCTATAGCCAGTTGGAAACAAGGCGTTATGCCAGCCGAAAAGCCTTTCCGCTGTAACGGGTTCATCGAAGTTCCGTACGGCATCGATCATGACGGACACTGCTCCGTCCACATCATGCGTGTCCGCAGGAGACCCCAACTCCTCGATGCCGAGCTGGCGGGCCACAGACGATCGAACTTTGACGGCATCGAGAGAGACACCCTCGATGCGCGACGAAGCAACGATCTCGTCCGCTAAAGTATCGGCCTCCAAGCTGACCCCTATGTCGAAACCAAGGTTTTCCGCCATCCCCAGAAGGCGACCCTGAGCGAACACCGCAGCTCGAAGCGCCGGCGCAACGGCATCTGCATCCCAGACGAAGCTTGTCCAGCAGGTATGTTCGTGTAGATACATGGGCACAATGTAGCAGAACGCGGAGAATCCCTCCTTAATCTCCGCAAAATTTGCGGAGATTAAGATCTATCGCCTTAGCCGATGCCTTGTTCATCGTTTTGGCTGTTATCCTGGCTGTCCCGACCGGCATTCACCTTGGCTGCCGACTCGTCCTTACCGCCGTGACATGCGCAGCCGTCACTATGGCATGCACAGCCGCCGCCCTTAAGCGAGAAGGCCTTGTACACTCGCTTGGCTGCGAACACCACGAGCACGATGATCGCCGCAAGCAGAATTGCCGTCTGAACGTTCATGGTTCCACTCCTTCAACACGAGACCAAATACCGCGTCAGCGCCAACACGGGACCAAATGCCGCAACGGTCGCCAGAATCGATGATCCAGCCAACGCAGTCAAGCACCGTAAGGACGCCGAACTCACCCGCACCGCCCGTCTATCGCATATGCAGCGCGAGCAACATAAGGGCGAGCCTAAGTAGCATGCCCAAAGCCCTAGGTCGCGCACCACGCGGCGCACGCAAAGCCTGGGGTTGCGTACTAGGAACCCAAAGCCGCATACCCGAAGCGGAGCCTTAGCCAATTCGTCTTTTGATGTTAGTTTAATCTAACTTTCCCCACGTTCACCTCTTTCGGGAAATTTTTGCAACTTCCCCATGTTTCCCCTTGACAGTCTCCGCCTCCTGCTTATACTTCTGAACAGTTGCTCATATGTTTATATGAACGCGTATTAAAAGGAGGCCGAAAGTGACCGAAAAGCAGTCAAAAGATGCGAAGAGCGCAGGGGATGCCCCTGAAAGTGCGCGAACGGAGGAGGCTTCCGGCGACCGTGAGCGAACGGAGGAGGCTTCCGGCGACCGTGCACAAGCGGCGAGGCTTCCTGCAGAAAAAACCGCTGAGAGCTGCCCCTGCGGATGCAATCGCGACGAGAGTGCGGCGCTGTTCGACACCATGCCCGACGAGGAACTGCTTTACGATCTGGCCGATCTGTTCAAGGTGTTCGCCGACACCACGCGCATCAAGATTCTCTACGCTCTTATGGGCAAGAATCTGTGCGTGGCCGATCTGGCCGAGCTCATCGGTGCCACGCAGAGCGCGGTTTCACATCAGCTGCGCACCCTCAAGCAGGCGCGACTCGTGAAGTTCCAGCGCGACGGCAAAAACGTCATCTACTCGCTTTCCGACGACCACGTCTACACCATGCTCGCCCAAGGCATGACGCACCTCTGCGAGTAAACAGAAC
>JAEYEL010000042.1 GCA_023403475.1 Actinomycetes bacterium
CGTTTCAACCGGTTGAAAGCGCACAGGATGTCGAGCAACTGGCGAAGCTGGCCGATGAGATTTGGCACGAGTACTGGCCGGCGCTCATAGGCAAAGCCCAGACAGACTACATGGTCGAGCAGTTTCAAAGCCTGAGCGCCATCAAGCGCGACATGGCAGAGCATGCCTACGAATACTGGTTCATCGTCGCGCAGGAAGACGGCGAAAAAAATAGCGCAGGTGCGGACGGGCGCGCCGGTGAGAGCGCGAACGCCAGCGAAGGCGGAACGGGCGCCGAACCGGCGAGGGCACGCATCGTGGGATACACGGGCGGGCACGTGGAACCCGAGACGAACCGCTTCTTCATCTCGAAAATCTACCTGCGCGCCGAGGAGCGCGGAAAGGGATTCGCCAGCCAAACCATTCGCTTCTACGAGGATTTATGCCGCACCCGCAACCTGCATGCAGCCTACCTTACCGTCAACAAGCATAACGATCTGGGCATTCGCGCGTATCGCGCCAAAGGATTCGAAACCATAGACGCCGTGGAAACCGACATAGGCAACGGCTTTATCATGGACGACTACATCATGGAACTGCAGGTTCCGTCGGCCTGACGGCTAAGGGACTGTGCTATCGCTTGGGCAATGCCTTCGGCATCGAGGCCCAGATCGCGCAGAAGCAGGTCGGACTTGCCTTGGGCTACGAACGTATCGCGAATGCCCAGGGCAAGCGTCGGAACCGAAGCGTTCATGCGCGAAAGCTCTTCGAGCACGCCTTCGCCGACACCGCCTGCAACAACCCCCTCCTCCACGGTAACGACCAAGCGCGTCTTTGCCGCCCGCGCAATCTCGGCTGTGTCGAGGGGCTTTACCCAACGCATGTCCACCACGCGCACCGATATGCCGCGCTGCGCAAGCAAATCCGCTGCGGCCTTGGCACGCGAAACCATGCGCCCGAACGCCAGCATGGCCACATCTTCGCCCTCGCGTACGACATGCGCGCGACCAAGCTCGAAGGTCTCGGGCTCTTCGGGCACGGGCACGCCTTCCGCAGAACCCCGGGGATACCGCACGGCGAACGGCCCGCCAAGCGCGAGCGCCGTATGGAGCGCGCCTGCAAGCTCCGCCTCGTTCGAGGGAGCGAGCACGCGCATATGGGGAATCATGCGCGTGTACGCCAGATCGAACATGCCATGATGCGTGGGGCCGTCTTCCCCCACCACACCCGCACGGTCGATGGCAAACACCACGTTCAGCTTGGGAAGTGCGCAGTTGATGATCATCTGGTCTATCGCACGTTGCAGAAACGTGGAGTAAATTGCCACGACCGGCTTCTTGCCGCCCGCAGCCAAACCGGCGGCCATGCCCACGGCGTGCTCTTCCGCAATGCCGGAGTCTATGAACCGCGCAGGAAACTCGTCGGCGAAGTGCGTCAAACCCGTGCCGCCCTTCATGGCGGCCGTTATGGCCACGATGTTCTGATCGCGCCGCGCTTCGCGCACCAACACCTCGCCGAACACCTCGGTGTAGCCGGGGACGCCCGCCTCTTTCTTGATCGGTTCGCCCGTGGCTATATCGTAAGGTCCCACACCGTGAAACCGCTCGGGGTTTTTCAGGGCGGGCTCGTATCCGGCGCCTTTTTTCGTAACCACGTGCATGAGCACCGGCCCGTCGGTTTCCAGAACGGTGGCCAGCGTTTCGCGCAAAGCGCCGATATCGTGCCCGTCGATGGGAGCGGTGCACAAAATGCCCAGTTGCTCGAACATCATCGAGTGCGGGATGACGAACTGCTTCATCGACTCCTTCATGTTACGTCCGAAGTTCGTAAGCGCCGAGCCTAAAGCGCCGCTTTTCTCCATGCGCTCCTGCATTTTGTCGCGCGTTTGGCGATACTGGTTGGACGCGCGAATGTAGCCAAGGTGCTTCATAAGAGCGCCCACGTTGCGCGAAATGGACATCTCGTTATCGTTCAGAATGACGACCATGGGCGTTTGGGCCTGCCCGATATGGTTCAGAGCCTCAAAGGCCATGCCGCCCGAAAGAGCCGCATCACCTATGATGGCGACTATTTTTTCAGTGCCCCCGTTCAAATCGCGCGCCTTCGCCAAGCCAAGCGCCACCGAAAGCGAATCGGATGCATGTCCTGAGGGATGCACGTCGTAAGGGCTTTCGTCGGGCTTGGGGAACCCCGAAAGACCGCCGTAGGTGCGCAGCGTTTCGAACTGCGCAAGGCGCCCTGTTATCATCTTGTGCGCATACGCCTGATGCCCCACATCGAACACGAGCTTGTCGTGCGGACAGTCAAGCAGGCTTTGGGCAGCCAGGATGATCTCGACCGCACCAAGAGACGAAGCCACGTGCCCACCCGTGCACGAAGTGACGCGCACAATCTCTTCGCGAATCTCACGCGCGAGAATGGCAAGCTCCTCGTTGGTCAGAATCTTGAGATCGGCCGGAGAGTCAATGGCATCGAGAATGCGCGCGTCGCTCATGTTCCTCAGTCTCCCTGATCAGCCGACGCGATAGCGCTCGGTGCACCTTCGGACTCTTCTTCTGTAAGCAGGGCTTTTGCAAGCCGCGCCTCCGCGCCCGATGCGCCCTCGGGCTCTTCCTTAGCAAGCAGGGCTTTTGCCCCCTCTTCGCTCAAGTCGCAGGCGCGAAGCCCCAGCTTCACAGCCTCCTCGTACAAAGCGAGCGCCTCGTCAAGCGTGACCCCTTCGGCGTTCACTTCGTCTATTATCTGGTTCAGCCGTGCGCTCACGTCATCGTAGGAGGAATAGGCTTCCGTCATGCGATCACCTCTTCTTCCCAAACGCCCCGAGCGCTCTGCACGTCCCGAGCGTCCCGGACACCCAGAGCGCCGTCCTGAGCGCCGTCCTGAGCGCCGTCCCGGACACCCTGGGCGCCGTCCCGGGCGCGCTCTTCGAGCCGCACGGCAATACGCCCCAAAACGCCGTTCACGAACCGAGGCGACTCGTCTTCCCCGCCGAAGCCCTTCGCCATCTCAACCGCCTCGTTGATGGTCACCGAAACGGGAACGTCTTCCACATAGGCCATTTCGAAGGTCGCAAGGCGCAAGATGGACCTATCGACAATAGGCATGCGGGAAAGCGCCCAGTTTTCCGAAGTCGATGCAAGCAATCGGTCAATCTCAGCCTGATGCGCCTCTACACCCTCGACAAGCTTTCGCGCATAATCGGGAATATCCTTGCCGTCTTCGGCAAGGAACCGTTCGTCTAGTACCACCTCGCTCGGATGGGCCCGATGGATTTCGCTTGTGTAGAGCACTTGGAGCGCGATGTGGCGCGCACGTGTGCGTTCGTGTCGTTTAGCCATGCTTTCCCGTCGTTTCGTGTGCTTGCGCTACCCTGCGAATTGAATGCCGTCGATGTACACGTCGACCGACCCGACCTGCATTCCCACCTGACTCGCAACGGCATTCGCAATGGCCTCGCGCACCTTTGCGGCCAAGTCGGGCAGCGCATAGCCGTAGTACACGTCTATGCGCACCGAGGCGCACAAGCGCTCGTCGTCGTCCACCGTAATCTCGATGCCTTGGGTCGAGGGCTTGCCGGCGAACATCGAGCGCAACCCGCCTACGGCGGAAGACCCAACGGCCGCAACGCCTTCCACCTCCCCCACCGCAATAGACACGATGGTTTCCACAACGCCGGGCGCAAGCGCCATGCCGTCAATGCTTATGTCGGTCATAACAAATCTCCCATCTGGGTCTCTATGAAATCAGTAGTTGCCTCGCCCTTGCAAAACACTGCGTTTTCCAACACGCGGCGATGAAACGGTATCGTGGTCTTGATTCCCTCGATAACGAACTCCTCGAGCGCACGCCGCCCGCGGGCCAGCGCCTCTTCGCGGTCATGCCCCCAAACGATGAGTTTGGCGACCATGGAATCGTAGTAGGGCGAGATGCGCGAACCTGCGCACACGTAGCTCTCCACGCGAACACCGGGGCCTGCCGGGACTTCGAAGCGGGTGATGGTTCCTGGACACGGACGAAAACCGCAGTCGGGGTCTTCCGCATTGACGCGAAACTCCATGGCGTGGCCGAACGGCACGAAAGGAGCCCTGTCTGCGCAGCTCATAGGCTCACCGGCCGCTATACGCAGCTGCTCTTTGATAATATCGACGCCGGTTATCTCCTCAGACACGGGATGTTCCACCTGCACGCGCGTGTTCATTTCCATGAAGTAGAAATGTCCGCGCGAATCAAGCAGGAACTCCACCGTGCCTGCGTTGCGGTAGCCCGTCGCTCGAACGGCCTTGATGGCGGCTACGCCCATGGCGCGGCGCAGCTCGTCGTTAAGCGCGGGCGAAGGCGCCTCCTCTATAAGCTTCTGATGACGGCGCTGCACTGAGCAGTCGCGCTCGCACAGAGAAACGTTGTTGCCGAAATCGTCGGCGAGCACCTGCACTTCTACGTGGCGCGGGCGAACCACGAGCTTCTCGAGATACACCCCGTCGTTGCCGAATGCCGCGCCCGCCTCGGTGCGGGCGGCAAGGTAGTGGCCCTCCAGGTCGGCCGGGTCGTGCACCTCGCGCATGCCTTTGCCGCCGCCGCCCGCCGTGGCCTTGATAAGCACGGGATAGCCCACCTTGTCGGCGAACTTTTTGGCTTCTTCGGCGGTGTCTATGCAGCCATCGGAACCGGGGACGGTGGGAACGCCGCATGCCCTCATGGTCTCGCGCGCGCGGCTCTTGTCTCCCATGCGCTCGATACACGCGGCAGGAGGGCCCACGAACACGAGGTCGTTGTCCGCGCATGCCCGCGCGAAGTCGGCGTTTTCCGCCAGAAAGCCGTAACCGGGATGAACGGCCTCGGCGCCGGTGTTTTTGGCTGCGGCTATGATGCTCGGTATGACCAGATAGCTCTTGTTCGCCTGGGCAGGCCCTATGCACACCGCCTCATCGGCGTAGCGCACCGGGTACGTGTCGGCGTCTTCAATGGAATACACCGCGACCGTTTTCACGCCCAGCTCCTTACAGGCGCGCATGACGCGTAGGGCAACCTCGCCGCGGTTCGCCACTAAGACCTTGCTAAACATTACGCGCTCTCCGGGCCTATGGCGTCGTGCGAGGCATGCGGCTCTATGTAGAACAGAGGCGTTCCGAACTCCACCGGCGTGGCGTCTTCCAGGCACACCTCGCGCACCGTGCCCATTTCCTCGGCGGTTATCTCGTTCATGAGCTTCATGGCCTCCACGATGCACAACGTTTGGTTGGCTGCGACCTCATCACCCACCTTCACGAACGGAGGCTCGCCGGGAGCGGGCGAGGTGTAGAACGTGCCCACCATGGGCGATGTCACCACATACCAGTTGGAAGGGCGCTCCACATCGTCTTCCGCATCCGGCGCCTGTTCCGCAGCAGGGGCAGGTGCGACGGCCGCCACCGGGGAAGGCGCAGCTGGCGGGGCAGCTTCTGCAGGCACCGCGCCCGGCATGCGCACGGCGATGCGCACGCCTTCTTCCTCCACCACGATCTCTCCTACGCCGCTTTCCTCGGCAACGCGTACCAACTCGCGAATCTGATTGATATCCACGTAATCGTCCTCCTTGGTGCCGCTCGACTCCTGCTCGAGCAGGAAGTCTACCTTCTCCGATGTGCGGTGCTTGCTCAGATACGTGCGCGCCTCGTTGGGGAACAGCGCGTACATGAGCACGTCCTCCTCTGTTTGAGCCAGCTCCCCTATCTCTTCGGCAACCTCATCGTAGGTAGTGGTCACCAGCGAGCCGGGAGCCACGTCGGGCGGCAGAATGTCGGAATTGCCCGCCACCTTGGCCACCACGTCTTTGTCCATGCGACCCGGCGCCTTGCCGTAGTAGCCGCAAATGTAGTCTTTCATCTCCTTGGAAACGACGCTCCAGCGCTTGCCGGTGAGCACGTTGAACACGGCCTGCGTGCCCACTATCTGGGAAAGCGGCGTCACGAGCGGCGGATAGCCCACCTCGGCGCGCACTTTGGGAATTTCTGCCATGACCTCGCCCAAGCGGTCGCCCGCGTTCTGTATTTCCAGCTGGCTTATCAAATTCGACATCATGCCGCCCGGCACTTGATGCGAGTACACCTTCATATGCACGAGCGAGGAGACGCCACGCTTGTAATGGCCGCGCTTGCGCACCTCTTCCCAGTATTCGGCTATATCGAAGAGCAGATCGAGGTTAAGTCCCGTGTCGTAACGGCTTTCCTGCAAGGCGGCCACGATCATTTCCACGGCCGGCTGGGAATTGCCGAACGCGAGAGGGGCGCTTGCCGTGTCCACGATGGCCGCGCCGGCTTCGGCGGCCTTGATGTAGTTGGCAGGAGCCATGCCGCCAACGTAGTGGCAGTGCACGTGAATGGGCAGGCCTATTTCGGCGTTGAACGCCTTGGTCATACGCTCGGTACGGTACGGCGTGAGCATGCCCGCCATGTCCTTGATGCAAATGGAATCGGCGCCTAAGTCCTTGAGCTGCTGGCCGTAATCGAGGAAGCTGTCGAGCGTATGAACGGGCGACATAGTATAGGATATGGCACCTTCGAAGTGCCCGCCGCATTCCTTGATGGCCTCAGCGTTGTCGACTACGTTGCGAATGTCGTTCAACGCGTCGAACACGCGGAACACATGCACGCCGTTGCGCTTGGCGGCCTTGATGAAACGGTTGCATATCTCGCGCGAATAATGCTTGTAGCCCACGAGGTTCTGGCCGCGCGATAGCATGGACAAAGGCGTGTTCGGCGTGTTCGCCTTGATGGAACGCAAACGCTCCCACGGATTCTCGTCGAGGAAACGCAGACAGGTGTCAAACGTGGCACCGCCCCACGCCTCGATAGCCCAATAACCCACGCGATCCATTTTCGGCAGAATGGGCAGCATGTCGCCCACCGGCATGCGCGTGGCCCACAGGCTCTGGTGGCCGTCGCGGATAGTGGTATCCATAATCTGAAGCCGTGGCATGAACTCACACCCCCTTCGGTGGTTAGCTAGTCAAAGATCGAAACAAGGATTATAGGATAACAAGCTGCCGCAAGTGCGCTTCCCGCCGAAATCCACCGACAAGCAACATAAGGAACAGGGCGGACGGCACGACGGCACAAAGGCACGACGGCCCGAAGGCACGAAGGGCAGGCGCAACCGGCAACGCCCCTTTGCCCATCAATCTGCATCCCCATCGTCTAAGATGATTATTGCCGTAATCCGCAAATACCCAAAGACGGAATTCCGGAATTCCGTGCCCACGAGAGCTTTAGCAACAAGGAGGCTTACAAATTCTCGCGCACTATCGAACATACCGTTAAAATGCTGTGGTATCCGTCGGGGATGCAGATGCACAGCGCCCAAGCGCCGAAACCAGCGCGACTTTCGTCACCGTCGAAGAGGCGATAGGAAATCTGCCCCCCTTGGAAAACGGCGAGCGTGGGGATGCCGTGAAAGAGTATGCATGCGCGCCTTTCTCCGATTACCAGAGGCGCATGCGCAGGGGATCTGTCGGGGTTTGCAACCACGAAGCCCCGCGTTTGTCGAAGATCAACATGGAAAGAATACGCTATATCAAACCGGGCGGGAACTGGATCGACATCCCTAAGGATTTGCTGCCTAAAGGCATGAAGCGCGCACGCAAGAGCGATCACACCAAGCGCTACGGTCGCGTAACCGCAGACGGGCTGGCATCGACGATCCTTACCAAATGCGATCCTCATTGGGGAGCATATTTCCATTACAGCCAAGATCGCTCCTTCACCGTGCGCGAGGCGGCGCGCATTCAGTCGTTTCCCGACCACTACCTTTTCGAGGGAAACCAGGCAGAGCAGTTCGCCCAGGTAGGCAATGCCGTGCCGCCGCTACTTGCCGAAGCGATAGGCAGACAGATTGCGAGCCTTTTGGAAAGCGAGGGGTAATGGCCGGTTTCATCACTGACTTTTTCGGTTACTCATCCGAAGACGCTTCCGAAAAAGCGCTGGAATACGCCGCAAAGAAGCGCTGCCCGATTCTTGGAACCTCCTGCTCAAAGCTGCTAGCAAGATCAAACGAACCTTCGGGTGCCTGCGCCATCAGACAGATAACCAGCAGCTCTCCCGATGTCATTTGCTGCCCGATTCGCCTTTATTCCGATGAGTACAAAATCCTTCGCATCGTGGCCGGAAGGGCTTTCGGCACCAACCTGCCCCTCTACGCCGGTCGTGCCGCAGTGGAGGAAGCCAGAGGAAAAGGTGGCTCCATTGCCGTGTTCGGTCGAGGATGGGGAGGAGAGCTGCGGCTGCCCCAGCGCTCGGGAAAACCTTCCCGAGTTTCCTTCCGACCAACCAGGAACAATCCATTTCTTTAGCTACGACTTCGACACAACCGCAGCCCGTCAAGACGGCGTTATGCGCCCTCTCGCATTCCGAGAGGAATACTGTACGGCAATCCACAAAGTTCAAGAGGCTTTTTCGAATATCGCGCTTCCCGAAAGCGATGTTTACAAGGCAGCCGTCGAGAACGCCCTTTACAGCAAAGCCCCTTCGGTAGCTTACAGCGCTATCGGCTTTTAACAGCACCATCATGGATCTTACAGCGACCTTTCCGCAATCTCACAGCGCCAAAGCGTCGTAGAGCTTGCGCGGGAGCACGGCGAGCATGCGGGCGGTAAAGGTTTGCGGATCGGGAACGCAGCCATCGCGCAGCCAGCGGACAACAAGAACGGTTTCGAGCATCGTATACGCTTCGACGCAGAAGACAAGTTCATCGTCTGCTTTCGCGCCGCGCCGCTCTCGCAAAGTATCCAGCAGCACCTCTTTGCGATGGGCTTCCATTTCGGGAAATTC
>JAEYEL010000100.1 GCA_023403475.1 Actinomycetes bacterium
TACATTCCGCGCAGCTCCTGCTCCATACGACGCTCCACCAAGCTTCGCGCTTCCTGCTTCGCGTGGATATCAAGCTTGGAGTAGATTCTTCGGATATGGGTCTTGACCGTATCGTTCGAAATGAACAGTTGCTCACGAATAGCTGCGCGATCTTTGCCTTCCGCCAAAAGCTGAAAAACCTCGGTTTCGCGCTCTGTAAGACATCCTTCCTTGGCAACCAAAAGAGAGCAGCGCTTGAATTCGTTATAGTGCCGTTCGCTCATTGCCCGCAAATCGCGCGACCGCTCCATATGCTCTCGGCGAAACAGCACGGCAAACGCCAAAACGAACAGATACACCACAACGAGCGACAGAATGCCTATAAAGCTGCCATCCTCAAACCCCATAAGAGCAAGAGCATCGCTCACAAGCGAACCCACGAGAGAGCTTCCAAGAAAAGCCATCAATCCAACCGTAAAGACGGATAATCGATCCCGCCCGGAAACATGAGCACGGTCTACGCAAAACACCCAAAGCAAGAAATAGAAATAGGTATGCCCTGCCGCAAAGACAATCATAGAGAGCGGCAATCCAACGTCAGTATTCTGAGGCAGGATGAGAAACCCTGCAGCCAACAGTGGAAACGACACCTCGCACACCAAATAAAGCTCGCTCTCGCGACGATAGAAAACCGCAGTGACAAGAAGCAGGACTCCCGCCGCACCTACGCCAACAACCGTAGCCGCAGTCACCGCTCCCACCGTGCTCGCCCCGAACGAAAGAGTAGCCCCACGCATAATTCCATATACCAAGCCTACCAGAACCGCAAGGCTCAGCAATTGGCGCTCTTGCCGCCTCGGCAAATCCTCCCGAGCATCATTAACCGAAGCAGAGTATTGAGATGCTTCGCAATTGGCAGCATGCAGCAAAGCGCCACTCGCCAACGGAATAGCCACCGCGCCAAATCGGGCAGCCACCGGCGGAAGCAATCCGAAAGCACCAAAAATCAAAGCCGTGAGCAAAGCAAAGATGGCCATATCGAGCAACACACGACGCGGAGACAACAAGGCCAGGTGCAATCCCCAGCGCAGAAAAGCAAGCGCGCTTCCCGCTCCCACCCCAATTGTCCCAAGGACAGCAAAAGTAATCCCGCCATCAATCGAAGAACTCACTGCCAGCATCAGAGAGCCAAAAGCCATCAACAACGAGGAAAGCGCAATGACTCGCACATGAAGCACAAATGCCCTCAACGCACCAGCGAATACAAGAAGAAACATTATCATAGTCACGAATAAAGACATCGTCCAAACCAGATGCTGAGAAGGAAGATTCACTGGAAGAAAGGGTAACGGTGATAAATACGGAGAGGAGAACACTATTTGCAACCATGCCCAAAATGCACTCATGCCCAGCAAGCGCGCTGGATGTCGAAGCTCTTCGCGAGCCATTTTGACAAACTCGCAGATATCGGCAGTTGGCATTAAGTCCTCTCCTCTATAGTAACGACCAGTATTATACCCGCGCATGTTGAGCAATGCCACTTTATTCCTGTCCGTTGACTTACGAACAAAAAAGATTCGCTAGAAAAGATGCGGCTTCTTTTAAAGCGGACCTCATGACGAACTCCATCCGAGCACGCCGCAGCCATATGGCAGCGAGTAGCTCCGGACACACTTTTCTACCTATAACCCCAGTTTTCAAAAACAGTGATGACACATAAAAAAGGCCCAGGGTGAACCGGGCCTTCTTTTGAATACGGTGAATTTGCTTTAGATACGCCGCCGTCGAAACAAGCACCGGCAAACAATAGCACTTGTCGCTAGTATCTGCTGTCGAAGATGCGCTTGGTCTTTTTCTCGCTGCGGGGAAGCTCTCCCATAGGCACGCCTTTCGCGTCGGGCGTGCAGCCGCACTTCGCCTTGAAAATGAGGGACAGCTCTTCTTCGGCGCGCTCTTTCGCCTCTCCCTCAAGCGGTGTTTCGAACAGCACCGTGAGCACGTCCTTCCCGCTGATGTTTTCGATCATCACCTGGTATTCACTCGACGTTCCGTCGGTGGCGGCTATTACTTCCTCAACCTGAGCGGGGAAAATGTTGCAGCCCTTCACTTTGAACATGTCGTCGGTGCGCCCGGTCAAAGTGTCGATGCGCGGGTGCCTGTGCCCGAAACCGCACGCACAGTCGCCGGGGATGATGCGCGTAAGGTCATGCGTGCGATAGCGGATGAGCGGCGCGCCCTGTTTGCGCAGCGTGGTCAACACCAGCTCGCCCACCTCGCCGTCGGGCAAGGGAGCACCGGTCACAGGATCAACCACTTCGGCATACACGTAATCGTCCCAGATGTGCATGCCGTGGTGCTCGCTGCACGAAATACCGATGCCAGGCCCGTACACTTCGGTCAAACCGTAGATATCGAAAATCTCGACTCCCAGCTCGCCGGATATGCGCTGACGCATCCTATCACCCCAGCGTTCGCTGCCGATGACGCCCTTGCGCAGGTAAATCTCGTCGCGAATACCGCGCTTCGCTATCTCTTCCGCCAATAAAAGCGCATACGAGCTGGTGGCGCACAGCACGGTCGATTTCAGATCCTGCATCATCTTCAGCTGCTTTTCGGTGTTACCCGGCCCCATGGGAATGGCCATGGCGCCAAGACGCTCGGCACCCAGCTGAAAACCGATGCCCGCCGTCCAAAGACCATAGCCGGGCGTGATGTGGATGCGATCTGTATTCGTGATGCCCGCCGTTTCGTAACAACGAGCGAACTGGACAGCCCAGTCAACCACATCCTGCTGCGTGTAGGGAATGATGACCGGCGTGCCCGTCGTGCCCGACGAACTGTGTATGCGCACCACTTCCTCGTCGGGAACGGCCTGCAACCCCAGCGGGTACGCCTCGCGCAAGTCGTTCTTTTCCGAAAACGGAAGCTTCTCAAAGTCGGATTGCGTCTGAACGTCGGGCAAGTCAATGCCCTCGAACTTCTTGGCATAGAAAGCCGAGCGGTCTTTTAGCGTCTTGAACTGACCTTTTACAAGGTCGAACTGTTCTTTGGTAAGTTCCACGGGAAACCTCTTTTCCTTGGGATGGCAAATAAGCGGAAGGAAGGTGCTTCAAGCTCGGAGACGGAGCGTGAAAGGCGAAGTGCCAAGCGGTTGCAACCGGAAAACGGAATGCAACAGGCGACGAACGCGCCGAAGCAAGCGACACGAACGCAGCGAAAGCGCTTCAAGCCCGCCAAGCGAGACTTGAAGCTAAAGCCATCGCCCAGCCGAACCCACGGCTGGCAAGGTGAGGATGTCGTCAATGTTTCTCATACTTGTCATTGTAAAGCAATTGTACCGAAAAACACGCGAGAAGTTTCGCAAGTGGCGGTCCCCATGGCCTCCCTATGGGCTCCACACCCCCATGGCCCCCATGGAATCCGCCGTCGTCCACCTCGATAACCGCAGAGTTCGATGCAACTATGCAGCGGTGGAAAACCTCACGCTCACCCGATCAAGTCGATGGCCCGCAGGTTGAGCTCCACGAACTTCGGCTTCACGCAGACTTTTATGGCGCTGCGCAGATCTTCGAGGGTAAGGGGGATGCAGCCGGTGGCCAGGGCACTCGCCAAAAGCACCGTGTTGAGCGCCTTGCGATTGCCCAGCTGGTCGAGCACGGCCCCTTCGTCAACGGCCACGAATCTGCCGCACGAGCCGGAATGCGCAACGGAGGAAACCTGTTCGCGCACGTAGGCAAGCACGTCATCCACTCGGTACGACTTTCCGGAAAGGGCTACCGTCACCGGTTGAATGGGCGTCGTCGCAGTTACCAGCGTACCACCCGGCGCAAGAAAGGGAAGGGCGCGGGCGGCTTCGGCCGGCTCGAAGGCTATCACAAGGTTCGCCGTGCCGTGCGCGAGCAGAGGGGCATACACCTCCTCGCTATTGTTTCCCATGCGAACATGCGAGGTCACGTTGCCGCCGCGCTGCGCCATGCCGATGGTCTCGGCCGTGCGCACCTGCCAACCTTTCTCCTGCGCCGCCTGCGCCAACACCTTCGCGGCCAGCACCGTTCCCTGGCCGCCCACCCCCGTAAGCAAAACGTTGATCATCGCGCACCTTCTTTTTCCGACGATTTTTCCGACGAACAATCAGCGGATTTTCTTTCATCGCTAGCCGTTTGCAACGCCCCGAAGGGGCATACTTGCGTGCAGAGGGAACAACCGTTGCAAAGGGAGGAGTCCACGAACGCCAACCCGCGTTTACCACGCACTACCTGTTTGCCGCTCTTCGTCGTTAACGAACCTTGACCGCACGCATCGACCCGACCGCTAGGAACAAATGTTTCACGTGAAACATTTTCTTTTGAACTTGCCGTTTCAACTTGGCCGCAATCATCGTTCCAGTTGTCCCCACAAGCTTTTAAATCTAATTCGGAGACGGTAAAACCGATAGCCGGGCAGCCTATTTCGGTGATACACTTTTTGCAGCCTGTGCATTTATTCACGTTAACCCTTGCCGGAGCAGCGGGACGTACAAGCTGCACGCAGGGCGACTCGAACAGCACGGCGGAAGGCCCGGTGAAATCTATGGCCTCGCGGGCGGCGGAGGTGGACTCGTCCAAATTGAGCGGGTTCGCATGCACAATGCATTCCACGCCCAGCGCCCGCAGCACGGCCTCAATGGAAATGGGCTTGCGATGAGGGCCCATGAGCGTTATACCCGTTCCCGGGTGGGGCTGGCCGCCCGTCATGGCCGTCGTGGCGTTGTCGAGCACAGCTACCGTGATATCGTGCCCGTTGTAGACGGCGTTCGCCACGCCCGTCATACCGCTCGCGAAGAACGTGGAATCCCCCACGAACGCAACCTGCTTCTTCTGCGGCTCGGCCACGGCGAACCCTTGCGCCATGGTAATACCGGCGCCCATGCACAAACATGTGTCAACCGCGTTGAGTGGTTTGGCGTTGCCCAGCGTGTAGCAGCCGATGTCACCGCACAGCACCGCCTCGCGTTTGCCGAGCGCCCGCTTCACCGCATAAAAGCTCCCTCGATGCGGGCACCCCGCGCACAGAACCGGCGGGCGCGTGGGCAAGTCGAACGCCTCGACGACCTCTTTTTGCGGCGAGCGGCCTTCTTCTTCCCCGCCCGATGTTTCACGTGATACATTTTGCAGAGAGGAAGGAGCCGTCGCAGGGACGGAGAGAGTCCTGGGAGAGGGCGCGGCAAAGAACGCCTGTATGCGGGCAGCTATGTCGTCCACATCGTTTTCGCCACGATCGCGGGCATGACCCGTCAGCTTGCCCAGCACATCAAAAGTCGCGTGCGTGCGGCCGGCGAACGCCAACAGCTCGTCTTCCAGCACATGGTCCAACTCTTCTAGCACGAGCACCGCGTCAAGCCCCTCCACGAACCGCGCGACAGCTTCCTCGGGAAACGGATACGGTGTGCCCACCTGTATGAAACGGTATGCCGGCACAGACGAGCGCGACTCCAGCATGGCAAGCGCCTCGCGCGCATATGCCGCCGAAACGCCGCCCGCCATGATTCCTAAACGGGGTGCAACTCGACGCTCACCGTTTTTGGCCGCAGCATCAGCCGAACTATCGCAACCGAATGTTTCACGTGAAACATCGCAAAGCGACATCTCGCGGTCAGTCACGGCATCGCCAGCCTCCTCACGACCATCTCCATCTGCGGCATCGCCGAACGCACCTGAAGGAATTACGCCGCCTTCAATCGCAAAGCTGGATGCTTCGATCACGGGGCTGGATACTTCGATCACGGGGCTGGATACTTCGAACACTGGGTTGAACGTCGCGAGCGCGGGGTCGGTGGCGAAGTCGTGGGCGATAGCTCGCAGACGGTCGTTTATTTCTCCGTGTGCCTCCCACGCGCGCTTCGGGAAGATGACCCAGCGGGAGTCGCGTTCGAAGCCTACCTCGGGCACCGGGCGCGCATACGTTTCTTCCGCCACGTCGAAGAA
Source organism: Actinomycetes bacterium (assembly GCA_023403475.1). Lineage (GTDB taxonomy): Bacteria > Actinomycetota > Coriobacteriia > Coriobacteriales > Eggerthellaceae > CAJFUR01. Next base: position 5,943 of record JAEYEL010000100.1, read on the forward strand.
CGTGGAGGCGTGGTCGATGCGCGTGGTGGGACGCACGATGACCGGCGTGCGATAGCGTTCGGAGAGGTCGAATGCCGCCTTCATCATGGCGAACCCCTGCTCGGGCGTGGCCGGATCAAGCACGGGAACTTTCGCAAAGGTGGCGAAGCGACGCGTGTCCTGTTCGGTCTGCGACGAGATAGGGCCGGGGTCGTCGGCCACGAACAACACCGTGCCGCCTTTCACACCCACGTAGTTCAGGCTCATGAGCGCATCGCTGGCAACATTGAGCCCCACCTGCTTGCAGGTGAACAACACCCGCGCGCCGCAATACGCCGCGCCCGCCAGAAGCTCGAGCGCCGCTTTCTCGTTGCAAGACCACTCCACATGCACGCCGTGCGCACGACCCGCCGCGTGCTCTGCGGCGATTGTCTCTATAAGTTCCGAAGAAGGGGTTCCCGGATACCCCGCCACCACGCGCACCCCTGCCTCAAGCGCCGCATGCGCGAAAGCCTCGTTCCCCATCAGCAGTTTCTTCACCATATCGCTACGCTTTCTTCCGTTCACGTTCCGCTCTTAACCCTTTTGTCGCACACCTCGCCCACCACGCTGTCCGCCGCACCCGGTATCCTAGATACCTCTCATCCGCAAAATACGGAAGACCATTCAAGGATCACCGAATGTTTCACGTGAAACACTTGTCGCAATGTATCACGCTTCTCAAATAAATGTTTCACGTGAAACATTTTCGCCCGACCGGCACCGTCTACCCACCTCAAGCTTCGCCGTCCGGCATCCGCGCCTCTTGGCCGCCAGGCGATTCTGAACCTCTACGCTTCCGCCATGGCGCATTTGAAGTCGATGATCTTCTGGCGCGCTTCGTCGTTTCCGCACCCCAGCATCTGCACGGCCAGAATCGCGGCATTCTTCGCGCCGTTGATAGCCACGCACGCCACCGGCACACCGCTAGGCATCTGCACCATGGAGAGCAGCGAGTCCAACCCGCCCAGATCGCTCGTCTTCATAGGCACGCAGATGACCGGGTTCGGCGTGTAGGCGGCCACGACGCCGCCCAGATGCGCCGCCTTGCCCGCCGCCGCGATGATCACGCGGATACCGCGCTCATGCGCCGACGAAGCCCACGCGTGCACCTCGGCCGGCTTGCGGTGCGCGCTTGCCACCTTCACCTCGTAGGGAACGCCGAACTCGTCGAGCTGGGCCATGCACGGCTCCATAACCGGCATGTCCGACTCGCTTCCCATGATAATGCCCACAACGGGAGCCTTCTTCTCATTCGCCATACTCGCTCCTTCCTCGAATGCCGGCATTTGCGATGACCAAATACTCTCACCGAAGCGCCCATCTCTATCGAAACCCGCCAGCTTGCGAAAGCCCATTCCAAAACCCTGTCTAACTGCCTAAATATCCATCCGCGCTGAAACCCGACAACTTTCAAAAGCCTTTCGCGAACCTTTGAACCGACTTTCCGGACCTCTCTAACCTCTTGAACCCTTCTAATCTCTCGGGTCTCTTGACGCTCACGATATCGCCGCGCATACCGTGTACCGACTTCCGCAAACCTCGTCGAAATCAACCGAAATCGACCTTCCGAACCAGTATAGCGTTTTTCCTAAATTTCAGGGTTGCTCTTGCACGCAGTCATGGTAAAATGTCTTCCCGCGTCTTTGAAGGGCGGCGGCGAGACGAGCGCAATGTGCGACCGCGAGACGAAAGCCTTTTGAAGAGCATACGCGCCATCTTTGGTGCGGCAACCATGGTCGGGTAGCTCAGTTGGTAGAGCAGCGGACTGAAAATCCGCGTGCCGAGGGTTCAAGTCCCCCTCCGACCACCATGAAAATCTCTGCTGGGCGGGGTGAATCTACGAGAAACGGTTCGCCCCGTTCGCTGTTTTCAAAGGTCATCTTACGCCGCGCGCGGTCTTCACTATAGTGATCGAAATCATTATCGACCTTGTCAAACGTAGGTAAAAGACCTTAGGATAGAAGTAAGGAAAAAGGTTCGCCTGCAAATCGACCCAACACGAACACTCTGCACATAAAGCAAGCTCAAAAGGCCTTGTTGCCTCAAAAGTCTTTGCTAAAGACAAGCGACGCCTGCTTAAAAATGCAAGCGCCGCTCATTGTTTAACACTTAAAAGAAACCTTTACTCGTCTATGTCGTCCTCGGAAAGAGTTCCCTCCTTGCTCTCCTCTTCCAAGAGCGCCATCTGGTTGTCGTTCACGCCGTCTGCCGCCTTCGCACGCTTCTTCTTGCCGCTGCTCGCAATGGCCACGGCGGTCACGCGGTCTCTGTCGGCGACGTTCATCACGCGAACTCCCTGTGTGGACCGCCCGAGTTCGGAAATTCCCGAAACGGGCGTGCGCACGACAACACCCTCTTCCGAGATGATCATGATCTCGTCGTCGCGACCGACGATCTTCATCGCGGCAAGAAGACCTTTCTTGTCGGTCATAGTGATGGTGAACACACCCTGCCCGCCGCGATGATGCTCGGGGTATTCCGATATGGAAGTGCGCTTGCCGTAGCCTTTTTCGGTAATGACGAACAGGTCGGTTTCAGGTTTGGCTATCTCCATGCCTAAAACACGCGCGATGGGGGGAACCGTCATGCCGCGCACGCCCATGGTGTCCCTGCCCATGGCGCGAACCTCTTCTTCGTCCCACATGATGGCCTTGCCCGCGCTCGAAACCATTATGACCTTCTCGTCCTTCGCCACACGGCGCACCGCGATAAGCTCGTCACCATCCTTCAGGTTGATGGCGATAAGCCCGTCACGACGCGTGCGGTCGTAAAGCTCCATGGAGGTTTTCTTCACCATTCCATGAGAAGTGGCGAACATCAGGTATTCGTCGGCGGGGAATTCCTTGGTGGCGATAACCGCCGAAATAGTCTCGCCCTTCGCAAGCGGCAAGAGGTTCACGATAGCGGTGCCTCGTGCGTGACGCGAAGCTTCGGGAAGCTCGTACACTTTCAAGCGATACACTTTGCCGGCGGTCGAGAAGAACAGCATGTAGGCATGGGTCGAGGCAACGAACAGGTGCTCAACGTAATCGTTGTCTTTCAGGTTTACCCCTTGCATACCCTTGCCGCCGCGCTTCTGCTGACGATAGGTTGCCACGGGAAGGCGCTTCACGTAACCGGCTTTGGTCACGGTAACCACCATGTTCTCGTCGGCTATAAGGTCTTCTACGTCGATGTCTTTCGCGTCGCCTGCAAGCTTTGTCTTGCGCGGGCTTCCGAATTTCTTCTTTATCTCGACAAGCTCTTCCTTTATTATCTCGCGCACAAGCGATTCGTCGGAAAGGACGCGCTTGTAGTAGGCTATCTTCTCACGCAGCGCGGCTAGTTCCTCTTCGATCTTCGTGCGCTCCAACCCGGTAAGGCGACGAAGCTTCATTTCCAGAATGGCATCGGTTTGCTTTTTCGTCAGGCCGAATCGCTCGGTCAAACGCGCACCCGCTTCGGCGTCGGTCTGAGACGAGCGGATGATGCTGATAACCTCGTCTATGTTGTCGAGCGCAACAATGTATCCTTCAAGAATATGAGCGCGTTCCTCGGCCTTCGCTAATTCATAGCGCGTGCGACGGGTTATTACTTCCTTTTGATGCTCTATGTAGTAGAAGAGCATCTCCTTTAAGGAAAGTACGCGCGGCGCGCCGTCCACAAGGGCGAGCATGATAACGCCGAACCCAACCTGCAGTTGCGTGTGCTTGTAGAGCTTGTTCAGAACGACCTGGGGAAGGGCGTTTTGCTTGAGGTCGATGATGATGTCGATGCCGTGACGGTCGGCTCCGTCGTGAATGTTGCTTATTTCAGGCAGTTTCTTATCACGCACGAGTTCGCCGAGCTTCTCGAGCAGGCGCTGGCGATTAACCTGATAGGGAATTTCTGAAACGACGATGCTGCTGCGCCCGTTCTTCTTTTCCTGCACTTCGCAGCGCGCACGCACCGTCAGCGATCCGCGACCCGTTTCGTAGGCGTCTAATATCCCCTTCTTGCCCATGATGATGCCGCCTGTCGGGAAATCGGGCCCTGGAAGCGCGCGCATGAGCTCTTCGGTGGTGATATCGGGTTTGTCGAGCATCATGCACGTGGCGTCTATAGTCTCTCCAAGGTTATGGGGAGGAATATTCGTCGCCATGCCCACGGCGATGCCGTTCGAACCGTTAACCAGCAAATTCGGAAACCTTGCTGGCAACACGACCGGCTCTTCCAGGCTTTCGTCGTAGTTCGGCTGGAAATCGACCGTTTCCTTGTCAAGGTCGCGTAGAAGCTCCATGGCTGCTTTGTCCAAGCGAGCCTCGGTGTAGCGCATGGCCGCCGCGCTGTCACCGTCGATGGAACCGAAGTTCCCATGGCCGTCGATAAGGGGAACGCGCATGGAGAAAGGCTGGGCGAGGCGAACCATGGTATCGTAGACCGCCGCGTCGCCGTGCGGGTGGTATTTGCCTATAACGTCTCCAACGGTACGCGCCGACTTCATGTGAGGTCGATTCGGCGTGTAGCCGCTCTCGTTCATAGCGTAAAGAATACGACGATGAACGGGCTTCAACCCGTCTCGCACATCGGGAAGGGCGCGGGCCACAATAACGCTCATGGAATATTCCAGAAACGACGTCTGCATCTCCTTGCCCAGATACGCCGTACGCACGATAGTGCCGTTTCCGCCGTTCGCACCTTCGACAATGGCACCGTGGGGGTTTCCCATTCCGGAAGTGTCTATGAGTGAGCGAGCCTTCTCCTCTTCGGACATGCCGGAGCCAACCACGTGATTGCCATCCTTGCCGTCATCCAACGCGCCCGCAAAGGCGGCTCCCTCCCCTTCCCCCTCGCTCGCCTCGTCTTCCTCTGCACGGGAAAGCAGACGGTCGAGGCTGTCGTCTGCCTTGCCTTCGGAATCTTCGCCGAAATTGAAGTTTTCAGTGTTGTCAGCCATTGGTCTCCTTAAATATCCAAGAAGCGCACGTCGCGAGCATGCTTCTGAATGAATTCCTTACGAGGTTCCACCTGATCGCCCATAAGCTCGCTCACCACGCGTTCAGCTTCGGCGGCATCGTCTATGTTCACCTGCAGAAGCGTGCGCGATTCCGGCTCCATAGTGGTTTCCCAAAGCTGATCGGGATCCATCTCCCCCAAACCTTTGTACCGCTGCACGTCGAATTTGTTCGGGTCATCGTATTCCGCAAGTATGGAACCGAGAGCCGATTCGTCGTATATGTAACGCTCTACTTTCGGATTGCGCGAATTCTTCTTCTTCAAACCGTAAATAGGTGGTTGGGCAATGTAGATGTAGCCGCGCGTGATAAGCTCCGGCATGTAGCGGTAGAAGAACGTGAGAAGAAGGCAGCGAATGTGCGCGCCGTCCACATCGGCATCGGTCATGATGATGATGCGGTGATAACGCGCCTGATCGGCATCGAAATCGTCGCCTATGTTCGTTCCTATCGCCGTGATAAGAGAGCTGATGGTGTCGCTGGAAAGCGAACGATGCAGTCCTGCACGCTCCACGTTGAGAATCTTTCCGCGCAAAGGAAGGATGGCCTGGTTCCTGCGGTCGCGCGCCTGTTTCGCCGAGCCGCCTGCGGAATCGCCCTCTACGATGAAAATCTCGGATTCGGAAGGATCTTTGCTCGAGCAATCGGCAAGCTTTCCAGGAAGCGCGAACGAATCGAGAACCCCTTTGCGGCGGGTCATCTCGCGGGCCTTTCTGGCAGCCTCGCGAGCTTTGAGCGCCTGCGTCGCTTTGCTGATGATCCTCTTAGCGGGAGTAGGATTCTCTTCCAGATATTCGGCAAGACCCTGCGTCACGGCGTTCTGGACAAGCGGGCGAATCTCGGTGTTTCCCAGTTTCGTCTTCGTCTGCCCTTCGAACTGGGGGTCATGCAACTTGACGGAAATAATGGCGGCCAGCCCTTCGCGCGTGTCGTCACCCGACAAATTGGAATCCTTCTCCTTCAATATTCCTTTGCCGCGCGCGTAATCGTTGATGGTGCGCGTCACCGCCTGCTTGAACCCGTCGAGATGAGTGCCCCCTTCGTGGGTGTTGATGTTGTTCGCAAACGCCATGACCGAATTCGTCGAGTACGACGTGGACCATTGCATGGCCACCTCGACCGTGCCGTCGCCGTTTTCAGCCTCGAAGTAGATGGGTTTGTTGAGGGTTTCCTTTCCTTCGTTTAAGTACTTGACAAAATCGACGATGCCGCCGGCATATTGAAACGTCTCCACACGAGGTTCGGGGGCAAGGGAGCTTTGCACCGAACCCGGGTTGGCGCGCTCATCGTGAAGTATGATCTTAAGACCCTTGTTCAAAAAGGCCATTTCGCGGAAGCGGTTAGCCAGCGTATCGTAATCGTAGATAGTGGTCTCGGTGAATATTTCAGGATCAGGCCAAAACGTTACCTTCGTGCCCGTTCCCTTCGCCTTCCCCACTTGATGGAGTTTGCTGTTCGTCTTTCCCCGAACGAAATCGATCTCGTATTCCAAACCGTCTCGGCGAACGTTGACCTCTACCTTTTCGGAAAGAGCGTTCACGACCGAAACGCCCACGCCATGCAAACCGCCTGAAACCTTGTATCCTTCGCCTCCGAATTTACCGCCTGCATGCAAGATGGTCAGAACCACTTCGACAGTGGGAATTTTCTCTTTCGGGTGCTTGTCAACCGGAATGCCACGACCGTTGTCGGTGACGGTGATGGAATTGTCAGGATGAATCCATACCTCTATGCGGTCGCAATACCCTGCAAGCGCCTCGTCAACCGCGTTGTCCACCACCTCGTAAACCAAGTGATGAAGACCGCGGGGACCGGTGGATCCAATGTACATGCCAGGCCGCTTGCGCACCGCTTCCAGGCCTTCGAGTACTTGGATGTCGGAACCATCGTAATGATCGGGTTTTTTAACCACTGACATGCTCCTTTTTTAGTACGTCATATGCTTCGGAAAACATCTACCGCACAAAAGGCCGCACAACTTGCGAGACGTATGAACGCCCATTTATCGTGTTCCCGTTTCGTTTGAGAAGAAAACACCGACTTTCAAGCCGGCGAAAACCTCTTCACGCAAGCTTTGCGCGCAAGTTTTGTCGCCGCAGATGTTAACCCATATAGTATAGCACAGAAAGGGAAGGTGGGCACAATAAACATAGTCATTACAGCGCCGCAGAAGCCCTCTGAGAGACGATCAGGATGACATTTGTATTTTTTCTCATTTCCTTCATTTATTTTTCCTGTAAGAGCGCACAGTCTTCTCAAACGCAGCTCGAACACTGTCGTCCTCCACCAACGCCACAATCTGCTCGGTTTGCAAATCAAGCTCCTTTTCCTCAACGCTGCGCGCGCTCGAACCGGCTGCAATCCGAGAAGGTTCTTGCCCACAGTCTTTTCCACGAAACCTTCTCTCATCGAAAGATAAGCCCTTTCCCCCGCTTGTTTCGACCTCGCAAGAGCGGGCGCGGAAAGGATGCCGCTGCTTCATGTCGCGCATCGAGGGTATTATCCTCATAGCCTCTATATGCTCCCCCTGCTCCCTGAACTTCATCTTCAGCAGCTCTTGTCGATTGTCAAGCTCCGATCTCACTATGCTGTCATCGGAATAAACCACGAGGACGCAACCGTCAACGGACACGGGCTCCATGCGCGGACGATCAAACCTCCTTACCGCCGACCCTTGCTCTCCCGACATAACGTAAACGGCGTTGACATGCTCTAACACCAAGTCTGCGCTCTCTTTGAAAACATCGCGCACGGCTTTTGCCCATATGTTATGGATAACAGCCCTGCGAAAAGCCGTTTCCTTTTCCCTTCCCCCGCTTATGCGGGATATGAGAGAGTTCATCTCATCGGCAAGCCTCTTCATAGCTTGCCTTCCTCGAAAGGAAGGGAAACGACTTGGGCGGAAGAAAGTACATCCGAAGAGAAATAGGAAAGGTTCGTCGTCGTAATGAACGTCTGCACATCGTTCGTCAGGAAGTTGGCAAGAGAATTCCGGCGGTCTTCATCAAGCTCGCTCATCACGTCGTCAAGCAGCAAAACGGGTTTCTGACGAAGCACCGACTCGATCACGACAACTTCTGCCATCTTGAAGGCGAGCACGCAGGAACGCTGTTGACCTTGGCTCCCGTAGATTCCCGCCGGCGCACCGTCTATCAGAAACTCGATGTTATCGGCATGAGGACCCACAAGGGCTCGGTGCCGCGCCCTCTCGTCGGATAGCCTCGCCGCTAGCGCCGAACGCAGGCTTTCCCGTGCCTCTTCCCTCGTGAACGGCTTTGTGCCAGTCCCTTCCCTTCCGCCATGCAACCATGAGGGCGTGTAGCGAGCCTCCAAACGCTCGCCCCCTTTGGCTATCTCGCCGTAGAAACGCGCAAGCTCGGGAGATACCCTTTCGAACAGCGCCGCGCGATAGCACGACAGCTGCGACCCGCACGTTACCAGGGTGTCGTTTATGCTCTCCACAAGATCGTCGGGCGCATCTTCCTTGAGCAGGCGGTTCTTGTAGCGCACCACCTGCTCGTAGTCTTTCCTCACAACATGGTAGTTGCGCGAAAGCTGCGAGCCAAGCTCGTCAAGCGCCAACCGGCGCCCTCCCATAGCTCCTTTCACCAGATCGAGATCGTCAGGGGCAAACGTCACGGAAGGAACGAGCCCTTTGAGGTCGCGCGGCCTTTTCGCCTTTCCGTTCAGCTCGTATCTGCGTTTGCCGTCGCCTATCGAACACGATAGGGAAAGCTCCCTCTCATCGTCGGAAAGCTCTATCCCGATAAGCGCCGCGCCCGACCCTTTCCTAACCATCTGATCGACGGTCGGGTGCCTGAAAGAGGTAAGAGCCGTGAGAAGCTGGATTCCCTCCACGATGTTGGTCTTCCCCACTGCGTTAGGACCGCAAAGTATCGTAAGGGGAAAGGAAACGTCGAGTTCCAGGTAAGGATAGTTGCGGAAGTTTTCAAACGATACCCTCTTGATCTTAAGGCTCATAGGTGCGCCGATTTCCCCTGCGGAAAGCGTCTACGATATACGAACGGGCATAACGAGGTAAAGGTAGTTCTCAGGAGTTTCCGCTCGGAATATCCCCGGCTTCAACGAGGACTGCACCTCAAGATAGACTTCATCGCCTTCAACGGACGAAAGGCCGTTCAACACGAACGAATAATTGAACGCTATCTCGGCGTCCTCTCCCTCTATCTTACAAGCAAGCGTTTCCTGAGCCGACCCCACATCTTGGGCGGCAGCGGAAAGTCGAACGGTTTGGGAGGCGGAATTCAGGTCGAACTTAACGGGAGAGTCGGAAGACCCGAGAAGAGATGCCCGCTTCACGGCGGCGACAAGCTTGCTCACGTCGATCTTCGCCCGCGTTTCGTACCCGTTTGGGAGAAGCTGCTTGTAATTCGGGAAGTTTCCCTCTATGCGCCTGTTGATGAACACGGTATCTTCGCAGGTAACCACTATCTGGTTTTCGGCCAAAGCAAGCGAAACCGTTGAGTTGGGAAGGGAAAGCGACGCTATTTCGCTTAGAAATGCGCCCGATATAACCGCTTGGAACTCTTCTGCTTGGGAATTTTCCAAATCCGTCTCGGTAATAGCCAGCCGGTAGGAGTCGGTGGCAACCATCTTCAAACGCCCTTCCTCGAGCGTGATGAGCACGCCAGTGAGAATGGCGCGGCTTTCGTCTTTCGAAACCACTCGCGCCACGCGGCGGACCATCGAGGAGAACTGCCCGAAAGGAATCTCTATACGCTGCGTGATGTCGACATGGGGAAACCCGGGGAAGTCCTCGTAGTTCAACGCCTTGATGGTAAAAGCCGCTGCATCGCATGTGATCGAAGCCGATTCCTCCGCCGCCTCGATATGCACTGCCGCATCGGGAAGGTTCTTCACAATCTCCGAAAACAGTTTACCGGGAACGACCGCCTTCCCCTCTTCCTCTATGAGCGCCGCCGTTGAGTACTGGATGGAAAGCTCCAAGTCGGTGGTTTGCAAGGTTAGCTTGTCGTTTTCGGCGTTAAGGAGAATGCCTGAGAGAATGGGAAGCGTCGAGCGCGTCGACACGCCCTTGAGAACGACCGTGAGTGCGTTTTGGAGTTCGGATTGATTGATGCTGAATTTCAAGGCGCTTCCTTTTCTCTTGTTCTTTCGAAAGATTCTTAGAACCATTATAGCGGGTTCACTGAAGGGGGTGAAGATTCGGCGATGTCTTCTCAACAATTCGACGATCGGCGCTTGCCGCTGGTGCCGCTTCTCTTTTAGGGAACTTCTTCTTATATATCTTTATTTAACAGTAATAACAATAATAAGGCCTGTGGAAATGTGGATAAGGCAGATGATACCTTGTCAGGCTGTTACTTCCGTTCAGTCCCATACGTGGAAAGCCGGTACCCTTCGTCAACATGAAAAACTGGAAATATTATCTTTCCTCACTGTCTTCCTTCTTTTCAACAGCTCTTCAGTCGGCAATGAACTGTTTTTCCTCAACATGTCTTCATAGTACGCCTTTTTCCGACTGACCTTCTTATTCTCGCTGTGGGAATAGCTCTTAAAGTTCTCGTATTATTTGCTTCAAGGTCTCGATCTCTTCGCACAGTTCGCGGCTTTCCTTCATCTTCTCCTCGACGTTGGTCACCGAATACATTACGGTCGAATGGTCGCGATTGAATTTCTTCCCGATATCGTTGAAGGGCAGGTCGAGCATTTGCCTGCTTAAATAGATGGCTATCTGGCGGGCGTAGATGATGTTTCTCGTTCTCTTTTTCCCTACAAGGTCGGCATGACTTACTTTGAAGAAATTCTCTATCTCCTTCTGTATGTCGGCAATGGTCAGGCGTTTCGAAGATCCTCCTGAGAAATGGTTCTCAAGAAGCTTTCTCACGTCGTCAAGGGTTAAATCCGGCTGATTGAAGAAGGTCATCTGGTAGATAACCTTCGTGACGGCGCTTTTAAGCTCCCTTATGTTGGAGCTTGAGTTTTCCGCTATGTATATCTGTATGTCTTCCGAAACGGAAAAACGCGGGTTCCCTTCGTTTTCCCGATATTCCTCTATGAAGCTTTTTACTATGCCTAGTTTCGTTTCTATTTCAGGAGGCTGGATGTCGAAGGTGCCGCCGGAATTGAACCTGGTTTGATACCTTTCGTCGATGTCGATGTTTTTCGGCGCGCGGTCGGCAGAAAGGACAACCTGCTTTCCCCTGCTGGTCATTTTGTTGAATATCTGGAAAACGATATCGAGCGTCTGCTTCTTCCCTTGCAGATACTGAACGTCGTCTATAAGCAGAACATCGGCTTCCTCGTAACGCGTTTTGAAGTTCTTGTAGCTTGATTTTTCCTTGTCGTGAGCCGCGCTTGCTTCCATGTAGTCCGATAGCAGCTCGGCCGAATCGACGTAGATGACGCTGAGCCTCGGCATTGTTTCGCGCACGTAGTTTTGGATGGCTCTGAGCAGATGTGTTTTCCCAAGCCCGCTCTTTCCGTAGATGAACAGGGGGTTGAGGGCGGCTTTCCCCGGTGTTTCCGCTACGGCCACCGCCATGGAATAAGCCATGCGGTTCGAGTCTCCGATAACGAAGTTCTCGAACGTAAGGTTCGACACAGGTCCGTTGTCGCATGCGTATTCGCTTGAAGTGGTGCTTTTGAAAATGGCCTTGTTGTCGAGGATGGATTTGAGGTCGTCTTCTTCATCGTCGTACAATTCAACGCCGCGATGGTGAATTGAGGATGGCGAAGGGCTGAAGCTTGGGCGCTCCCCGTACTCCGTTGGCGTCTGTTTGAGGTTCTTTGATCGGTAACTCTCGCTTGCTTCCTCTGCTTTTTCCGGTGAATCGCGAAATTCCTTCCCTTCCGGCTGTTTCTTTTCCGCCGTGGAAAGATCGGTTGCTATATCCACCTTAAAAGGAGTGTCGTAAAGGTCGAAAAGAGCTTTCTTTATCGTATCGATGTAGTGGAGTTCGATCCATTTTTTGACGAATTCCGTGTCGGCGGTGAGCATAAGGTAGTCGTCGCTCATGACCTGCGGGTGAAGGCGGGAAAAGAAAGCGTTGACTTGGGATGTGTCTATGTTTTCGTACTCTTTGACCCGATCGCGTACGTTCGACCACCTCAAGTTGATTTCGTTGCTATCCATGTAAGGTTCTCCAGCCGTAATTTTCCGATTGCACGATAAAATTTTCTATACAAAGCGCCGAGGCGCCTGTTTCCGGCAATTCTTTGCCGTAGTGCGTCGCGCGCGCTACCCTGCTTCTAGTGCGCTTTGCCTCGCGCTCCGCATTCGCTTTCTCATAGTAGCGCTTTTTCCATGGCGTTTCGCATTTGCATTCTCGTTGCTGAAATGCTCTTCGTCGATTGTATACAAAAGTGGGCTTCACGGCAAAGGTCTATTGAAGAGAGCTTGCAACATGGTCGCCGAAGTCGGTCAGGATGCGTTTTTTCCCCGCTGTCCTTTCCACAAGGCCGTACTCCTCGAGTTTTTTCAGAGCGGTAAACGTGCTTGACTGCGGCGAGTCGGTGAAGTTCGCAAGGTCCGTCACGCCAAGCGCCCCTTCGGTAAGGAAGAGGGAAAGGAAGTCCTTTTCCCTTTGTGACAGTGGGGGAACGAGGGGCCAGCGCGGTTCGGGGTTTTGATTCGTGCTTCGGTTTAAGCTGCTCTTTTGGTCGGGCGGGCTGTTATGGAGGCTTATGGTTATTACGGCACCTGTTCCCAGATTGTCCTCTATCGATATGGTTCCATGCGATAGGTCAAGATACTCTTTTACAATGGGAAGGCCCGACCCTACTCCCCTGATGTATTTTTTCATGGGTTCTATCGCGGAGGTGAAGCCGGGGAGCTGCGCTTTTTCTTTTTGGGCTATGCCTGGCCCTTGGTCGGCGAAACGTATGGTGTTCCCGTCGTCGAGTATGGACACGATGATCTCTGCAAACCTTGCATGTATGAAATTTTCGGAGACTTCCCTGATGACCGTGTAGGGAATGGTTCCGCCGGCCATTTTCGCTTGCTCGTATATTTTGGAAGCAAGGTTTTCTATATACTCCGTTGTGGTCGTCGGTTGTATTTCCGTTATCCTCGGCGCGCTGCGGAGGTCGTCGTAAAGAGCGATGCGTGCAATGGTTTTTACGAAGCGGTAGTCGAAATCGTATTGGGATGAAGCTGCTTTTGGGGTTGAAAATGCTTCCTGAGTTGCAGGTGTTTTCACACCGGTGTTTTCAACCATGCTTTTATTTTCGCTTTGGAAGGAGAAGGAAAGATCGTTATGACCTTGGGTTTCCTCTTGTTTTTCTAAATAATTCTGCATCATTCAAAGTTTTTCCGATTTTTCGTCCGTTTATTCAGCGTTATTCAATCGTTTCTGAAAGCATTTTACCCTTTTTTGGTTCCCTAAATCTACCCACCTGCGTAAATAGTTTTCGAAGAATTATAATTTTCAATATCTTTTGAAAAGGGAAAGACTATTTAACAGGTCTTTTCAGTGTTATCCCCATTTTATTCAGAAAAAGTGGAAAACTATGAAAGTGAAGGAAAAAGGAAGAATCCGAATTGAGGAAAAGTTCCAAGAATTGTTAAAATAATCCTTGACATTTCGGTTTTCGAGGTTTTCCCAGCTAGAAGTTATAAGAGAAAAGTTCCCCAGCTGCTTTTCGAAATGAAGCCACCTTTGAAATAATGCTCACCTGCGGTGATAGATTAAATTGTAGATAAAATACCTGATGAGATATTATTTTTAATATAATTTACGAAAATTGCGAATAAATGAAAAATTATCCATTCTCAACAACGGATAATTCTCATTCTTTGAGGGGGTAAGTGTTTTCCACTGTAGTTTACGAGTGAAATAAAGGTTTTCCACATTATCCACAATGGTAGTTGAAAAACTTGAAACTATTGAAGGGAACTTGGCTTACCTTCGGTTTATTCCCTTCCTATATAAAAATCATAGGAAGGCTTTCCATAATGTTTTCAACATTCTGCATCCGGCTCAGCTTGTCTTGGTTGGGTATACTGCAATCTCGGACATGCTGAAATCACACCGATCCCAACCTGCGATGTTGGTTATAAGGGTTTTCTTTCTGTTGTGCAAGAGAATCCGCCCTTTGATGCAGGTGCGGAGTATCGTGTCTGTTTCATTCAGCCCCAAGTTCTTTCTCTCGAGAGGTCTTCCGCCTTTGTCCTTGGAAAGGAATCATCGAACTCAACCACAAGCGTTCGGATGAGTTTTAGAATAAAGCTTAAATGTTCGGATGAACTTGCAAATTAACTTATTCAACTTCTTAGGGAGTTTGTTGAAGCTTTTTAAAGAGAGACGTTGACTTATTTTTCACATGATATATAATTCGGAAGCTATTCTTTAATATACGAAAGGGATTCAGATATGAAACGCACTTACCAACCGAACAATCGTAAGCGTGCCAAATGCCATGGTTTCCGTGCGCGTATGGCTACGAAAGGCGGGCGCGCCGTTCTTGCTGCGCGTCGCGCTAAGGGACGCAAGCGCCTTTGTGTATAAGATGGGATTTTAGTTGAATACGATAAAATCCAGTTCGGAAATATCTTCTCTTTTTTCTTCCGGATATCGTGTTCACACTTCTTATCTTACTTTTATACTAGGAGCAGACCAAATCGAGATAGAGGAAAACGAGCGGCACGACCTTCGGGGTCGTGCCGCTTTTATTGCGGGAAAGAAACTCGGAAACGCTGTATGGCGTAACAGGGCGAAGCGACGTATGAGATCGCTCTGTCGCGATTTAGACGGGTTGTGGGGAAAAAGAGACGTGATATTTCTTGCAAAGTCTCGTTTAACAGAGGTGTCTTATAGTAAAGTGTTGAAGGCTTGTCAGAATGCGTTGAAACGTTCGGAAGTGTTGGGAAAGAACGAACATGAAAACGATTTGCAAGGCAGTAGCTAGAATACCCGCCTTGTTGGCTGTCGCTTTCATTTCGTTTTATCGTGCTGCTATTTCGCCCCTTTTCCCTTCATGTTGTCGCTTCGTTCCAACTTGTTCCGAATACGGTCTTATCGCATTTAAAAAGTACGGTTTTTGCAAGGGTTTTTTGCTTACTGCGAAGCGAATACTACGATGTCGTCCGGGAGGACCGCACGGTTATGATCCCGTGCCGTAAGGAGTAGAAGGTCCTCTTAGGTATAGAAGGAAGGAACAGAAGATGTGGGATGTATTTAAAGATTGGATATTTCAGATTATTCAGTTCTTCTATGATTTCTGCGGCGACTGGGGTATGGCGATCATCATCGTAACTATTATTTTCAGAATACTAGTTGCTCCTCTTATGCATAAGCAGGCAAAATCCTCTTATCAGATGCAAAAAGTCCAGCCTCTTATGCAGGAAATCCAGAAGAAGTTCGCTGACGATCCTGCTCGTCAGCAAGAGGAAATGCAAAAGCTTTATGCCGAAGCGAAATTCAACCCTTTAGCGGGTTGTTTGCCAATGCTCTTGCAAATGCCCATCTTCATTGCATTGTTCCAAGTTCTTAGCGAAATGGGGCAGCGCACCCAAGGAACTGAATATGAGTTTTACAATCTTGTACCGAGCTTGGTGACTACTCCTTCTCAGTCATTTACTGAAGGAATAGGAACATTTGTTCCTTATTTAATACTGATGATTGTATTCGCAGGGGCAACTTTCCTTCCTATGATCCTCATGCAGATGAACAACAAGGATAATGCCCAACGTAAACAGACTATGATTATGTCGGGTGTTATGAGTTTGTTCATGCTTTGGATTAGCTGGGGTTCGCCGGCGGGCGTGCTGCTGTTTTGGGGAGCTTCTTCTTTGATAGGTGTTGCGCAGCAGCAGATCTCTCTTCGCATCATGAAGAAAAAGGATGCCGAGAAAGCTGAAATGGTGGAAATCAAACCTATTGAAGTTGATGTAACTCGCAAAGTTAAAAAGCCACGACCGAAAAAGAAGCATTAGAAAATGTTTCACGTGAAACATTCCGAACCTCTTACCATGGTTTCAAATCCTAATTAAGGAGAGTAGATATGTCGGAAGAAATCATCGAAGAAGAAATTGAATCTACACAGGAAGAAGCGCAGGAAAATTTACAAGAAGAGATGCAAGAAGAGTCTCTCGCTAAAGAAAATCTTGAAGAGAATTCTGAGATTACAGAAGAGGAGCTTGATTCAATAGCCGATACGGCCATTGCTGCTCTCCAAGATATTTTGAAGTATTTCAATGTTGGTGAGGTTACCATTGATGAATATGAAGGAGACGATGGTGAGCTGATACTTGATATCACCGGCAACGATCTCGCTGTACTTATAGGAAGACATGGGAAGACTCTCGATGCATTGCAGTTTATTGTATCCGCCATCACGGTGCGCGCTATTGGGTTCAGGTATCCGGTAGTTGTCGATGTTGAAGGTTATAAAAACCGCCAACGCCAGAAACTTGAATCAATCGCCCATTCGTCTGCCAATAGAGCTGCTAGTCAACATCGAAACGTGAAGCTACGTCCCATGACACCATATGAACGTCGAATCATACATATCGCATTAAGGGAAGATGACCGAGTGGAAACAGCCTCCGAAGGTGAAGGAAGCGCTCGGCACGTTGTTGTTTTCCCTGTATAGAATTATTGATCATTTTTATACACTCGAGAAGTGCGGCGCTTCAAGCTGATTGACACAGATTCTCTCTGTATAGAAAATAATTTGAGATTTATAATTCATTTGATTTTGAAAGTGACCGTA
>JAEYEL010000170.1 GCA_023403475.1 Actinomycetes bacterium
ATTATCGTGGGGTGCATCTACTGGATTGCCTATCACAAGAAGGCTGCCGCAAAGTAAAACGAAATCTCGCGCGACCCTGCACCGCATGGTGCAAAGGCCCTTGCGGCACAAGGACGACGGGGCGCGCTGGCTGCACGGCGCGCCCCGCGCCTATCGGCAGGAATTCGATCGATAGGCGGTGCAGGATGCCGCAGACGCGGTGTTCGGTGCGGGCGTTCCCGAACTGGCGTATCATGTGGCAGATGAGAAAAGATGCTGGTACGGCGTGCGAACCGAGCGTGAAAAACTCGGCTTCGCTTGCGGAAGGACGAAGGTGGCACGGACTATGGGAGGCGTCGAGGCCTATCTTGACAACGCGGCTACGGCGAAACCGTATCCCGAGGTGGTCGAGGTCGTGCGCGCGGCCATGACCGATGGTTTCGGAAACGCATCGGCTGCGCATGCGCGCGGGTGTCGGGCGCATGAGCTTCTGGAGCGCAGCCGCCGCACGTTGGCGGATGCGCTTCGCGTGGCACCTGCCGAGGTGTACTTCACCTCGGGCGGAACCGAGTCGAACAACCTGGCAATTGTCGGCGCGTGCCGTGCGGTGCGGCGCGAGCGCGATGAGGTTGTCGCTTCGGCAGTGGAGCATCCGTCGGTTACGAAGACTGTGCGCGGTCTTAAGCGCGAGGGATGGAAGGTTGGCTATGTTGGCGCGAAGGGCGGCAACTTGGACATGCGCGCTTTGCGCGCGAAGCTGAATGCGCGCACGGCGCTTGTTTCCGTGATGAGCGTGCAGAACGAGGTGGGCTTTAAGCTTCCCGTACGCGAGGTGGTGCGCGCTCGCGACGAACTGGCGCCGGCGGCTTTGGTGCACACCGACGCCGTACAGGCGTTTGGGAAGATAAGGTTCTTCCCGCGTGAGCTGGGAGCAGATCTGGCTAGCATGAGCGGGCACAAGATAGGAGGGCCGCAAGGCATAGGTGCCCTGTACGTAAGGGAAGGCACGCGCATGTTTACCACGGCGTTCGGCGGCGGCCATGAGCGCGGGCTGAGGTCGGGAACCGAGGCCGTTTCGCTTATCGCAGGGTTCGCGAAGGCGGTGGAGATAACGCTTGGCCGAAGGGAGGAGGCCGAAGCGCGCGTTTCGGCTCTGAAGCGGTTGCTGCTCGACGGCGTGCTGGCCGTGCGACCCGACGTTGTGGTGAACTCGCGCGATGACGGCTCGCCCTACATCGTGTCTTTTTCGGTGCCGGGAATGAGCAACGACGATATGCTCGCGTTTCTGGACGAGCGCAAGGTGTACGTGTCGAAGTCCTCTGCCTGCGAGACTTTGCACCCCGACGTTCCCGACGAGGACTGGCGCACCAAGCACCCCATGTCGCTGCAGTTGGCAGGCGTTCCGAAGGACATGATAGAAAGCACGCTGCGCGTCTCGTTTTCCCAGCAGAGCACCGAAGAGGACGTGGGCAGGTTTCTGGAGGGCTTCCGCGCGTTTTTCGAGCGGGAGCGTTGATGCCGCCCGCATTCTGACGCCGTGCTGGCTTTGCTGGGCAGAATGCCCTACACTGTTACACTGTTCGACGGGTTTTCTTTCGGGAAGGGAAGGTGGCGCGGGCGTGATCTATCTGGACAATGCGGCGACGACGCGGGTGAAGCCGCCCGAGGTGGCCGAGGCTGTTGTGGCGGCGCTGGGCGATTTCGGCGGTGCGGGACGCGGCGTGCACGAGGCGTCGCTCGATGCAGGCATGGCGGTCTTTCACGTGCGCAAGCAGATGGCGCAGCTTTTCGGCGCGCCTTCGCCTGCGCGCGTGGCGTTCACGTCGAACGTTACCGAAGCGCTCAACATCGTGGCCGCAGGGCTTCTGCATGCAGGCGACCACGTTGTCACGACGGCCGCCTCGCACAACTCGGTGCTGCGCCCTCTGTACCGCAAGCAAGACAAAGAGGGCGTGGGCCTTTCTATGCTTCCCGTGGCGCCCGACGCTTCCATCAGCTACGATAAGTTCGACGCGCTGTTCCGGCCGAACACGCGGCTTGCCATGGTGACGCATGCGTCGAATCTGACGGGCGATGTGTACGATGTGGCGCTCATGGCGCGCATCGCGCATTCCCACGGAGCGCTTCTGGTGGTGGACGCCGCGCAAACGGCGGGCGCAAGGCCCATCGACATGGCTGCCGAAGGCATCGACGTGCTGTGCTTCACCGGGCACAAGAGCCTCTATGGCCCGCAGGGCACGGGGGGTCTGTGCGTGGCGGAAGGCGTGGAAATTCCCCCGTTCAAGGTGGGCGGCACCGGAGCTCACAGCTACGACCGAAAACACCCGGGCCGCATGCCCGAAAGCTTGGAGGCGGGCACCATCAACGCGCACGGCATTGCCGGTTTGGGAGCGGGCGTGTCGTATGTGGCCCGTCGCGGCGTGGAGAACATCCAGCGCGAACTGGCGGCGCTGGCCAGCGCGTTCGAGGAACGCGTGCGCGCCATCGACGGTATCGAGGTATACGGGGGCCACGGCGGCATCGGTCGCTGCGGCATCGTGGCGCTGAACGTTCGCGACTACGATTCCGGCGTGGTGGCCGACGCGCTTTCCACGCAATACGGCATCTGCACGCGCGCCGGCGCCCATTGCGCCCCGCTCATGCATGAGGCGCTGGGCACCTCCGAGCGCGGCGC
>JAEYEL010000213.1 GCA_023403475.1 Actinomycetes bacterium
CCCCCCCCCCCCCCCCCCCCCGCCGGCGCTAAGCCATTTGCGCTGATAGGCTCACAAATCCGTGAATTTCGCTACGAAGGGGTTTACCTTGCGCGGCGATATCCCGCTTTCGTTTGAGGGAATCGTCGCGCAAGGCAACAAGTAGTTCGGTGGTGCAACATATAGTCACGTGAGATTGCTTAAGTGGGGAGGCCTCATGAGTCGGAAGCGTTTCGAGGATTTGAGCGCGGCTTGTCAGAAGGAGTTGAAGAGACAGTACCGGAATCCGCCGACGCCGCAGTATCGGCGCCTGCATGCGCTATGGTACGCGCTTTTAGGGGTGGCTTTGGTGTGCGCGGTTCTTGCGTCGCCTTTGTCGCCTTTCGGTTCAGCATACAGTCTCGTTTTCGTGGGTGCGGGTAACATTTTGGTGGTGGTCGCCATCATTTTGGAAATCATGAAGCTGCGCGTCATGCGCATTGCCTATATCGAGGATGTCATCAATTCGAACAGCAAACAGCAGCGACGCGAGGAGAAGCGTGCTCGAGCCGCCGCGAAAGAGGAGCACGAGTTTACTGTGCCCACGCTTGAGGAGCAGCTTGACGATCCGTCTACAAGCTTTTCGGAAAAACTGCTTATCCGTGCTCGCCTGAGCGCCCAGGCGGCGCAGGTCGACCCGAGAAAAGCACGAGCCGAGGAGGCGAAGTAACTCGGGTGAGCGATGCATCGGCGAAAGATCGGACAGTCGTTCAACGAAAGATCGAGTGGCCAAACAGCGGATTGCCGAGTAGCCAACTGACTTAACCGCTCGTTTTAATGCAGCGCGATTCGCTGCGAGCGCATCATGAAGGGGGATAGGGCTATGAGCCTTGTGAAAGATGGGCGATTCTTGGGAAAGATCGAATACTGTTGGGTGATTGCCGTATGCTGCGCGCTGCTACAGGCGTTCGGCATGGGACTCATATTGAACTGCGGTAGCTTATTCTACGTATACATTTGTGATGATCTAGGATTTCTTCGCGCTGACATTTCCACGTACATGACAGGGTATTTTGTGGGCACTACCATTGGCACGCCTGTCGCTGGCACGATTCTTTCGAAGTTCGATATTCGTCGGGTCATGGGCGCTGCCATTTGCGTGCTGGCGTTTTCCGTCGGCATCATGAGTACGTACAATGAGATATGGCAGTGGCAGTTGTCGGGCTTTTTCGTCGGTTTCTTCGGCGCATACATTTTCGTGCTGCCCAGTGCGTCTATGGTTGGCAATTGGTTCGTGAAGAGGCGCGGTACGATCTATGGTTTGGTTATGGCGTGTTCGAGCATTTCGGCAGCAATATTTGCGCTGGTCATCAATACGATTATTATGGTGTATGGGTGGCGGTGCGGTTACTTGTTCGTGGGCATAGCGTCGTTTGCGGTTATATTTCCCTGTTGCTTCCTCTATCGCTACAAGCCTTCCGACATTGGTGCTAAGCCCTACGGCGATGGGGAAGTCACCAAGGAGATTTCAGCCAAGCAGAAGCGCGGCGTGCCGATGAAGGTTGCGGTGGCGTCCGTCTCATTCTGGTGCCTATTCCTGTTCGCCGGAATTGCATCGTTTTGCCACGGTGGTGTTGAGCAGCATATTCCTGGTTATATGGTGCAGTTGGGGTTGGGCACGGCTTTCGGTGCGACGATAATTTCCGCACAATCAGCGGGAAGCGTTATGGACAAGCTCATAATGGGTTGGCTCAACGATAAGATCGGCGTGCGCAGAACTACCATAGTCGAACTCATCGTGATTATCTGTGGTTTGATGGGGTTCATATTCACTAGGAACCCTGCTCTGCTCATTTTCTCGGCTATCGCCTTCGGGGCGCAGGATTCGTTAATGTCGGTGAGTTTGCCGCTGCTCATCCGCGAGATTTTCGGTAACAAGTACTACACGCGCATCCATGGTTGGATTCGCGCGGGCGTGGGCACGCTGGGCACGTTCTCTGGCGTGTTCGTAGGCTGGGTTTACGATGTCACCGGCACGTTCGAGCCGGCGTTCGCCGTGCTCGTCGCGTTGTTTATGGCTGCGATGTTGTGTGTGATTCTGGCGTATGCTTGCGGACGGAAGCTCGTGTGGGAAGAGGCCGACGGCACGGCAGCGGCGAGCGCGAAGGCATAGCGGGTGCTGGTGCTGATGTGGCGCACAGCTGATGTGAGTCTGAACGACAGGCTTGAGACCGGCAGACTTGATGTCGGCAGATAAGGCCGTTCGATTGCAAGCGAAGGCTGACCGGGTGTTTTGAGCGTTAAGGAAGGAGCAAAGGCGATGTGCTATACTTGCACGCATTGCAATCAATGCGGGTTGTATTCGAGCCGAACCGAGCTTCGTTGCGGCGATTGCGGCGAGCCGCTGCCCATCGGCGTCTCATCGTGCCAAAAATGCGGTAGCAAGAAGGTTTTCGCTGTTCAGCTGCCCAATGCGCCCGATGTGTCGCATAAATCCGTGATTGCTCCGAGCATTGTGAGGTAAGCGGGGTTGCAGCTATGTACATTGACGCCGATTTCATTGTTGGTGGAGAGAACCGAGAAGCCTATAAGGCTGTGAAAAACCTGGTTGAAGTAGGTTCTGGCAACGTTGTGATTTGCGGACCCGAAGGTGCGGGGAAGACCCATCTCTTGAACATTGGGCGCGAAAAAGGTGGGAAATCCGCGCTGCTGTGTTCGACCGCCGCTATAATGCTCCGTTTTGACCTTGACCTAGGTGACGATTTTTTCGATCAGCTGGGTGAGATTCCTCTGTTGTTCGTGGATGAGATTGACGCTGCGGTAACGCATCCGGAAACGGCCAAATTGCTCGAGCTAATGATTGCCGAGCGGAACCGGAGGGGGCTTGCCACCTGCTTCGCGGCGCGGCAGATACCCGATGTACTCGACCTGCCCGATTTAGCACGCGCGATGGAGTGCTTTTCGGTCGTGGAAGTTGCGCCTTTCGGGATTGAAGGAATTCGTCATGCGGTCGACGAGTTCTGCGGCACGTTTGCGGCGGTTGACGAGCGCAAACTTGACGATTCTGCCCGGGAATATGTTGCGCGCATTGCCGACACCCTTCCTGATGCGCGTAACATGGTTCAGTTTCTACTGCAAGCTGCTGATGTTGAGGCGGGCGCGACAATAGACGAGCAGGCCGTTCGCCGGCTTATCGCATGAACAATGTTTTCTGCAGCGAGCAAACTTTGTCGACCAAACAAACGAGCTCAGTCGCAGCGCTTCTTGGCGTTTTTCTTCGAATGAGCGGAAGCGCAGAGGAGGTTCGCGGGAATTCCTTGAAACGCTTGCTAGCTTTCGATTTCTTGGTTGGTGCATGTTTGAGAAAATCGAAGGATTTGCGGTCGCTTGTTGGTTTATGTTTCGCGGCGATCGGCGGTACGTGCTAGGTGGATTGCGGCTGTTGTTTGCAGAATTCCCAAGGCGGAGTAGAAGACTAAGAGGTTGTTGGGGATGAGGATGAGCTCGACCGTTGTCCACACGAAAAAGAGCGCGCCAGCGACGATGTGCCAGCGAGTCCGTGATGCTTCGGTGTCGCGCTCCTGTGCGGTGCGTCCATATGGCCCCTCCCGCTTTTGCTCCCCGAGTCTGCGCGTTTTCCGTGCCTCCGCGCGTTGAACCCATCCTCATGCGGTCTGTTCTGTGCCGGCTCCTATAAGCCTGTCTCCGCTACCTCTTGCAGGGCGATTTTGGGAGGAATTTACGTGGATCGCTTCCAGCTGTGACTTGGCACTCTTTTGTCACCCCCATCGCGGCGTCTAGGGTGCGTCCGCCCCGTCTTCTCCCGTAATGCGCGAGCCATTCACTCGGAGAAAGTCTCGCCAAAAACGCCTCGGAAAAAGGACGGGAAGCCCAGGTTCGTTCACTCGGTGCGCTTTTCGCCGGGGATGTCTGCAACGGTTTAACGGCGAGCCGCGTTTTGGACGGCCAATGAGTGGATACGGCT
>JAEYEL010000065.1 GCA_023403475.1 Actinomycetes bacterium
GCTCCGCTTTCGCCGCACAGAGCTTTTTCCATGCAGCGGAAACGTAGTAGACTGTCGTCGCTATGGCCAGCACGAGCCCGGCGTAGACGAACCAGATGCTCCAGGAAACCGCATCGCCGTTGAAGCCCGGAAGCCACGCGGCATCGACCAGACCGAGACCTTGGACAAGGGGCCAGTTCAGAAGAAGGCCGGCGAAGCCGATGAACAGAAACGTTGTGGCGAACTTCCCCGGATAAACGACCGCCACGCGAATGCGATAGCGATTCAAAAGCCATGCCGCACCCGATATGAGCAGAAGATCGCGCAGAACGACCACGACGATGATCCACAGGGGAAGCCGTCCCACCAAAAGCAGCCCCACCACGCCCGCGATCATGAGAATCCTGTCAACGGCAGGGTCGAGAAGCCGGCCGAGCTTCGAAACCGCATGAGTGCGCCGCGCCACCTGCCCGTCAACCCAATCGGTGCTTGCGGCAAGGGCGAAAACGAACGTTGCGGCAAGATCACGGCCGTTCAAAAGAAGCACAAGATACAAAGGAACAAGGCATAGACGCGCGAACGAAATGACGTTCGGAACCGTGAGAACGCGATCGCTCACCTCGTCCTCTTCGATTTTCACGCTTCGGCTATCCGTCGCCTGCTTCGACATCGCACTCTTTCCCTGCATCGGATCGGTCGGCGCGAAGGCTCGCTTTAAAAGAAGCCTCATGCCATCGAGCCGCAACAATGGCTTTCGCCGCAGTTCGAAGGCGCAACCGACATCATCTTTTCAAGAGTGCTATTCTAGCAGTTCTCTTGAAAGGTGCCGATTGCGCAGCGGTCTTTTTTCATATGAGCTGAAAAGCGTCACAATTGCAAAACCGAACCCGAAGCGAGCGAAGCGGGCGCAGGCGAATGCAGGCGCTCGCGATCGCGCGTGCCGCTACGCTGCACCGTTATGCGCAGGAGGCTTCCTTCTGAACGTCTTGCGCTTCGGTGGCCGCACCCTGCGCCTCCGCTAGATCCTCCTGCTCCAGCTGCTCGGCCTTGCGCACGGCAAGCAGGTTCGCGAACACGATGGCGCATACGCCCGCGCAGAGCTTGCCAACGAGCACGGGAACGATGAGCGAGGGCTGGAAGTTCGCCGTGAAGGAAAGATGGTCGCCGAACAGGAACGCGCAGCACACGGCAAAGGCCATGACGAGCACCTTGTCACGCGCGCGCAGATCCTTCACCATGGCAAGCGCCGCAAGCACGTTGGCCGACGCCGCTAAAAGACCGGTCGTCGCGTCGGAGCTCAAGCCCACCAGACCGCCCACCTTAGCCAGAGGTTTCGCTAGGTAGCGCTTGATGAGATAGACCATGGGAAACGCGCCGCACAGCATCATGCCGATTGCCCCTGAAACCTCGAGAGCGCGGAAGATATCCTCGTCGTCGGCGATGATGGGATCGAACCCGAAACCTCCGAACAAGTCGGTGAATATGCCGGTGAAGTATTCGATGACAACGAGCACGAACACGATCTTCAAGGCGCTTTCCATGGCGCGCCCGAACACAATGAAGCCTTTGATCATGGCATCGGGCTTGAACTTGAGACCGGCCGCCAAAGCGCCGCAGATGATGATGAGCGGCACGAGGTTCAGCCCTATCTGGGAAAAGCTCAGGGCCAACTGGTAGGTTGCAGCTGCATTCGTGGAGACCGCCTCGCGGATAACGGGATGCGCGAGCGCGATGATGACGCTCGACACCAAAACGCCTATGGGAATGGCCAGAAGCCCGCTCATCACGCCGAGCGCCAAGTACTTACGGTCGCGCTTCTCGAGCATCTTCAAGGCAACCGGAATGGTGAACACGATGGTGGCGCCGGCCATGTAGCCGGTCATCATGGCCATGATCCAGCTCTCGCGCGTCTGCGCCAGAGCATCGGCCAGCTGGTATCCGCCCATATCCACCGCGATGAACGTGGTGGCCGCCATGGCGGGGTCGGCGCCAAGCGCACCGTAGGCCGGCCCGAACACCGTGCTGACAAACGCAGTCAGGTAAGGGGCCGAGGCCATGATGCCTGCCACCGGCAGGAAAATGGGGCCAATGGAGTCGATGCCCGCCACGAACTGCTGTCCCAGCTCGCATTCGGGTTTGATGACCGAGGCGATTGCGCCCACGAGCGCGCACGCCATGATAATGTACACTACTATCGTTCCTATAAGTTCCACTTCTTCTCCGCTCTCTTCAAACTGGAAAACGCTTCGGGTTCAAAAGAGTGATTCCGTTATCGCCCGTAGGCCTTCAAGGCCACGGTGCCGTAAGTCTTCGCGCTTCGGTACCAAAGGTAGAGCCACTCCCCCACCGGGTCGCCCGTGGCCTCCTTGTAGAGCGCCCAAACGAACCAGTAGTAGGCGCACAGTCCCACGTAGGCAAGGCAGTGCCGCATTTCGACGGGAGTGGGGTCGCGCCCGAAGTACAGCTCGATAACGTGCTTCGCCTCATCGAGGTCGTAGTCGGAACAGCAAATGAAGGTTCCGAGATCGCTGGCGTAGTCGGACATGGCCGAATACTCCCAGTCAATGAGGTACATGAGGTCGTCGCGCACAAGGAAGTTAGGGCTGTAGAAGTCGTTGTGGCACAGGCATGGTTTCACCCCATCGCCCTTCACGCATTCGTTCAGAAGCGCCGCCTTGCCCGCAAGCTCCTCGAAATCGGGGAACAACGGATAGGAGCGGGCGCCGAGCAGCTGCACGATGCCGCGCGCCTTCTCGTACACGTCGAAGGACCACGCTGAACACTCGCCGCTCTCGTGGAGCTTGCGGGCAAGCGCAAGGCCGCGTTCCACATGCGATTCGTTGTGGTAGTCGAAGGGAACGCAGTCGGCAACGTAGGTCGATATCTTCCAGCCCTCGCTGGGGCTTTCGTACACGAACGTGTCGTCTATGCCGAGCTTCTTCGCAACGCCTTGCGAATACGCCTCGCTCGCGCGGTTGATGATCTCGTCGGTGCCGGCGCCGGGGTGCCGATAGACGTAGAACATATCCCCCACCCGAAAGCGGCACGACAGGTTGGTGAGACCTTCTTTTATGGGCACGATATCGCGTATGCCATCGCGTGTGCAATGCAGGATCTCGCATATGTTGTCCAAGATGCGCGAGTCGACGTTCATGATGAAATCGTGGTCGAATTCCTGCAGGTCGTTCAGTGAATCGAACTCGTAGATGATGCCTGCGTCGTAGGGGCGCATCACCATGTTGAGTTCCGTTACATGGTCGGCGTAGATGTCTTCCCAAAGCTTTGCAGCCGTTTCGGGTCGGTCGTATTCGGCTTCCAGAATCTCGACGAAGCGCCGCGAGAAGGTTCGATCGAAATAAGCGTGTCCGAGCATGCCGTAGGCGTCCTTCCCTCCTACGGACACGTTCGTGATGCGATTGCCCGCACCGCACGTAAGGCAATATTCCTCGGTGGGGCCTTCGAAGTACGTTGCGGAATAATAGGCTTGGTACACGTAGGGCTCGAAGACGTTTTCGGTGAAGTAGTCGTCCGACGAGCAGATGTAGGTGTTGCCAAGCCGTTTCTTCACGAGCATGAGCGTCGAGTTGTTGTTGCGCACGGCGTAGTCGGGGTTGACGACGATTGTCACCCCCAGCAGATCTTCCAAGTAGAAGAACGCCTCTTTCATGTATCCCACCACGACGGTGATGTCGTTTATTCCCGCCGCCTGCAGCTGGCGTATCTGGCGCTCGATAAGCACCTCGCCGCGCACCTGCAAGACGCCCTTGGGCTTCTCGTAGGAAAGCGGCGCGAAGCGGGAGGAAAGGCCCGCCGCCATGATGACGGCGTTTTCCACCTTGAAAGGGTCAAGCGCCTCATAGCCTGCCTGGGTGAGGTAGAAGTCCTCGACAAGCCCTTTGCCGACAAGCGAACGATAGGTCGCATTCACGCTGCCTAGGGAAAGACCCGTTTTCTCGGCGACGCCCCTTTGGGTATGCACGTCTTCGCTCATGAGCGCGACGAGCGTTTTGAATTCGTTTTGCGAAACTGCCATATGCTTCTCCTTAACAAGATTTTGGAAGCATATGGCAGTTGTTCAATTTTGTAAATACTTTGTAAGAAATGAACAGATGTTGTTTCCCCGATGAGCCTGCGCAGACGTGCGAGCGGCACGAGATTTTAAGCCGCTCACGCCCGCGCGGCTTTTTCCCTCTCCGGAACCTCGAACACCTCGGCATGCTTGCCGGTAGCGCACGGCGCATAGGTCGGCTCCATAATCAGACACTGCTTGGGACACTCGCGCACGCAGCTGCCGCACTGCACGCAGCGGAAACGGTTGATGGACCAGGTGCGGGCGGGCTTGTCAACCGTTATGGCGCCGGCGGGGCAGCGCTTCTGGCAGATGCCGCACAGTATGCACGCCGTCACGTCGTTTTTCACATGCCCTTTAAGCCCTGCGGGCGGCGTTTTGACCTGCACGGGGTAAAGCAGGGTTTCGGGCTGCTTGAACAGACCGGAAAGCGTCATCTTGCCTAGTTTGAAAGAACCCATGTTCCGCCTACCTTTCCGTGCAGCTGATGCAGGGGTCGATGGTGAGAACTATCATGTTGACGTCGGCCAGATCGCAGCCTTTGAGCGCTGCGGTCATGCCGGCGAGGTTCTGACTCGTGGGCGTGCGCATGCGCATGCGGTCGAGGTACTTCGTTCCGTTACCCCGCGCGAAATAGTAGCATTCCCCGCGCGGTTGTTCCACCACGTTCGCCGCCTGCGCGCCTGCGGCGGGAACCCCTTTGACGGGAACGGATATGTCGCCCGCAGGAATCTTCGCTATCATCTCCTCGATAATGTCGATGGACTGCAGCACCTCGAGGGCGCGCACCTTCACGCGCGCATAGCAGTCGCCCTGCGCATCGGTGACGGGCTGGAAGTCGGAAAGATCGCCGTAGCCGCCCTTCCCGAGCGAGCGCACGTCGTAGGCAGGCCCTGACGCGCGCAGAAACGGCCCCACCATGGAAAGCGAGAGCGCGTCTTCCTTGCTGATGTAGCCCACGCCCACGGTGCGGTTTTTAACCGAGGAGTCTTTCAAAAACGCGTCGCATATCTGCCGGTAATCGTCCTTTATGCCCTCGAGCTTGCTTTTTATCTCGGCGAACTGCCCGTCGTCTATGTCGCGCACCACGCCGCCCACCTTCACGACGGAAAATATGACGCGCCCGCCCGTGGTTTTCTCGAAGATGTCGAGCACGCGCTCGCGCAGACGCCAGCAGTGCATGAACAGGCTCTCGAAGCCGAACGCATCGGCCGCAAGGCCCATCCAGAGAATGTGCGAATGCACGCGCGAAAGCTCGTGCCATATGACGCGCAGGTACTCGGCGCGCTTCGGAATCTCAACCCCCATCAGGCTTTCCACCGTTTCGGCATAGCCGTAGGAATGGCCGAACGCGCAGATGCCGCAGATGCGCTCGGCAATGTAGACGAACTGGTTGTAGTCGCGCGTCTCCACCAGCTTCTCAAGGCCGCGGTGCACAAACCCTATCTGCGGGATAGCCTCTATGACCTTCTCGTCTTCCACCACGAGATCGAGGTGGAGCGGTTCGGGCAGCACCGGGTGCTGCGGCCCGAACGGAATGACGGTCGCCTTTCCCATGCTACTCACCTTCCTTTCCCGCCGCATCCGCGCCTTCCCTTTGGCGCGATGCCTCTCGTGCAGCTTTCGCCGCAAGGGCGGCACGCACCTTGGCGGCCTTCTCAGGGTCGAGCGCGGCTATCTTCTCATCGGCTGCAGCGCCGGCTTTCGCAGCTTCCTTTTTCGCCTTGGCCTCCATGGCGGCACGCACCTTGGCGGCCTTCTCAGGATCCATACCGGCAAGCTTCGCCTCCATAGCAGCGGTCTCGTCCGCCGCGCCCGCCGCCTTTTCCTTGGCGGCCTTCGCAGCGGCCGCACGCGCAGCCTTGTCGCGAGCTTCCTTCTGGGCGGGAGACAAGATGGTCATCGGCTCAGCTTGGGCAAGGCTGTAGAAGTTGCCGCCGAAATCGATGGCGATGCCCTCGATGTCCACGCCGAAAAGGTCGTGGATCTCGTTTTCGAACACGAAGGCGGCAAGGAAGCGATCGGTTATGGAGGGAACGCAGGCTCCCTTCTCAACGGGAACCACGCGGTTCTCAAGCGCACCGTCCTTCATGAACGAGTACACAAGATCGCAGCCCGCATCGGTCTTCGCCGCAAGAATCTGGACGAAGCGCCACCCTTCCCTTTTCCGCGCGTCCGCAAAGGCCGAAAGCTCGCTTACGGCAAGCGGCGCAAATTCACTTGAGAAGCCCACGTCACGCCCCCTTCCTCTGCTCTTGCAGAGCCTTCGACTTCTCCTCCAAAATTCCCAAGGCCTGCACGACCGCATCGATGATGGCCTCGGGGCGCACCGCGCACCCCGGCGCGTACACGTCCACCGGTATGGCCGCATCCACCCCGCCTATAACGTTGTAGCAGTCGTGGAACACGCCGCCCGAGCAGGCGCATATACCGCACGCCACGACCACTTTAGGCTCTACCATCTGGTCGTATATCTCTTTGACGACGTCTATGTTGCGCTCGTTCACGCTACCCGTGACCAAGAAGATGTCGGCGTGCTTGGGGTTGCCGGTGTTGATGATGCCGAACCGCTCCACGTCGTAGCCGGGGCAAAGCGCCGCCAGCACCTCGATGTCGCAGCCGTTGCAGCTCGAGGCATCGTAGTGAATGACCCATGGCGATTTCGTTGCAAACGACATGATCTCCACACTCCTTTACAGATACGCGAGAAACGCCACGTTCACGCCACCCGTCACGAGGGCGACGACCCAGGCGCTCCTCAGCATGGCCTGCCACTTCACACGGGCGAAGTTGTTGTCTATCCAAATTTCCAGGAAGTACACGAGCAGCGCGACCACCACCGCGAGCACTATCGATGCCGGGTTTCCCCACACGAAGAACAGGCCGACCCAGCCTAGGAACAGCACGCTCTCGCACCAGTGCATGATCTCCACCTTCGCAAGTGTAGGCCCGCTCATCTCGGTGGTGATTCCCTTCACCAGCTCTTGGTGCGCGTGGTGCGAGTACGACAGGTCGAAAGGCGACTTCCGCAACTTGATGGTAAGCACGAACAAAAGCCCCAGAAACACAAGCCAGACATTCGCGATAACGGGGGCGCCGAGCGAAAACGCCCCTGCCACGTCGAACGTTCCTGCGCCCTGCAGGCTTCCCTTCGCCGTGGCCATGTAGAACGCCACGGCCATGAACAGAATCATGGGCTCATAAGACATCACCTGCAGCGTCTCGCGCGCCGCGCCGATCTCGGCATAGGGGCTGCGCGACGAATAGGCAGCAACGATGAAGAACAGTCCCGAGAGGGTTATGACGAAGACGCACATGAGAAGGTTCCCGCCGGAGTAGAAGATGCCGCCGGCAAGGATGGCGAACACGAGCGCACAGGTCACATAGACCCCTTCGGACGAGTTGACCGCCACGCGGTCTTTCTCTAAAAGCTTGCGCACATCGTAGTAAGGCTGCAGGATAGGCGGTCCTACGCGACCCTGCATGCGAGCCGATATCTTGCGGTCGAGACCGGCCAGAAGGCATCCGAGCACAGGGGCGACGACGGCGAAGGCCAAAGTGCCTGCGAGCGTGATGATGAGAGACATATCGGACCACACCCCTTTCTAGAACAATCCCGGCAGCGCTGTGAGCGATGCGGCGAAGGCCGCCACGATGACGAGCGTGCAGGCGGCGGTTCCCACGGGCGCCACGCGCGCCTCGCCGAAAACGCTTTCCATATACCAGTTCCGCGCCGTAGCGGTAGAGACGCCCGACATCGAGTTTCTGAACGTCCGCTGCGCGTCGTCGACGCCCACGCCGGCAAGGTACACATCGACCTTGCGTGCGCGTCCCTTCCCCAAGCCGGCGAAGAGCACGATAGCCACCAAGGCTGCGGCGATGGACGCCAGCCATAGGTTGCCGGTCGATATATCGGGAATCGCGATGCCGTAAACACTTGCCACGTAGGGTTCGACCACCGTGTATGAAAGCAGGGGCAAAAGCACGCAGGCGAGAACCGCGAGCACAGCCATGAGCAGGATGGATATCCATTCACTGGGGTGAACTTCAACTTCGACGTTTTCCGGTGCACCCGCAATGCCCGCAAGCTTGCCGAGCCATTTCGCCCAGAACATGAACGTGGCCGCCGATCCGAACGCCAGAAGAACGATAAGGGCCACCTGCCCCTCGTCCACGAAGGACACAAGCGTCGCCCATTTTGCCACCAGCATGCCGAAAGGCGCCACGAACATGACCATGATGCCGAGCATCATGAAGCGCGCGAGGCGCGGCATGCGCTCGAAGAGCAAATCCATGTCCTCGATGTCGCGGCTGCCGATGTGGTGCTCGGCGGTGCCCACGCACAGGAAGAGCAGGCTTTTGGCAACGGCGTGGAACAGAATGAGGAAGCACGCCGCCCAAATGGCCTCGGGCGTTCCCACGCCCGCACAGGCGGTGATGAGGCCGAGGTTCGCTATGGTCGAATAGGCGAGCACGCGCTTGGCGTTGCTTTGGGAAATGGCCAGAAACGAGCAGAGCGTGAACGTAAGGCCGCCCACGAGAACGACCATGATGGTCGGCGCCGCGGAAACGATGTTTTCCTGGGCGCTCACGGTGCCGGCGTAGAACACGGGCGCGAGCTTCACGAGCATAAACACGCCCGCTTTAACCATGGTGGAGCTGTGAAGCAGGGCGCTTGTGGGCGTGGGCGCCACCATGGCGCCTAAAAGCCACGTATGAAACGGCATCTGCGCCGCCTTGGTGAGGCCGGCGAACGCGAGCGCGCACACGGGAAGAACGACCAGAAGCGGATTGCTTACTCCAATGAGGAGAAAATCGAGGAACGAAAGCGTCTGGAACTGCACGGCCATGACGTAGAGCGCCAAAAGGAAGGCGATGCCTCCCGCCAAATTCATGATGATCTGGCGAAACGCGTTTCTTATGGCTTCGTCGGTCTTCGTGAACCCAATGAGCAGGAAGCTGCAGACGGTTGTGACCTCCCAGCCGCAGAACAGCCACACCATGTTGTTCGAGAACACGATGACATACATTGCCGAAAGGAATGCGAACATGAGCGCGAAGAACGTCGGGCGGCGGTCGCGCGCGCCTTCCGGCTCATGCGCTTGGAAGTCTTCCATGTAGCCGAGCGCGTACACGCAGATACCGCTTCCCACCACGCCGATGATGAACGCCATGAGCAGCGAGAGCGAGTCGAGGTAAAGTCCTTCGACGACGGGAACGCCGTGCGCGAAGACGAACTCGAACACAAGCGACCCGACAAGTTGCACGCCGGCGAGCACGCAGGCCCACACGTTTCTATAGCGCACGCCGAACGCTATGACGGTAGCCGCCACCAGAACGCCCACGGCGATGCAAACGTAGTCGACCACTTGCGAGTGGAAGTCGAAAGCGATCCACGGAGCGCCAACGTAGGCGACGACGAGCCCTATTGATGCGATGCCGATAACAGCGGCTGAAACGTAGACAATCGCCTTTCGCGCTCGGTTGTTCGAAACGACCAAAAGAACGGCCGCAACAACCAGCGGGAAAAGGATTAAAAACCCAAGCATAGCCACGTAGCTGCCTCCTCTTCAAATCAATGAACGAAGGAACGGGGACACCCCCCTACAACAAAAGCGACGCCCCGTCGCTTTCAAAACCGTACTTTAGCAAAAAAAAACACACCCGCCTGATGAGTGCGCCTGTTCGGGATTATTGTTCGGTAAAGGGCTTGCGGAAAAACGTCGTGCCGCCTACAGCAGCCGTCCACCGCGCGAACAGGCCGCTCGCGCGGTGGACGCAGCAAAGCCTCAGCGCAGCTCTATCCAGATGACATCTCCCGCTTCGGGGGGCTCCATTCCAGGCCCTGAGGGCATCATGTAGTAGGCGTTCGCGTGAAGCGTCGGTGTGCTTCCCGCATGCCCCTTCACGGGCGTGGCGCGGAAAACGCCGTCGTCGCTCATTTTCGCCTCCACGAACTTGATGCCGTAGAAAACGGCGTGCGGCGCGACCACCGAAGGCCGTTCCTCCCCGCCGGCCGCCTGCGTCGGCTTCGGCTTTGACGGCTTGGCGGGAAACGCCTCCGTGAGCACGGCGGGAATGCGCTCCGGCGCGTGCGGCAACCCTAAAAACCTTTTCATGACGGGCTTCAGGTAGAAATTCAGCGTGAACGACGCCCCGCCGGAAGGTCCTGAGATTCCCACGATGGGCGTGCCTTCCACAACCGCGTAAGAGCTATGATGCCCAGGTCCGTGGTTCGTCTGATGGCAGATGATCTGTCCCATGTCCTCCATCTGCTCCACAGACCAGTCGTCGGAGCCCTTCGAGGATCCGGCGTTGAGCACCACGATGTCGGCAACCTCGCAGGCTAAAAGAACCGCGTCCCTTATGCGTTCCGGGTCGTCGGACACAATGTCGAACGGCACGAAAACGCCGCCCCACTGCTCGACCTTGCCCCGCACGACGAAGCTGTTCGTCTCAAGGTTCTTCCCCTTCTCGACCAGAGCTGAACCGCCGCGCACAAGCTCGTTTCCTGTGGGAATGAAGGCCACGCGGGGCTTGCGCACCACCGGCGCGCACGTGCGGTTCCCGCTCGCTATGCGCGCGATGTCATCAGGCGTGAGCACCTTGCCCGCGCGGCAGAGCAGATCTCCCCTTTTCATGTTGGCACCTGCCGGCTTGGTGCCCGCGTAGCGCTTCGACGGCGCGGCCAAGATGCGCACGCAAGCGTTATCCTCCGACACTTCGACGTTTTCGATGACGATGGCGGTATCGAACCCTTGCGGCATGGCGATGCCCGTGTTCGCGAACTCCCAATCGACGCCGCGCACCCATGCCGACGTGTCGGGAATTCCCTGCTCGAAATCGCTCCAATGAACGGCGATGGAATCCATGCAGCACGTAAGCGTGTTCGGCGCATCAATGCGGGAGTGCAGGGAATGCGCCAGCACGCGCCCGACTGCCGCCTCAAGGGGAACGGTCTCGACCATCTTGCGCTCCACCTCGCGTGCATGGTCGGCATCTTCCCATGCGCGATCGGCGCCGGCGACATCGATCGGCGCACCTTCGGCGCGATTCCCCTCATAAGGGCACTGCCACCCAAACGACGCGCCCAAGGCGTCTATCATGCCCTCGACTGCCTGCTCGCGCGATAGTTCCACGTGCTTCGAATGATCCCTCATGCTAAACTTGCTCCTTTCGAACAAACGGTTGCCGAAAGCGGGTGCCGGGCGGGTGCCCGTTGCCTTGCCGCCTAAAGCGAATGCCGGGCGCCCGCCCGTTATTGCGTTTCCGAATTATAGCGAATTATAGCAGTATTCGGCGTATCTTTCGCATACATATACGGAAACGAACGGAGCACCCCGAAACCCAAGCACGGCCCGAAACACCCCGAAACCTAGGCGCAGCCCCACATTACACAAAAAGTCACGAAATGTTGCGTTTTCAACACCTTTTGTCCAAGTTGGCATAAGGAAAGTCGGCATGTTTTAAACTGCGCGTCCGCGACCTGCGAAAACCGAGAACCTATTTTCAGACAAATAAGAGGGAGGTTCTAACAGTGCAACAATTCGCGACTTTTTGTGCACAGTCGATCGAAATAGCTTGTTGTTGGCACTATCGACAAAAAAAGCAGGTCATCGAGAAATTCCCGATGACCTGCGTTTTGCTGGTCGGGTTGACAGGATTTGAACCTGCGACCCCTTGACCCCCAGTCAAGTGCGCTACCAAACTGCGCCACAACCCGTAAATGCTTTGCTCAGGTTCCCAAGTAGTCCGTCGCAAACAGCTTGTTCATATTAACGTTACCTTGCCGACAAAGCAAGGATTTTCTCGCCATCTTCCAATTCTTTTCCTTTTTCGGGTCGAGCCTTGAGGCCGAATGTGCTGCAGCCAAGCCTCATGAGCGCTTTTCAAGAAGAACCTTGGCGGCATCGAGAATGCTTTCGGCCAGTTCGTCCTTCGGGGCTTTGGGCAGATGGATTGCGGTGTGCGGGTACACGAGAGTCACCTCGTTGTCATCGGTTCCGAAGGCAACGCCTTCGCCCACGCGGTTCGCCACTATCATATCGGCGTTCTTCTTGGAAAGCTTCGCCTGCGCGTTTCCCAAAACGTCGTCGGTTTCCGCCGCAAAGCCCACCACTACCTGGCCCGGGTGCTTTTCGGCAGCGCAGGTCGCAAGGATATCGGGATTTTCCGTAAGCTCGATGCAGGCAAGCGCCGCATCGTCTAAGCCTTTCTTGAGCTTGCGGGATGCCGGGTAAGCCGGTCGCATATCGGCTACCGCCGCCGCAAATATTCCCAGATCGGCGTTCTCGAACGCACTTCGAGCCGCCGCGAGCATGTCGTTTGCGGTGCGCACGGGTACCACGCGCACCCCTTCCGGTGCGGGCAGCGACACGGGGCCCGTTATCAACGTGACGGAAGCTCCGCGCCGCGCCGCCGCGCGCGCAAGGGAAAAGCCCGTCTTTCCCGATGAGTAATTGGAAAGATAGCGCACGGAATCGAGCGGCTCTACGGTTGGCCCCGCCGTCACCATAACCGAAAGCCCGGCAAAATCGCGCTTCGCGCCTGCCGCCGCAAGCGCTTCGTTCACAATAGCGTCCACGCTTGCAAGCCTGCCCTTCCCCACGTCCCCGCAGGCCAGATATCCGTCTTCCGCCTCCACGATGCGCACGCCGCGCTCGGCGAGCACGCGCAGGTTTTCCTGCGTCGCCTCGTTTTCGTACATGTGCACGTTCATGGCCGGAGCCACCACCAAAGGTGCGGTAGTAGCCAGCGCCGTGGTACTCAAAAGGTCGTCGGCTATGCCATGCGCCATCTTGGCGAGAACGTTCGCCGTGCAGGGCGCTATGAGGAACGCGTCGCATTCCTGCGCGAGCGACACATGGTGTATCGCATCGCCCGGCTCGTCGAACAGCCCCACCGCAACCGGTTCGCGCGTGAGCGCCCGAAACGTGGTGGGCCCGACGAACTTGCAGGCGTGCTCGGTCATGACGACTTTCACGTGCCCGCCCGCCTTCTGCAAGCCGCGCACTATCTCGCATGCCTTGTAGGCCGCAATGCACCCGGTCACGCCCACCAAAATGCAAGGTTGTCCCATGTTCTACTCCTTGTTGACATAGGGTCGCAAAACGTCCATCAGCACCTTCACGTGCGCACGGCTTTTGTCAAGGCAGGGAACGTAGGTGAAATCGCTTGGCCGCGCCTGTCTTCCCGCATGTCTCAGCTGCTCGAAATAATACGGCTTCAGCTCGTAGTCGATATCGTAGAGCGTTTCCAAGCAATCGACGGCGAAGTTCGGGCACACCACGAACACGCGCCCGCCGCCCGCTTCCGCCCACCTTGCCAGCACGTCTTTGGTGAAGGGTGAGAGCCATTCGCGCGCCATGTCGAAGCGGCACTGATAGCCGATGGTCCAACGCGTACGCTCAAGCCCCAGTTCGCTGGCTATTTGCAAGCTGGAAGCCCCCGTCTGCAGCTCGTAGGTGTCGCCTGCTTCTATATCGGCAAGCGGAATGGAATGGAAAGAGAAAAGAACGCGATCGTTCGATTCGGGGTCGAACCCGGCATGTTTGATGGATGCCGCAACGGCCTTTACGTAGACGGGGTTCTCGTGATAGTCGCCGGCAACGGTCACTTCCCCTTTCCAATGAGCCCGTTTCACGGCGCAGGCCACGGCATCGGAAACAGGGCCGACCGTTGAATAGGCGCTTTGCGGATACAAAGGAAGCACAACAAGACGCGTGCACCCGGCATCCGACAATTCCCTTACCGCCTGGAGAATGGAAGGCTCTCCGTAGCTCATGGCGTGACGCACCACCACGCTCGCCCCCTCCTCCTGAAAGGCGCGACCAAGGCCTGCCGCAAGCTTCTCATGCGCGATGGTGAAAGGCGAGCCCTCGTTCGTCCATATCTTGGCGTACTTCGCAGCAGAAGCCTTCCCGCGTTTCGGCAGAATGAACAGGTGCACGATGATCCACCACCCCACCCTGTTCATGGGGGCGATATGCTTGTCCATGAGGAACTTCGCAAGGTATTTGCGAACGGCGTGCGGCTTGGGAGCCTCGGGCGTTCCGGTGTTCACGATAAGAACACCGCAGGAACCCTCGCTGTGCATAGATGCGTCACCTTCTTATCTGGCCGACAGGCCACGTTCGAGCTTTGATGCCTCGCCGACGGATCACGTTCGAACTGCGATTCCTCGCCAACGGATCGCGTTCGAGTTTCGTTTTCGCCGCCCTTGATATTGCTTCCATCACCCCTCGTGCTCAATAGTTTATACAGTGTATCCTAAGGTGGAGCGGGCGGCGCGGGAATTTGCGAAAGTACAGAAACTGGTGTATATGTTAGGAAGTTCTCGCTGCAGCGCTCAAAGGGTCGAATGGTATGCGTTTTTTGCTATGCCGCAGGTCTCTCGGCATTCTCTTTTATACGGTTGATGACCGCCACCAGCCCCAGTTGCTGCTGGGTGTTGAATATGCGCACGAACGAGATCTGCTGCTCGGTCAGGTCGCCCGTGTTGATGAAGCCGGCGAACGCCTCCATGGCGGCATCGTGGTCGAGCTTCACAAGTTTGCGCACCAGAAGCCCGAAGGGCGTGTCGCCGTCGGGCGCGCGCTCGACGTAGTCCCTGCCGTAGCAGTAGTCTATTCAGTCCGCGAAGCTCGTCATCGACGGCGGCGATACATAAGCCGAGCTTCCCAGCGTACTCGGGCTTGAACTCCTCGTTCTTCAGCTCAACGGCAGTGTAGCGCCTCAGCCTCAGGCTATAAAACAGCAGGTCGATATAGGAATCCGTCTCGCCGGCAACAAGATGGTACCGCCTTCCCACATCCTCTGCCAGATTGCGTCCACCTTGCTCTTGATTGCTCCTGTGATCATGGCTACCGGCCCTTCTTCGCAAGCTCGTCAATCGCACAAATGCGCCTGCTCATTATAGCGTGGCAGCAGATGCCGTCAACGGTTTTACCGCCGCTCAACTAACGCACCGCGTTTCTTCCCTAGTGCGATTACCTTCCGTGCCGGTCGGATTTTACGCCCGCTCAGCCGGCCGTCATGCTTCTTTTCGCGAGGCCTTCCAAGCATGCGGCAAGGTCGGCGGGAAGCTCATCGGTGAAAGAAAGGCTTTCCCCTGTTTCGGGGTGCGTGAACCCCAGCTTGTAGGAATGAAGGAACTGCCGTTCAAGCCCCAGCTGGGCTTTCGGGTCGCGCGGCGTATGGGCGCTGTAGACCGGGTCTCCCACGACCGGGTGCCTCGTGTACTGCATATGGACGCGAATCTGGTGCGTGCGCCCCGTGAAAAGCTTGCAGTCCAGAAGCGTGTAGCCGTCGTCGTGCGCGCCGTGCGAGAAACGCTCGAGAACATGGAAGGTGGTTATGGCGTCGCGCGCGCTTTGGCAGTCGCGCACGGCCATGCGGGTGCGATCGTTCGCACTGCGGGAGATGGGTGCGTCTATCATGCCGGTATCATGGGCGATGACGCCGTGGACGAGCGTAAGGTAGTGCCTGTCCACCGTGCGGGCCGCAATGTCGTCCATGAGCGCTTGACCTGCGGAATCGGTTTTCGCGGCAAGCATAAGGCCGCTCGTGTCCCTGTCGAGCCGATGAACGATTCCCAACCGGTCGTCCTCCCCCTGCACGTTGCACAAGTGGTCCGCCCCGCAATGGTGGATGAGCGCGTTCACCAACGTGCCGCTCTCGTGATCGGCCGAGGGATGGCACACAAGCCCCGCCTGCTTCGAAAGCACGATGATGCTTTCGTCTTCGTAGCGGATGTCGAGGGGGATAGGCTCGCCTGCTAAAGACGTGCGCACGGGCGCATCCTCAAGCTCGTAGACTATCGTGTCGCCCGGCGAAACAACGCGCCTTTTCGTCACGGACGCGCCGTTCACGAACACCTTTCCCTCTTCAATGGCGCGCGCCGCCGCACTGCGGCTTTGGTAAAAGCCGCGCTCGGCAAGCAGCACGTCGATGCGGCGCCCGCTATCGGAAGCAGACGCACTGTACAGCAAAGACCGCCCCATCAGCCCTCTCGCTCCTGCATGCCCTTGCCTTCGCGCTCCTGCACGTTCTCGCGGTTTCCCGCAAGCAGCAGTGCGGCAAGAAAAAGAACGAACCCGCAAGTCACGCCTATGTCGGCAATGTTGAACACCGGGAAATCCATAAACACGAGGTCTATGAAGTCAACGACGTAACCCTGCGCGAAACGGTCGATGGCATTTCCTATGCCGCCCGCCACCACCAAGGAGATGCCAAGCGTCTGGGCAAGCGAGGCCCGCCGCGCCGTCGCGAAAAGGTAACCGGTGAGCACAAGGCACACCGCAACCGACGTCACGCCCAGGAAAAAGGTGGAATCGGAGAGCATCCCCCAGGCCATGCCGGTGTTGTGCACAAGCTTCAGTCGGAACAGTCCCAGGAAAGGACCTGCTATGACCTGCCCTATCTCATAGGCGTTCACGGCTTTTTTCGTGACGGCATCGAGAAGAACCCAAACGACGAGCACAACCGCGTACACGACTGCGTTTCGCAAAGCCTTCCTCGAAGGCGCGCCCCTACCGTCGCGCTCGGAATCGCCGAACGCCAGAGAAGGCTTATCTCCTTCCCCGCTCTTTTCCAAGCTCGACAAGGGGTCGCCCGCCGCCGTTGCCGTCGCCGTTACCGGGGAACGCCC
>JAEYEL010000091.1 GCA_023403475.1 Actinomycetes bacterium
CCCCCCCCCCCCCCCCCCCCCCCCCCCCCCCCCGCCCCTCGAAACCGTCGAATCCGATCCGCTACAGCTCGATACGGCCGAACTTGGCGAGCAGTTCGGAGGCCGCCGTGCATGCTTCGCAGTTGCAGTACTTCGCACCTTGTTCCTTGCGCTTAAGCTGCTCGGCAAGCATCTGAGCCGCCGCCTCTTCGCCGAATAGCTCCTTGGCGGGACCCTCGGCGAACGCGATGACGCCGTCGATGGTCGTCGGACGTCCTTCAAGAATGTCGAGCAACTTAGTGGTCGCATCCTCTACGGCAGCATCGCTGCTATCGGCGGCAACTGCTTCCTTCCAAGCAAGAGCGGCATCTTTGGTAACCTGCGTGCTGGTGTCGGCAACAGAAAGAACGTCGGCGCGCTGCGCCACGTAATCGAACAACCCCTTTTCCATGATGGCCTCCTCTGGTCAACTCAGTTGAAATCGCATACACTACGCATCATAGAGCACACTAGCCCGGGCAACGTCCCGGAAAGCAAGAATCCACCGCAGAGGCAAATGGCGGCAATCGCCGTATCGGGCAGAACTGGCTAAACCGACAACGACCGCGACAGCCGAAGCCGCGCTAACGCACTGGAATACTAGCACCAAGGCTCTTCGGCTGCCACCTGAGTACCCGCCGTACGAGCGCCAAGCGCCTCGGGCACGTTACCAGCGCCCTGATAAAGCCAGCAGTAAATCGAACCGAACTCACCACCGGAATACAAACGCGGAATAGGGTTTCCATCGTAATCGAGCACGCGGTGGGCAGCGTCCCGAACGGGACCTCCCTGCGTGTTGATGATGCCCAGACCAAGCTCGCATCCGTAAAACGGCGCCGTCGCAACAGGCGTGAGCGACTCCGTTCGGCCGAACTCCGCATCGTTTTCCGCCGCGCAGGCTTCATTGTATCGCGCAACGGTTTCGGCCAAACCGGCAGGGTCGATGTGCAACCTCTCGGCAAGTTCCTCAAGAGTGTCGGCTTTGACGATCCAGCCTTTGTCGATTTCCGCTTGATTGTCGTCGCTCCAAGTATACAGCTTGTGAATGTTCGCCCAATGGTTGCCCGCAGTGGACGAACAGTTGTTGAACAGCGCGCCGGCCTTCGCCTTAGTGTCGTCGCAGATCATGAACATAGGAAGGTTGGTGTAGCGGAGCGTATCCATGCTGAAGGCAAGTTCGGGAATCTGGGTCTTGTCGTGAAGCGGACGCATGATGGCACGATCGGACACGACGCGCCCCGATTCGTTCACGAAACGCTTACCTTGGTCGTTCACCATGATGGCGTTGTTCCATACCGAAAAATCCGTCCAGGTAAACCCAAGCGACACGCCAACTTCCTCGGATGCGGGCTTGCAGCAATGGCAGCCCCACTCGATAGACGAAAACCCGCGCAGCTGCGCCCCAACCTCAAGAATCATCCGAAGCCCGTCGCCTGTGTTGTAGGGGGTTCCGCAAGGGTAAATGGGGACGTTCGGCGAATAGAACGCCGTCTTCATCTGATGGTCGTTCTCGAATCCGCCCAAGCATAGCACCACACCGCGCTTCGCCTTGATGTTGATGCTCGACCCGTCAGCGGTTTCGGCAACAACGCCGAACACTTCTTTAGTCTCGGGATTGAAGATGAGCTTGGTCGCAGGCGTTTCGTAGCGAACGGACACGCCGGCAGACGACTCCACGACGCCCTTCAAAAACGTGAACAAGCCGAAACCGTTGCCGCCAACCTTGATGGACGTCGTGAACGCGGCGGACGACTCCAAGACACTATACATCGAACCTTGCGTTTTACCGAGCGTTACGTCGGCACCGTGCTCGGTAAGCCACTGCTCCAAGGTGGCCGACTCCTCCAGATAACCTTTGATTTCCTCGTCGGTAACGGTATCGGGCATCTGGTAGCGAATGAAGTCATATGCTATATCGAGCTTATCGGAGCTGGTGCAGCAAGCCGTGCCGCCGCATACGGAGGTGTTGCCGCCCTCATCCCCCTCAGGCGCCTTTTCAAGCAGGATAACGTTCGAGCCAGCTTCGGAGGCGTTGATCGCTGCAGCCGCGCCAGCGCCACCGAAGCCAACAACCACCACATCCGCCTCTTCGTCCCACGAAACGGAGCTTACGTCGCTGCCGCCATTACCGTTGCCGGAGCTGCACCCCATAAGAGCCAAGGCCCCAAGAGCCGCGGCGCCTGCCCCACTGGCGATAAATTTACGACGTGATAATTCTTTTTCCACAATGGTTCCTTTCTCCCTGACGTATATCCGCGCGCTCAACGCGCGCCATCCAAATCCTGCAAGCCTGCTGACTATCTGTGGTCGTGGCAGTCGTAGCAAGATTTAAATGTCTCCGTGTGATGGCACGAGTCGTAGCAATAGCTCATTTCGGCCGACGAGCGATGCGCCGTATGGCACGTCGCACACGCGATGCTTTCCCCAGCTACTTCGTGGGGACTCTCGGATGCACTGTAATTGGTCGAGAACGTAATCTCATGAGGGTTCACCGCCGTACCGTCCTCGGCAATGAAATTTACCGTACCCGCCACGATTCCTTCGCGCGTGTGACACCCATCCCGTAGGCAAAACTCATCGTCAACCTTCATTTTCGCAAGGGGAAGGCGATAGCTTCCGCTTAGCTGAACCTGCAGTTCGGCAATCTGAGTGGCAATTTCCGCCTCGTGGCAATCAAGGCAAACCACGCCCGCCTGCGCATGTTGGTTCACCAGGTAGTCGCTCGACTCGTAAGATTCCACATAGCTTCCCATGGTATCGTGGCAAACGGCGCTGCAAAAACTCGGTTGCTCGTGCCAGACCCAGAAGCCCGCGCCCGCTCCAACAAGAACAACCACCGCAACAAACAGCCCAACGCCAGCCTTTTGCTTCTTCTTCACGGTTTCCCTCATCGCCTTTCTCGCTTTCCCGAAACCAGATGCAGTCATCACAATCAGGCAGGCACCGCGAAAATTCTAGAGACATGAAAAATGAGGCAGGGTTTTTAAGGGGACATCTTTTATGTCTCTTGCATAATGGGAGCTTTTGGCTATATTGCAAAAAGATAATTAGGGAAGCAGGCAATCGTGACGAGCACGGACAACAGAAAAGACAACGCTATAACTTGGTGCGCGCCGCTACTCGGCATTATCGGCGTCCGCGTATGGCTGGGATGCTTGCCTTACGGGCAACAGGTTCTCGGCAACGGAGATACGGGACTCATCATCAGCCTGTTCCTAAGGGGCACAGCCCCGCTCCTTATCGCTGCGCTTCTTAGAGGAAGACCCCTTGAACGAACGACATCGCGCATACTTAACATAGGCTGCACGATAGCGCTTATCGCTTCGGGGCTGATGGCGTTTCTCGCACCATCCGGCTTGTTCGACACCGCCATGCTGGCGCTGGGGAGCGCCGTTGCCGGCTGGCTTTATATACAATGGGGAGCCTATTATGCAAGGTTCCCACTCCCAGCGGCCTTGGCGCATATCTGCATATCGCTTTCGGCAGCCGCGCTCATCGTTGGCGCACTATCGTTTTTGCCGAACCAGTTCACCGGAGCCTTGCTGTTTATATGCCCTCTGCTGGGATGCATCGCTTTCGAGAGAATGAGCGCCGTTGAAACTCCCGTCCTACAACCGTCCCCAAGAATGCCGAAGTTCGGAAGAGACGACGCGAAATGGTTTGTCTCGATGATGCTCTATTCGCTTGTATGGGGCATTATGCAGGCAATGCCGTTCGGCAGCGCCGTGGCATCGACTTCGATATACCATATCGTGTACCGAGTGGGTGGAGCCATAATCGCGGCTCTCCCGCTTCTGTGGATGCTCCTCCTTAAAAGCGACTTCCGGCTGGATTCCATTTGGCTGGGGATATCGGGCGCAGCTACGGCAAGCTTTCTGCTCATCTTGGTTAGCGACGGCATGCTCGACAATGTCGCGCTAACGCTTTTCGCCACGGTCAATTACCTTATCCTGGCATATTGGTGGATTCGCATCGTCGATTTCTCCCAACGAAGCGATCGCCCGGCATACGTTCTTTTCGCGTTCGGATGGATGTCCATGCTGGTATGCACCGGCCTCGGCGAATTGCTGGCAAAATGGCTGGGCAAGCTCGACAACTCCCTGGTCGTACTTGTTGCGTTGGGAATATTCCTCATCGTCTCCTTTTTGGCAGTGCTTCTCAGGCCAAACCAGACGGAACCCCATACGGCAAAGGAGGCACCTCGGGTAATCGTGGATTCCGCCGAACCTCGAATCACGATGAACGAGATTCTTTCCAACGAGATAGAGCAGGTGGCGAAAGACTTTCACCTCACCGAGCGCGAGAAGGAAATCGCCATCCTGCTACGCCAAGGTAGAACATGGCAATCTTGCGCCGATGAACTGAGCATCTCGCTCAACACCGTACGCGGACATATGAAA
Source organism: Actinomycetes bacterium (assembly GCA_023403475.1). Classification (GTDB taxonomy): domain Bacteria; phylum Actinomycetota; class Coriobacteriia; order Coriobacteriales; family Eggerthellaceae; genus CAJFUR01. Next base: position 4,419 of record JAEYEL010000091.1, read on the forward strand.
CGTCTCTATGCGAAAATGGATGTCCACTCAAAAGAGGAGATGCTCAGCATCTTCGGGCAGTATCGCAACGGGAAATAGTTGTCTATTCGCACCAACGGGAAAGAAGACAAGCTTCGTAAAGCGGAACGTTTATCGTAAGTTGACCAGCCCCGAAGTCCTTTCCTGTCACGAGAACAACGTAGGGGCTGTTGCGCTTCTCGGCAAAGCGTTTCGACGACAAGCTTTTCAATTCGAATTTTAAGGCGGAACCGGAGATTATTTCAAGAAAAAATCTCCGGTTCCGACTATTTTTTCGAACTTTAAGGGTTTTGTATCGGCACGTCAAACACCAGTAATGAGTCGCTGTCAAAGCTCCAGGCTGTGGCTGTTGAGCAGAAAGTCGTATATGCTCATGGTGAGGATTCCTTGCTCATCGTAGATTGGCTTCACCACATCGCGCACGAGCACGATTTTCTTGAAGCTATCCGAAATCTCGGCAAGCGAGGCTTTCTCCTGTCTCTCCTTCTCGAGACTGGGCAAATGCAGCGCCGATTGGATGTAGTAGCGATGTGTGCCGAGGTTGGCCACGAAGTCCACCTCGAGTTGCCTGCGAACAATCTTGCCGTTTTTGCGCGCCCTCTTCTCCACGGAGCCGACGTCAACCGAGAAACCCCGAGCACGGAGTTCGTTATAGACAATGTTTTCCATGATGTGGGTTTCCTCAACCTGCCTGAAGTTCAGCCTAGCGTTGCGCAGGCCGACATCCTCGAAGTAGTACTTCTTGGGACTCCCGATATATCTGCGACCCTTGACGTCGTAGCGCCTCGCTTCTTCAACGAGGAACGATTCCTCCAGGTAATCAATGTAAGCAGCGATAGTATTAGCACTGATCTTCGATTTGAGAACGCTCTTGAAGGTTGCCTCGATTTTCGGCGGGTTGGTAAGCGAGCCTATCGACGAGGCAAGAACGTCCACCAAATCTTCGAGCTCCTGAGTTTTGGCAACCTCGTTTCTGGCCACGACGTCTTTCAAGTAGGTTTCAGCGAAAAGACGCTCCAAGTAACGCGACTTCTGCTCGTCAGTACGCATGGAGAGAACGAGGGGCATCCCGCCGAAAACGACGTATTCCGCCCAGCCTTGGTATTTGTCGCCTTCATACCCCTGCATGAACTCGGAGAAGGACAGCGGGCGCACGCGCACCTCGTCCCCACGACCGCGGAACTGGGTCATGACATCGGATGACAGCAACTTCGAGTTGCTTCCCGTTACATAGACATCGACGTTGCGCATGCGCAGCAAGCCATTCAGCACGCCGTAGAGACGAGGCGGTTCCTTCCCTTTGAGCTCTTCGTCGGAAATAGCATATTGCACCTCGTCAAGCATCACGTAGTACCGAGCCTTCCCACTGGTAATACGCGACTTGATATAGTCGTTCAAAACGGAAGGGTCTCGCAGGCGAGCGTTTTCGTCGGCGTCGAGGGCAACTTCGATAATACAGCCATCATCGACGCCAAGGTCGTTTCGAAGATAGTCGCCGAAGAGGTTGAACAGAAGATACGTTTTGCCGCAGCGCCGAATACCTGTGACAACCTTGACCATCCCATTGTGCATTCTGTCAATGAGATTACCGAGATATATGCCCCTTCGTATTTCCACGACGACTCCTTTGCGCTTGTTGTTGAGCAATTATGTCACATGTTGCAATTTTACTCAATAGCGAAACGACAATCGCACTACGAGCATTCCCCACTCCCCCCCCTCGCGAAAATTGCAAGCCCTCTTGCGGCAGAGCACGGACGACTCTGCCTCCGCAAGAAGGGAGCTTTATGCAAAGCCACACGAAAACCAACGCAAAACTTTTGGCGACACCCGCAAAACGGGCTTGCTGTTCAATGGTTGAACAGCTTTGCTTGAATCGGAGGTTGTTCGTCGAGAAAGAAAGGCCTTTGGTGGGCTGGAAGATATCCCAAGTTGAAAAGCTTGTAGGCCTGCCAAGGCGCGATGTGCAACGGGCATGCTACGACGGGAAAGGAGGAGCCGGCATACTGGCGCCAAAGGATGGCGGTTGGGGGCGCAGAACATACACCAAAGAGGATCTGGCGACGCTGTTCCTCGTCTCCGAAATGAAACGCGAAGGCCCCAGCCTTCCAGAAGCGAAACGCGAATTCGAGCGCTCGGCAGCGGGAAAGCCGCAAACAGCATCGCTTCTGGAATCGCGAGAATGGAGACTTGCCGAAAAGCTCGAGGAAGTCGAGGCTCGCATGCTGCGAACGCAAGCTCTGAGACTGGCTTTAGCGGAAGCCGACGTACGCAAAATCGCTTGGCTTGCGTGGCGCGCCGTTGAGAAATCGCTCGCAGACCGCCTTGACAGCCTGCCGCAACCGCGAGCTCAACTAGCGCACATGTTCTTCGACGCATGTGAAAGCATCGTCAGGCGAGCGAACGACAAGGAGGGACGCAGCGCGGGCGGCAAAGCCAACGGCGAAAGGAGCAACCTCGAAAACGGGGGCGGCAAAAGCGCAGCAGAGCGAATGCGCGCGCTCTTCGCTGCAATGGAAACCCCCGAATGGCCAGCATCTCACGCGCAACATGACTTCGCACGCGCGCTCGAAACGCCCGGACTCGATTTAGCCATCGAACTATGGCTCGGACCAGGGTCGTTCGACATCGTGCAGTCTGCATTCGAGGAATACGGAAGGCCAACCGAAGCCGAAGAAGAAGCCAGCATTAGGCACGCAGCGAAAAACGAAGCAAAGGAGACACCGAAGACCTTCGAATAGAACTTTGACGCATGGCGTAGAATGCGAGCCGAGCAAACCGCTCGGCATATCGCCATTCCGCATCCACGCGAATCCAGGAAACCGAAAGCACCATCAATCAACCAGAGGAACCCATTCACACTGTGCGTTCTTCTTTGAGTCTTCGACGAAAGGGAAAATTATCATGAAAACCAAACACGCCCTCATAGCAGTTGCGGCAGCAGTAATAGCGGCGGCATGCGCAATCGTATTCGCGCTTTTCCAAACCCATATCCTTTGCATTCACGAGTGGATCGAAGCAACCTGCGATAGTCCCGAAACCTGCAGCATATGCGGAGAAACGCAAGGAGAGCCGCTTGGCCACCGAGTCGACACATGGACAGTTGACGCCGATCCAACCTGCTCAGCAGAAGGGCGGCGGCATGGCGAATGCGCGAATTGCGGGAAAACCATGTATGAAGAGATAGCAAAGCTGAAGCACACGGAAGGCGAATGGACTATAACCAAAGAACCCGTGATCAACGCCGACGGCACGGTCACCCCCGGAGAAGAAACTCTCGCATGCTCTGTTTGCGAGGAGGCAATCAATACCAGGGAATACACAATTGAGCTAACCACCGGGCAGACCAACGCCCTCAAGACGATACGTTCGCAATCTCAATACTCTCACTTCGGATACGATTTTTGGGTTACCCACCTTGTCAATAACGAAAAGTTTTCACGCGAAGACGCTATCTTCGCAGTAGACCATTGCGGCCTCGACTGGGAAGAGGAAGCCGTAAAGGAGTATCAAGAAGAAATCACGGGCGGTTCTTCTCAAGGCATGGCAAGAGAAATGATGGTATTTTACGGCTTCACTGACGCTCAAATCGAATACGCCATGAGCCAAGTGGAGTATTAGAAATCGATGAGCTGCCTTACTTCCACTCCGAGGCTATCGGCGATGCGGCAAAGCAAATCAATCCCAACGCTTACGGCTCCGTTCTCAACATGCCAGATATGCGTCTGATTAGACCCCGCCATCAAAGCGGCGGACGGAATTCAAGAGAAAGCCATTCCGCTCGCTCGCAAAGGCATCGAAGCGGCCCAAGAAAAAGCGGACGCCTTGATTCTCGAAGCTAAGATGAAATATCACAATCCCATCTTCGAAAGCGATTTGACATCACCAGATTTTCATTTCCCAAAGCTGATTGAAATTGTCGACCCTTGCGACAAACATCCGTTCCTAGAAGAGCAAAATGCCTGCGGATGGCTGAGCAGAGAAGCAGGCTTGCAGGTGCTTCATATATTCGACGGCGAAATGACCGAATGCGGATTGACCTTCCATCCCTTCGTGGCAACGGATTCCTTCTATTACGTTGACGCGACAAACCCTTCCCGCTACATCAACCTGTCAAACTATTACGACACCATACGAGCCGAAAAGGAAGCCGAGCTGCAAAAAATCGCTTACGACCTTGGGGCGAAACGATGCATGCTCGAATGCGAACAAGCGAGCATATCCATTCGCTCAAAACAATGGGCAGCAAAAGGGAAAGCAAAAGCATCTCCAACAGAGCAAGCAGGCATTGATGCAACATGCGCAATCAACCAAGAATCGAAGGCAAAACGACACGCTTTATTCGTTCAAGAATACGAAGGGAATCCAGAGCCAAACGAACCCGAATTGCATTGGTATCGCAACGACCCCTGCATCGAGCAGCTTGTTCGATCGAGATGTTCAGGCGAAGGCAAGGCGCTTGTCACCCATTACGAACGTCAGATTAGTACCCATTCATCCATGGCGATAGACATTAACGCAGCCGCGAAAATCGATGCAGCGCTGGAGAGGATGAATGCCTCCGCAAATGTCTCGTTCAAGGGCAAAGCCAAGGATGAAGCGCGCGAAAAACTCACCTTCATCGTAGATTTCTAACACCCCAATACCCCCACAAAAAGAAACGGAAGCTCCATGACCGAAGAAAACGACAACCGGGAAATCGTTCTTTCCGAACAAACTGCAGAAGAACGCATCGCACAAGCTCAAAAGGAAGCCGCCAAGGCACAATTCAAAGCCGAAAAACAACGAGAAAAGGCGGCAAAAGCCGAACGGAAAACAAAGCGGACACGCGAAAGAGCGATTCCCATGAAAGCAAAGCTTATCGCCGCTGCAGCTTTGGCAGTTATTGTCGCCATCGCTGTTTTGGTAGGCGTTCCCATGATTCAGAACAGACAGAACACGACAACCTATTTCACGTCGAGCGACCTTGCGGGAATCGTGAACGTAAGCAAGCTCTCGACCGCCGAATACCGCTACAACGGCATCGCCGGCAAGTACAACGACAAAGGCGATGTCGAATATCACGTCTACTACGAATCGACCGTGAGCGCGACCTACGACATGAGCGCAATCGAATTCGACATAGACAACGAGGCCAAAACCATCACGCCCATTCTGCCGGAACCCATTATTGGCAACCCTTCCATTGACACGACAAGCCTTGACTATCTCCCCAAAAACCCGGACGCCAACCTAAGAGACGTTGTGTCCATTTGCAAAGCGGATGCACTTGCGGAAGTCGAGCAAGCAGGAGGCATTCTGTACACCGCCAAGCAGAACATGAAACGCACCGTAGAAGCCCTGCTCACACCCCTTCTGGATGCGAGCGGCTACACAATCGTCTGGCCCGACGAAGCCTCAGGCGAAAGTCAAGACGCCAGCGAGCTGAACGAAGAAGAACCCGAGCCGCAGCAAAGCGACACCCAGCAAGAAGAACCTCAGCAGGAAGGTGATTCCAATGAATAGAACCCACACGATAGCCCGCGCGAAATCCTGTGCAGGAATCAAAACTGCGGCCATTGCCCTTACCGTATGCCTCGCAACCGGCTTGCTAGGAGGATGCCAGACGGAGCAGCCGAAGAAAGAGGCCGACTTCAGCAACGCACGCGATATAGCAAAGCTTGCAACGTTCGAATGCACATACCACAACGTGGCGAAAATCGAGAAGGACTCCAGCAAGTTCTTCCTCTTCGACATGCCCGATTGGAAGCAGGAATGGTTCGAGTACAGCGCGACGGTCGATTTCGGAATAGACGCAAGCGCAGTGGAAATCTCGAAGCCCAATGAAAGCGGCACCGTAACCATCACCCTTCCCCAAGCCCAGGTGCTCGGAGAGCCAAACATCAAAGCCGAAACTATGTCGGACCCCATCGACAACAACGGGTGGTTCATAAAGGTAACCGCCGATGAACGCAAAGAGGCGCTCACCTTGGCGCAACTCGAAACCTACGAGCGTGCCTGCGCCGACGACACCATGCTCGCCGCCGCCCGCGACCGTGCAAAAGTGCTGCTCGAACAGTACGTGAAAAACGTAGGAGCAAACCTCAACGAAGCATACACCGTGAAATGGGTCGACGCCGAATAAGGCTAACTCAGCAAAAACCGACGGTGCTAAATAGACGAATTGCCCAGCGGCAACTGGGCAATTTACTGAAACTGTCTGCGCTGCCCGTGGAGTGTTAACCGTTAACGGGCTTTGCTGGCACCTGCAAGCCACACGTCACCCCAACGTACAAGGCGGTCGACGGCAGCCTTGATGGCCGCATATGCCGGGTAGGCGAGCGCGGCAAACACAATGAGGAAATCCGACGTAGCACGCAATCCGCAGGAGAACGAAAGGAGAACGTCGGCACCAACAGCACCGGCCGATGCGCCGTAGCAAAGCCCGGAAGCCAGCCACAGCACATAGCTCGTAATCATCAACACCGCATACGACGCCATGTACTTAACGAACCAATGCCACGCACGCCTCATTGCAAGCCCCTTTCGCCAACCGATGTCCCAGCGCAACCACACTTGGCGAACCAGAGCCACGCCAAGAGCAACTTCGCTACGGTTGACGATAGCAAGCCAATGTAAAGAGCATGTATTGCATGCGAAAGGAAAGGGTCAAGCTTCATTCGGCGGCAAGTTCCTCCTCCAAGCGCTTTACCGAAAAACGCATCTGACAAACAAGATCGCTCTTCGCCAACGAAGAGACGAAACTGCACGGCTCATCGAGAAGATGCATGCGAGGCTGCTCGGCAGCAAGATTCATGAAATCGCGCTTTTCGCGCACGGAAACATTGTCCATAGCGGACTCCTTTCATCGATGTTGGCAGGACCACCGCGCCAT
>JAEYEL010000096.1 GCA_023403475.1 Actinomycetes bacterium
TCTGATCATCGACGGCGTGATGACGCTGCAGTCGCTCGATTGCTGGTACGAGCGCCTTGCCGGCAGGCCGGCCGACACGCCCGTAGAAGAATTCTACGCTTCTCACTTCGATAACCAATACATGTCCGAGCGCTTTCAGAGCATGAGCATCAACCCCGAAAACGCAAAGCGTGCACCCAAGCCCCCGGCGGCGTAAGGTTGAGCGGAGGTAGCAGTCTTGCTGTGTGGCATGAGGTGCGTCCCTTTGGTGCCCTTTGGCACACTCTGTCGCCTATAGTGCCCGAATTTCCGCTAAGTTCCTTCGAAGGCTCATGACGTGGTATAATTCGGATAAAATTTTGATAGTCATCGAGCGAGAGGGATGCGATATGAAGATACGGCCAATATCCGACTTGCGCAACCACTATTCCGATGTCGAGCGGGATGTGAGGGAGGGCGGTCCGGTGTTCCTCACGAAGAACGGATACGGTTCGTTGGTGGTCATGAGCATGGAGCAGTTCCAGCACGTGAACGGCAGCGTGGAATCGGCGCTTGATGCCGCCGACCGCCAAGCCGCCACCACCTCGCTGCGCTACACGCACGACGAGGTGTTCGGTTCCATCCGCGAGGGGCTTTCCCGTGGCCGCGCCGCAGCGCTATAGGCTCCGGTACCTGCCTCTGTTCTGGGACGACCTGAACGAGGCGGCAAGCTACCTAGCCGACGTGCTCGAAAACCCCAAGGCCGCTTTGCGGCTGGTGGACGCAGTGGAAGTGGGCATCTTGGAGCATCGGGAATGTCCGACTGCCGCAGCCGTCTACAAGACCACGCGCGAGCGCCCTTTGCCTTACTACTGGTTCGCTGTCGGCAGCTATATGGTGTTCTACGTAGTGGATGGCGACATCATGGAAGTTCGTCGTCTCATCTACGGCGCCCGCGACCTTACCAAGATGCTTCCCTAAGGGGTCCCGTTTGGCACTCAGCCCCACTCAGTGCTTACGTCTCTTGCGGCTCTCCGATGCTTTCCAAGTCGTAAGGGGTGGTCTGGTAAACGTAGTAGTTCAACCAGTTGGTGTAGAGCAGCTGCGCATGCGCCCGCCATGTGGAACGGGGCTTCGCGGTGGGGTCGTTTTCGGGAAAGTAGTGCGCGGGCAGCTTGATATCAAGGCCACGTGCAAGGTCGCGCTCGTATTCCAGCTGCAACGTGTTCGTGTCGTATTCGGGGTGGCCGAACACGAAGAAGTGGCGGCTGTCGGTGCTTTTCGCAAGATAGACGCCCGCTTCGCGCGATGTGGCTATGAGCTCGAGCGATGGGTGCGCCTCGATATCCTTCGCTCGAACCTCGGTATAACGAGAATGGGGTGCGCGAAAGACGTCGTTGAAGCCACGCACAAGCGGCGACGACGGCTTGACCACGTTGTGCTCGAACACGCCGAAAAGTTTTTCGGGCAGTTCGTATTTCGGAATGCCGTAGTGGTAATAGATGGCAGCTTGGGCACCCCAGCATATATGCAGCGTGCTATGCACGTTGCTGCGCGACCATTCCATGATGCGACACAGCTCGTCCCAGTAGTCCACGTGTTCGAAATCGAGCAGCTCCACGGGTGCGCCCGTGATGATCATGCCGTCGAAGCGCTCGCGTTCCACCTGTTCGAACGACCGGTAGAACATGGAAAGGTGCTCGACGGAAACGTTCTTCGCATCGTGGCTTATAGTTTGTAGAAGCTCCACCTCTATCTGCAGCGGCGTGTTTGAGAGCTTTCGCAGAATCTGCGTTTCCGTGACGATTTTCGTAGGCATGAGGTTGAGCAGCAACAAGCGCAACGGGCGAATATCTTGGTGCATGGCCCGATATTCGGTCATGACGAAGATATTCTCGCTCTCGAGCGTTTCGGTGGCGGGCAGAGAATCGGGAATCCTAATGGGCATGGCTCTGTCTTTCTGCTCAAGGAGCCGCTTCGGTTGAGGCGGCTGCGTGACCTGTGTCAGCGGTTCGTGGTTGCACCCGCCCTATGATAGCGAATAATCAGATGACTGGCCAATCTGAATATCAGATAGCAGGCTATCGATAATAACTGCCGTTGCTCTTGTTGCCTTGTGCGGATTTCCCGCTACAATGGGAAAACCATATTCGAGCATTCGAAGGGAAGCCATATCCGAAGGAAAAGGGAGCGGCCATGAACGAGCGAACAGGCGAATCCGTGGACACCATATGCGTGCAGGGTGGTTACCGACCTGGCAACGGCGAGCCGCGTCAGGTGCCCATCTACCAGTCAACCACGTGGAAATACGACACGAGCGAGCATATGGGGCGCCTGTTCGATCTCGAGGAAGCGGGATACTTCTATACGCGCTTGCAAAACCCCACGAACGATGCTGTGGCGGCGAAGATAGCCGAGCTGGAAGGCGGCACGGCGGGCATGCTCACGTCGTCGGGGCAGGCGGCGAACTTCTACGCGATATTCAACTTGGCTGGATGCGGCGATCACGTTGTTGCTTCCTCTGCCCTGTACGGGGGAACGTATAATTTGTTCGCGGTCACTATGAAGCGCATGGGTATCGAGTTCACGTTCGTGCCGCCGTACTGCACAGCCGAAGAGCTGGATGCGGCGTTTCGCCCTAACACCAAGGCCGTGTTCGGGGAAACTATCGCCAATCCGGCGCTTGCGGTGCTCGATATCGAGCTTTTCGCCAACGCCGCCCATGCCCATGGCGTGCCGCTTGTCGTGGACAACACGTTCCCCACGCCGGTGATGTGCCGTCCCATCGAGTGGGGGGCCAACATCGTCACGCACTCCACCACCAAGTACATGGACGGTCACGGCGCCGGGGTGGGGGGAGCCATCGTAGATGCCGGAACCTTCGACTGGTTTGCGCATGCGGAGAAGTTCCCCGGCCTCACGCGGCCCGACGCAAGTTACCACGGCGTGGTGTACGCCGAACGCTTCGGCTTGGAAGGTGCGTTCATCACGAAGGCGACTGCCCAGCTCATGCGCGACTTCGGATCCATCCAGTCGCCTCAGAACGCGTTTCTTCTGAACATGGGCCTTGAAAGCCTGCATCTGCGCATGGCGCGTCATTGCGAAAACGGACTTGCGGTGGCGCGCGCCTTGGCTGCGCACTCGAAGGTGGCGTGGGTGCGGCATCCCTCGCTTGAGGGGGATGCGGGCTACGCCTTGGCGCAGAAGTACCTGCCGAACGGCAGCTGCGGCGTGGTGAGCTTCGGCGTTGCAGGCGGTCGCGCGGCGGCCGAGGCGTTCATGAAGAATCTGAAGCTTGCCCAAATAGCCACACACGTTGCCGATGCTCGCACCTGCGTGCTGCACCCTGCCGCATCCACGCATCGTCAAATGAGCGACGAGGAGCTGCGCGCCGCCGGCATTTCTCCTGATCTCATACGCCTTTCCTGCGGAATAGAGAGCGCGCTCGACATCATAGCCGACATAGAGCAGGCTCTTGCCTGCGTGTAGCCTCGGTCAACAGTC
>JAEYEL010000193.1 GCA_023403475.1 Actinomycetes bacterium
AGGGCTGCACGTCGAACAGTTGGGGGCGCAGCATGAACAGGGGGACGAGCACATCCCAGCAGCAGAAACCGTCTATGCCGTAAGCGCGTTTCATGTCGGTAAACCAGTAGGAGCACGTGCGCATGAGATAGCCGCCGCCGGGCTGGTTCGGCAGATACAGCTCGCGTTCGAAGTCTTCTATGGTGAAGTGCGCCGGCAGACAGTTGTTGGCGGTGATGACGGCAACGTTTGCCCCTTGGTTCGCGGCGTCGAAGATGGCGAGCGTGGCGCTCGCGTCGCAAGAGAGGTTGAGCTCGTTCATGATGCGGTCGCCCACCAAAAGCGTCTCGGTGATGCCGCCCATGAGCACTACGTTGCGGTAACGGGAAAGCGCGCACGCGTCGAGCGCGAGCGCTTGGCCGATGTTCGTGGTCGAGCCGGTTACGGCAAGGGAAAGCTTCCCGGGGGCCTTAGCGCCTGCGCGGACGATGAAGCGGGCGGCTTTTGAAGTGCTGTCGCATAGGGTTTCTTCTGCCGAGCGTGTGCGCAGGTCGTCGGCTACGATGATGCGCTCGCGTTCGTCGCCAAGGCGCGCCACGCCCTCGCCTGCCCGCTCGGCTCCTCGAAAAAGCGGCAGGTCGAGGCCAAGCTCGCCCAGGATGCGCGCCGTGTTCTCGTGCACGGCCTCAAGCGTGTTGTTCCCGTAGCTTGAGCAGAGGGCTTCCACGTAAGCGCACGTCTCGCGCCCGTCGAGCACGGCGCGTCCCAGCGCGTAGAGCAGCGCCAGCCCGTCGTCCACGTCGCAGCCGTGCATTCCCATGGTGTTGTCGCTGTCGAATATGATTCGCGTCACTTTTTCGTCCTTCTGCTTCTGCTGCGAGCAAATAATAGATATAATCCTACACTAAGTTGCAGAAAGCAAGCACGACAATTTCCGCATCGTCGCCGTTGTGCCGCTGTGTGCGCGATGCGAGCCGAACAGAAAGGAACCTTGCATGCTGTTTGCCGATATCGACATTTTGGACGAAAATCTTGAGCATCGCGCTCATCAATGGGTGGGCGTGGACGCAGGCCGCATTGCCTATCTAGGCGGCGAGGCTCCCCAAGGCGCGGCGGCCGAGGCGTTCGGCGAAGTGTACGACGGGCGCGGCAAGCTGCTCATGCCGGCGCTGTACAACGCGCATACGCACGCCCCCATGACGCTTCTGCGCGGCTACGCGGAAAATCTGCCTCTTCAAGCGTGGCTCAACGATAGAGTGTGGCCGTTCGAGGCGAAGATGACGCCCGAGGACAACTACTGGGCCACCAAGCTCAACCTTGCCGAAATGGCGCGCTTCGGCGTGGTCAGCCTCTCCGACATGTACTATGCCACCGACGAGCGCGTGGCCGCCGTCACCGAGGCGGGCATGAAGATGAACGTGTGCGAAAGCGAGCTGTTCTTCGAACCCAAGCCTTTTGCCGAATACGCTGTCTGCGCCAAGATGGAACGCTTCGTGAAGCAGTACCACGGCGCAGACGACGGGCGCATCCGCGTAGACTACAACATCCATGCGGAATACACCTCAAACGAGCAGACCTGCCGCGATATCGCAGCCATCGCGAAGGAGAAGGGGCTGCCCATTCACCTGCATCTTTCGGAAACGAAGAGCGAGCACGAGGAATGCAAGGCCCGTCACGGAGGCATGACGCCCCTTCAGTACTTCGAGAGCATAGGCGCACTCGATGTTCCGGTCATTGCCGCGCACTGCGTATGGGTTGACGAGCGCGATATGGACATCATGGCCGAGCGCGGCGTGCACGTAGTGTGCAACCCCGCATCGAACATGAAGCTGGCCAGCGGTTTCGCGCCCATTCCGGAAATGCTTGAGCGCGGCATAAACGTGTGCTTGGGAACCGACGGCATGGCGTCGAACAACAACAACGACATGTTCCAGGACATGTACCTCATGGGCCTCATCTACAAGGGCGCCCAACTTGACCCCACGGTCGTTTCGCCCAAGCAGGTGCTTCACGCCGCCACGCGTGCGGGCGCGCTCGCGCAAGGGCGCGACGATTGCGGGTGCGTGCGGGAGGGCATGCGCGCCGACGTGTGCGTGCTCGACGTGACGGGGCCTTCGTGGTGCCCCATGACCAGCCCGCTCACGAACGTGGTGTATGCGGGGCACGGAAACGACGTGGTGCTCACCATGTGCGACGGGCGCGTGGTCTACCGCGAGGGCGTTTGGCTCGGTGTGGACGTAGAACGCGCGAAGGCCGAAGTGGAAGCCCGTACGAAGCGCATCATATCCGAGGTGTAGGCACGCTGTTGCGCCCCCGCTTTGGCCTTCTGAAGCCGAGGAGGGGGCGTCCGTCCGTTTTTCCTAGCGGCTTGATAAGGAAAACGACGGTTGTGCGGGAGGGGAGCCCGCGTTTCTCTGCTCGGTTGTGCACAGGATCGACAAGAGGCCGTTCACGGCTAAAAGAATTTTTCTCAAATTTCACAACTTCTTGTTTTCCCAGATGAAAGATATCTACCTGTACTTTGGTACAGGATTGACAAAACGGCTCTGGTGTGTATTATCCGTCCAAAAGGATAACGTCTTGCTTCGTGTTTCGATGCGGAATCCGAACAGAACGTCCGACTTTGTTAGGCACATCTGGTTGGGTGATGCGTTTGGATGGCGCGGCGTCGAACGCAGGCGCGAAACGAGTACATCGTCCTTTCCGGTAGGAGAGAAACCCGCCTGCCGGTATCGCGAGGGTCTTGCACATCTGGTCGCTCCGGAAAGGCTTGCGCGCTACCCGCGAGCGCTCGTGGGAAAAGGGGAAAAGGGGAAAAGGGAGGCTTCAGAAGAAGCCAGACAGGAGGAAGGAGCTTTGCTATGGGTTCAATTATGACTCGTAAGAAGTTCGTTTCGCTTGTTGCCGCCATGGTGGCAACACTGGCGCTGACGCTTGCGTTCGCGCCTGCGGCGTTTGCCCTTCCGGGCACGCCGGTCAGTGGGGCGTTTTCGAATTACAAAATCGAAACGTATTCGACTGGTGCAACGGCAGATGCAAGAAATCTCAACCAGCACGTGAAGATCACCTTGAAGGGAAGCAGCGAAATTGAGGAGCTCGATCAAGCTGCTATTATGGCATCGTTAACGGAGAGTGACCCTACATGCACTATCACGATAGCGGGTCGCAATATCATGAGCGCTGATTACAAACGTGTTCCTACGGTGTCAATTGATCCTGCTGACAGCAAGAATCTTATTATCGACCTTGGTCCCTGCGTTGATTCCGATGATAATGCTATCTTCACTGCTCAATATAGCGGCGTTATCGTTGCTTCTGGTTATGTGAGCGGTGTGTCTACTGCGAACGGCGCTACTACGTTTCCGGTCAGCTTGAACACGGTGATTCCTACCGGTTTCGGTTTGAACGTATCCGGTGAGGGAACCAATCAGCTTACAATTTCAGTAAGCTCTCTTGCTAATGTGCGCGGCATGGTGCACCTTGCCATCTATAAAGACACCAACACGGCTTCTGATAGCATAACCTATACCCCCATTTCTTCAACGGCAGGTACCATCCAAGCGTTCACTTATACCATTCATGCTCACGCCTTCCACACGATGGCTGCAAGTGCTTATTTGAATGCGATAAGCGCGCTATCGCTGCCGACGGGCTATTCGATATCCGTAGCTTCATATGATAGCGACAACAACCCTGCGTCACTGACCATAACCGGCCCTTCCGACGTTGAGCTGTACATGGGCGTATACGACGATGATTTGCTGCAATCTATGGGATGGTCATTCACCGGCCGCAATACCGGCACAGGCGAATGGGGTCCCGGCGGCAATCCGGGTGCTTAGTCATGGGTTGCGTTGCCTTTGCCGCTTTTCGTGGCGGCAAAGGCAACGGCCGCGTTGTGGTGCAGTGTCGAGAATACCTCGTTTCTGGATTCACCGCGCTGGTCGTTGCCTTTTTGATTTCTATTACCGCTTTTGCGGGGTCGGCCGCTGCCTTTACCTTGGACTCTAATGATTCATCTGCTGCTGCAAATCATGGCTACATCTATGCGTACGCTGATAACAGTGGCAAACTCACCATTACCATGCCAAAAGAAAGCGACTATGTTGCAACATTTGATGGAAATCCTGATACAGAACTTGTGATTCCTGATTCTATTAATGGCAAGGAAGTAAGGACGATTGCGTGGACGTATCCGAGATTCACAGATGAGCAAACTGGAATACGTACTAAAGTAACATCGACTTATATTAAGACGATAGAATTTCCTCGTACTCTAAAAAGCTCGAATGGTAGTCTGGATTTTGGCCAATTATACAGTGTTGGAACTCTAACAAGCGGCGGTGTTTCAATCGGCGGTTTTGTAAACCTCGAAACCATTCGATTTTCTAATGAAGGAGACTACTCTTTTGAGTTGATGAAATCATCTTATTTGTTACCCCCTTCGCTTCGATATTTTAACGCGCAGACGATCGAGGTTAACGGGGAATTAGTTTCTTTTGATTGCGTGATACCAAACTCGGTGACTGAATTGTCCGATAACCTTTTTAAAGGGACATCATTCACTTCTATGTACGTTCCCTCTTCGGTTTCTGAATGGGGAATCGGAGTGTGCGGCGAGTGTGAGCAGTTAAAGCATGTTGCTTCTTATGCATCGATATGGCCTTCTCTTCCCGAATCAGTGAGCAAAATCGAGGTTTTAGGCAAGGTTTCTTCGATTCCGGCTCGAGCTTTCGAGAACTGGACCTCGTTGGAAGAATTTACGGTTCCTGATTCTGTGGAGTCGATAGGTTCCCGTGCCTTTGCGGGATGTACTTCGCTCGAGAGCTTCAAGTTCGGTGAAACCGAAGCCTTAACTAACATTGGCTCTCTAGCTTTTAACGGTGCTACAACACTCAAGACGCTTGTTGTTCCTGATAGCGTGACCTTTATCGGGTCAGGCGCATTTGCCAACTCCGGCATTGAATCCATTGTCTTGCCTGCCAATTTGTGGAAGGGCATGAGCATGCAGGAGCAGGGGGGCGACTTCAACAAGGATCCATCTGGGATTGACATAAAGGACACTACGGGCCAAACCGGCCATACCGCCTATGGTGCACAGCTGTTCATCTATGCCGGCATGTCGAGTTTGTATGATCAAAGCCTTTGGAACACCACACTGAAGTCGATGGATCTGTCGAAGTACAGCCAGGATACCATTCCCTATTACATGTTCGCTGGGTGTGCCGCTCTCGAGGAAGTGCGCATTCCTGCAGTCGTTAAAACCTTGCGCGAAGGTGCGTTCGCAGACTGCGTCTCTTTGAAAAAGGTTTATTTGTACAATGCGAACCCGCAGATCGCAGGCGCTTCTTCTTCGGGTGATACCGGTGACGGGTCGGGCGGCGTTGGCGAAGGTGGATGGGTAGAGCATTATCCGTCTGCGTTCGGCTACCATACGTACGCTGACGGAGATACAGCACATGCCGACATTTACTCGGTAAAGACCGACCTCACGCTTTACGGTGTCGGGTTCGTTCAAAATGATTTGATTGCCTATGCTAAAAAGTATGGGTGCAAGTTCATCCCCTTCGCGTTTTTGGGAGAAGGTGCCTCGTCGCAGGAGGTAGTTGATCTGTTCGGCTACGCCATGCCTGTCAACGCGGTCTCGGTTTCCGATGTGAAGGTGGGCGAGGCGCCCGCTATCACCCTCGGGTATCAGGATGAAGGCATTTCCCGCACGCTCAAGCCTGGTGTTGACTGCACGATAAAGTATCTGAACTACAAGGGCGAAGAGGTTTCGACGCTTGATGTCGACGGAACCTACACCGCAGTCATTGAAGGCGATGGCGACAGCGTTTGGGGAGCCGCGCAAGTGCCGTTCAAGGTGGGCACGGGCGTGAACCCCGCCGAGGACGACAAGTCTAGCGAGACGAAGGATGCTGCCAAGGGCAACCCGTCTTCGCAGGTGGACTTCAAGGCCAAGGGAGGCTCTTTAGCCAAGACCGGCGACGATACCCCTGTTGCTCCCTTGGCTGCGGCGGGCGCATGCGCGTTAGCTATGGCCGTAGCGACCGGCGTGCTGCTTCGTCGCAAAGGGCTGCATAGGGCTGAGCGCTAACTTGGGTTGAGCGTCGGCCTTCGGTTGCTGGCTTTACAAGGTGAGGCTGCTCTCGCGCTTTGGCGCGTGGGCAGCCCCGCCTTTCGAGCGTCTTGGGAGATTTGCTGAAACAGCTGCGGTTGCGCGTGTGCTCTCAAGATGCCCGAAAAGCGGGATTTATTTTATATTGCAAAATGGTAACTGAAGGGAGATCTGGCTATGAAGTGCTTCCGATGCATGTTTACGGCCTGCGTGCTGGCCTTCACGATGACTTTCTGCGTGCCCGCCACCGCGCTGGCGACCATCAATTTCGGCACGGTGACGGTTTCTGTGCCGGGTTCCGTTTCGGTTGTTGCAGGGCAATCGGCAAGCGTGTCGTGCGGCGTTTCGCCTGCATCGCATAGCCAGGCACCGAACTGCTTTACGAGCTACTGTCCGAGCGGTTGCGGTTTCGGTGCGGCGGAGGGCACCGACTGCCGCGACGCGAACGGGCAGTGCACCTGTTACGGCGGGGGGTACACGACGTATTATCCCAGCGTGTCGGTTTCTTCCAGCAATCCAGCGGTTGCGCGGGCCAGTTACAGCGGCGGGGTGCTGACCGTGACGGGGTACAGTGCCGGGACGACTACTCTTTCGGTGAGTGCTGACTTGCGGTTGTGGTCGAGCGGTTACGGGAGCATCAGCGTGACAGTGAGCGATCCTGCGCCTGCGGTTCCCGATCCGCCTTCGGGTGACGGGAGTGACTCGGGTTCGGGCGGCTCCGGTGGAGGGGCTTCCGCAGGTTCCGACTCCGGCGGAGGGGCTTCCGCAGGCACGGTGACGGTGAAGCCTGCAGGTTCCGGCTCGTCTTCGGCTTTGGGCGCGGTTCTGAGCGCCAGCGTGACGGCGGAGGGCACGACGGTGGGCGATGAGGCCGCTTCGGAAGGGGAAGAGGTGAGCGTCGAGCTTGCCCGCATTGGGGAAGCAGACGTTGCCGAGGTGCTGGCCTTGGTGGCGGGTACCAAAAACCAAGCGTGTTTCTGGGCAGGAGAGACGGCCGAAGAGGCTGACTACCTGTGGTTCTTTCCTGGAAGCGCCCTGACGGCAGAGGGCGTGACGGCGGCTTCCGGCCTCGATTTGACGGTTGCGGATGTAACCGACGATGCCCGCTTCGAGGCTTTGGGTTCCTTGCCTTACTTGGCGCTTGATTTCGCGAGCCGCGATGCGCTGCCTTGCGCGGCCACGTTCGGCTGGAAGGCTTCCCGGGTGTTTGCGAACGGGGAGCGCCTTGCCCTTTACAGCTATGACGAGCGCACAGACGAACTGGTGCTGGTGGAGAAGGGCATCGAGGTGGTGGACGGCTATGCGAGCTTCACGATAGACCACGGCTCGCTGTACGTGCTCTCCAGCGATGACGGCTTAGCAGGGCCGCTCACGGCTGACGGCGAGGCTGGCGAGGATGTCGTCCTTGCGCAGAAAGACGCTGCGGGTACAGTCGAAGATGCAGCAGGCGCTCCCGTGGCGGCGATTGCGGGCGTGGCCGTCGTGGCCGCTGCGGCGGCATTCACGGTGGTGCGGAGCCGCAAGAAGAGGGGAGCTGCCAAGGCCGATGCAGATGATGCGGCCGGCGAGGCTTCCTCAGACGGAAAAGAAGGACGCGAAGGAAATGGCACCGCTTAGGACGGCGGTAGAGGAAAGAAGGCGGTGGGTCAGATGACGGGGAGAATCGAGCGTGTCGGAAGTAGGGCGGCGGGCGGCGCGATGGCGCGTTTCGTGGCGGCTGCCTGCGCGTTGGCGCTGGCGTATGCGATGTGCACACCGGTTCCTGCGCTAGCCTATTTCAGCAAGCCGGGGGTGAGCGTGTCGTTCGGCATGTCGAGCTTGAGCATGACTACGGGGTCTTCCAATTCCGTGTCTATGAACGTGAGCCCTATGAACGAGTCTCAGCTGCCGGGGTGCGGCATGTCCATTTGCCCGCAGGAATGCGATGGGCTTACCAACCCCGAAACCGGCGCGGTGGGCGGCTGCCTGAACGGCGAAGGCTGGTGCACCTGCGCGGGGACGAGCTACTACACCGCCTACACGCAGCTGAGCGTTTCGTCTTCGAACCCGACGGTGGCTCGCGCGACCGTAAGCGGATCCACGCTGAGCGTTACGGCGTACGCGGCCGGCTCGACGACGTTGACGGTGACGGCCTCGCTTTCCAAGCACGTAGACAGCTCCGCGAGCCTGACGGTGAACGTGAGCGACCCGTCGAGCGGAGGATCGGGTAGTGGCTCCGGTGGATCGGGCGGGTCGGGCAGCGGATCCGACACGAGCGGCGGTTCTGGCGGCGGGTCGGGTTCCGGCTCTGGCTCCGGCGAGGTGAGTGTGAGCGCGGTGGGAACCTCGGCCACGGCAGCGGCTGCGGCTGCTGCTGCGGCCGAGGGTGCGCCGCAGGAAGTGGTGGAGATGGAAGCCGCCGATGGCACGAAGGTCATAGTGGCGGAGGCCGCCGGCGCGGCTGCAGCCGCCGAGGAGCTGGCCAAGATAGCCGGCACGGAGGGAACCTGCACGTTTTGGAGCGGCGGTACGCTCGATTCCCCATCCATCAGCTGGACGTTTAAGGGAATCGACCTCGACCCCGAGGCCGACCTTGCCTTCGACCCTGCGGTGAGCGTGAGCAAGAAGGGCGCGGGTGCGGTGGCGAAGCTTCTGCGTGATGTGGACGACGCCATTGTGATAGACTTCGCGCACGCAGGCGCGCTGCCCGCGCCCGCTTGGGTGTACGTGCGCGCCTCCAGCGTGTTCGCAGATGGCGCAAAGCTCGGTCTGTACGTGTTCGACGAGGAAGCGCAGCGCTTTACGCTTGCCCAAAAAGATGTTGAGGTGGAAAGCGGCTACGCCGTGTTCGAGCTTGACCATTGCTCGACTTGGGCGCTTTCCCAAACCGACCTTGCGGCTTTGGATCTTGCGTCCGAAGAGGAGGCCGCCGCAGAGGAGGGCGACTTCGACGCGACTACCGTAGACGTGCACGCTCAAGATGCCGCGCCCTACCTTGTGGGCGCCATTGTAGTCATCGCGGCGATTACGGCTGTGGCGCTGGTCGTGGTGCTGCGGCGCCGCAAGCGCAAGGCGGCGGACGAGGAGGCGGCAAAAGCTGTACCCGCTGCGGGAGAAGGGATTCTTGCTGCGGAAGGCGCCGACGCGGAAGGTGCCGATGCGACAGCGCACGAGGGCGAGGTGCAGCGCGAAGGCGATGCGGAGTCTATGGGGGATGTGCAAAGTGAACGCGACGGGCTGTAATGAGAGACACCCTTGGCGCCTACGCGCTCTGGCTGCTCGCAGGCGCCCTTTCTCAAGCGTGCGGAAGACCTTGTTTCGGCGGGGCTTCACGGCGCGCGCAACGCATGTGCCGCTTGCGTTTTCGTGCGCGTTTTCGCTTGCGTGTTTGTTGGCGCTTTCCGGCGCGGGCGCGGCATCCGCAGCGGGCAAGGTGGACGACCCATTGCCGCTTTCCGCTTCCGGTGCTGCGGAAGTGCGCTTGGCGCGGGTCGATATAGCGCCCGTTCCGCTTGAAACTGCGCCGTCGTCCATCACGACGGGAATTCCCTGCGGCATGACCGACATGTGCGGGCAGGATCCGTGTCTGTGCGGCGCGGTTGACGAATACGGCGCCTGCGCGTGCAACGGGCGCAAGGAGACGCTGCCCGCCTTCGCGCTGGCCGAGGGCTCCGAAGGCCCGGTGCGCCTCGTCGCGCTGTTCGGCAGGGCGTACCTTGTGCCCGTAGCCTCCGGCGAGGCGGACGTGCGCGTGGTGGCGAGCTTTCCCCATTACGAACCAGCGGAGACGACGCTGCACGTGATAGTGGAGCCTCTCTCGCCGCTCGACATCGCGAAAATCGCAGGTATGCTGGTCGTCTTCGCAGCTCTTGTTCTGGGTGTGTTCCTTGCCGCGCGCACGTTTTGCCGCTCGGTGCGCCGTCGGCTGCAATATCGCCGGATGCAACGTCGCAGCGGGCGGTCGGAATCTTCCGAGCAGGCTTGAGGTCAAGTGGAAAGGACGTGCAAGATTCCATGTTCACTCTCGTAAAACACGCGCTTTCCATGCGCCGCGCCCAGTCGGCGGCGACGCTCGTTTCGGTGACGCTTTCGGTGGCCGTGACGTTCGCCCTTGCGATCTCGTTTCTGGGCGTGCAGGGCGGCCTTGAGAAGAGCCGCGAGCGCCTGGGCGCCGATCTTATGGTCGTGCCCGCCGATGCTGCGGCGAGCCTCGACCAGAACGCGCTTTTGTTCACGGGCGCTCCGGCGAACATGTACATGAACGCGAGCATAGGCGATGCGGTTGCGGCGGTGGAAGGGGTTGCGCGTGCGGAGGTACAGTTCTTCGGGCAGACGCTCGATGCCAGCTGCTGCTCGGCGAGCGGACCTGCGCGGCTTATCGGCTATGACGCCTCTACCGACTGGGTGGTGGCGCCATGGACGAACACCGTGCTGGAAGGTCGGCTTGGCGCAGGCCAGGTCGTCGTGGGCGCCGATCTTGCGGGCGACTTTCAGGGCGGCGGCACCGTGCTCGGACACAACGTGGAGGTGGCGGGCGTGCTCGATGCCACGGGAACCGACTTGGACGGCTCGGTGCTCATGGACATAGATCAGGTACGCTCCTTCGTGAAGGAGACCGACAAATTGCGCTATTTGTGGGACGCCTACGGAAGCCCCGACGAGCTTATCTCGTGCGTGCTTGTGGACGTTCGCGAAGGAGCACGCGATTCCGTGGTGCAGGCGCTTTCCAGCATGGAGGGCATAGCGGTCATCGAGGCGGGCACGGCGGTGGAGCGCGTGGCCGATCAGATGGGCGGCGTGTTCTCCATTGTGGCGGCCGCCGCGCTGCTTTTGGTGGTGGCCACGCTGTTCCAGCTGTTCGCGCGCTTCTTCAGTCTAGCCTGGGATCGCCGCAGCGAACTGGCGCTTTACCGGGCGCTCGGCGCATCGAGGCGCGAGGTATCGGCGCTCATAGGTGGCGAGGCGGCCATTTTGGTGGGTGGCGGCATCGCGGCGGGGCTGGTGCTGGGGGTGCTTTTGTACTGGGCGATTCCCGGCATGCTGGCAAGCTCGGGGTCGTTTCCCTATTTGCCGCCTAGCTTGGGAACGTGTGTGCTCGTGGCGTTGGGCGCTGCGATGCTGTTCGCTCTCGTAGGGTTCGCGGCCATTGCGTGGCCTTTGGCGCAGGCGGGTCGCGTGGATCCGTCGAGCGCCATGCAGACGGGGGATATCGACTGATGGAGAAACGCATGAACGAAACGACGCCTTTGCCGTCCCGCATGGCTGCGCACGCGGTAGGCGAGCCGATTCTGGAGGTACGCCATGTCATGAAGGAATACGATGGCGAAACCGTGCTGGCGGGATGCGATTTCGCGGTGTGCCCGGGCGAGGTGCTTGCCGTCGTGGGACCTTCGGGTGGCGGGAAATCAACCCTGCTCTCCATCGCGGGGCTGCTGCTTGCTCCCTCGGCGGGAGAGGTGCTGGTGTATGGCCACAACGTTTCCGCGCTTGCCGATGGCGAGCTTTCGGCGTTGCGTGCGGCCACCTTCGGATTCGTATTCCAGCATACGCAGCTCATAGGCTCGCTGCGAGCTGCGGATAACATGCTCGTGCCTGCCTGCTTCGGTAAGGCGAGCATGGAGGATGCTGCAGTGCGCGTCACCGACCTAGTGAAGCGTTTCGGCTTGGAGCGGCGCGTGAACCATTTTCCCCATCAGCTTTCGGTAGGGCAGAAACGTCGCGTGGCTCTGATACGAGCGCTTGCGCTGAGTCCTGCCGTGCTGGTGGCCGACGAACCCACGAACGATTTGGACGAGGAAACGCGGGCCGAGGTGGTGCGCACGCTTTTGGGTTACGCCGACGCGGGCCATGCCGTGCTTCTGGCCACGCACGACCGCGAGCTGGCCGCCCGCGCCACGCGCGTGCTGCGGCTGGACGACGGCTTTCTGAAAGAGGCGGCAACGCATTAGCGGAAAGGGGACGGAGCTGACATGCTGGAAATTCGAGGCGTGACGAAGCGCTACGGCAGCTTCACTGCCATTGAGGACATATCGTTCACCGTGCCGAACGGGTGCGTGTACGGGTTGGTGGGCTACAACGGCGCTGGGAAGACGACGCTGCTCAAGACTGTAGCGGCGGTGTATCTGCCTGATGCGGGAGAAGTGCTGGTGAACAGCACGAGCGCGCATGCCCATCGCACACCCGAACGCACGCCGTTCATTGTGGCCGACGAGCCGTACTTCCTTCCTCAAGCCACGCCGAACGCCATGCGCGCCTATTACGAGGGCTACTATCCCGACTGGTCGAACGGCACCTATCGCAACCTGCTTTCGCTCTTCAACTTGGACGGGCGCACCAAGCTGGGCGGCTTCTCGAAGGGCATGCAGCGACAGGCGGCCATTCTTCTGGGGCTGTCTACCGGCGCCCGCACGCTGCTTTTAGACGAGAGCTTCGACGGGCTGGACCTTTCCAAGCGCATTCTGCTGAAGCGCCTTCTGCGCCGTTACGCCCGCGTGCGCAACGCGAGTGTCATCCTCAGCTCGCACAACTTGCGCGAGCTGGAGGACGTGGCGGACAACCTGGGCATGATAGAAGGGCGCCACCTCATTTTCGACGAGAGCGTGGAAAGCCTGCATGAGAATTACCCCGGCCTTTCGCTTGAGGAGATTTTCCTGGAAGAAGGGGAGGTGAGCGAGCATGACCTCGACAAAATATTCGTGTGGTAACAAGGGAAACCCTGCAGAAGACGTGCTTGCGGGGTCGTCCCTTGCCAAGAAGGCGCGGCGGGGGCAACCTGTGGGGAATCAACTTGGGGCGCCGGCGGTCGGGCTTTCCGGTAAGCTGCGCTCAGAAGCTTCGCAGCCCTCGCTCCGCTCACCGGAAAGCCCGACCACCTCTTCGGGGGTGGGGGCGTCGCGTGGGCGCAAGAAGCGCGGGGCGCGTTCGCTTGCGGGTCATGACTTCGCAGTGATGCTCGGGCAGCTTGTTCCGCTGCTCGTTATAGCGCTGGCGGTGTTCACGGTTGCCCTGCCCGTTTCCACGGCGGCCATTCCCGATGCCTCCATCTTCAATTTGGACTACACGCACGACCAGATGAAGTTTCGCTTCTGGATGGACGGGCTTTCTTACCCGGTGGTGCTGGGCGCCGCCGCATTCGGTGTGGCGGTAGGGGTGCGTGCTTTTAGGTTCATGCTGGTCAAGTGCGAGACGACGGCGATTCTTTCGCTGCCGATGCCTCGCGTGACGCTGTTCGTTACGCGCTTTTCGGCTTGCCTGCTCGTGCTTGCGGTGGGCATAGGAGCTCCCCTTGCCGCCTCTCTTTTGGTGAACATCGTGGCGCTGGCCGTGTGGCCGGGGCTGTTCGAGCAATGCGCCTACGTGTTCTTGGGGCTGTTCGTTACTGCAGCTGTGGCCTGCGCTATCGCGACCGTTTCTTGCGCGATGGCAGGCACGCTTGCGGAAGCCGTCGCGTTTTCCCTTGCGCTTCTGGCTGGGGTGACAGTGGCGGCTTGGGGCATGGGCGCCGTGATGGACTACCTGCTTGTGGGCAATGCCGCCGGTGAGCACTTGCTCGGCGGCTCGACCGAAGTGGTGGCGCCTTCGCTGGTGGATACGTGGGCGCAGGCGAACCCGCTTTTGTTCTTCGCGAACGAAGCGCAGGCGCACTACCGGTTCATCGTGCAGCACCCCGTGTACTACCCGGTGGCGGGTAGTTGGCTGCTCGTGGGCGCATGGGCGCTTGCAGCCTGTGCGCTTGCGGTGCTTGCGGCGACGCTCGTTCGTCGCCGGAAGGGCGAGCGCGCGGGCATCGCCGGGCTTTCCGTTCCTCTTTCCGTTATAGTGGGCATCGTGATAGGGGTTGCGGCGTTCGGTGGCGTGTTCACCCTTATGGCGGGGCTTTCCGTGCCGACTGCCATTGTTGCGTCGTTTCTGGTGTTCTGGGCGGTTTCGTTCGTGCTGTTCCGCGGGCCTTTGCGGGGGAGCGCGCACATGGGGCGCACGCTTGCCGTGCTGGGCGGCGAGACGGTAGTTTTAGCCTGCGTGGTAGCGTGCCTGGGAACGGGCGGCTTGGGGTTTGCGGGCTTCGTGCCCGCAGCAGACGACGTGGAGAGTGTGAGCGTGAGCTATACGGGAAGCCCCAATTATCTGGCCGTGGGGTTCAAGTCGGCCAAGGCGGGCGACGGCGCGTACTACTTCAGCGCGGAATATTCGTTTTCCGATGAAGAAGCCGTGAGCCTGGTGCGCGAGGTGCACGGGAGCTTGGCGCAGATGGGTCACGTCGCGCTTTCCGAAGATCGGGCGAGCTTCGAGGGCACGGTCGTTCCCTACGACGTGGCGATTCGCTATACGCTGCGCGACGGATCGGAAGTGGTGCGCTACTACGACCGTGCTCGGCTTTCCGATTTGGCGAAGCTTGCGCAGGTGGACGACACTGTGCGGGCACGGGAGCTGGCACGGGCGGCGATTTCGGGGGATATCTCACTGCTTTCCGGCGACGATGCTGCGAACATAGGCTCGTCGGTGGCGCGGCAGGCCTACGCGCTGGGCGACATCTATGTGAGCGACCGGCTGTATTCCGCTCCCATGCTGGTGAACTGCGACGCGCAGGCGCGCGGGGAACTTTTGTCGGCGCTTGCGGAGGACGTGGCGAACCAGAGCGTGGAAGACCGCTACCATCCCGATGCCCTGTGCCGCGGCGTGATCATGTTCACGCAGGCGGGAGAAACGGCCGCCGACACCTTCGCCTACGGGGTGGAGAACACGGTGATCTATTTGACCGACGAGTTCACGCGCACATTGGCGTGGTTCGACGAGAAAGGGCTTTCCCCGTACCTGAGCGTGGGCGGGGCGGACGGCGCGGTCGCGGCGGCAAGCATCGAGAAAAGCCCGGAGAGCGCCGAGGCTGCAAGCGCTGCTGCGGCGTCGAAGGTGGAATCGCTCACTTTCCAGCGCTTTGCGCCCTATTCAGGCATGAACGCGGTCACCGACCCGCAAAGCGCCTATTTCATGGGCTACAAGGCGGGCAAGGCTCAGCAGTTCGTGTCGATGCAGGACTTCGGAACGAAGTTCTCCACGAAGGAAGCCTCCGAAATAGCCGAGCTTTTGCCGCTTACCCGCAACGCATATTACCTGGACGGCGGCGGCTATCTGGTGTCGGCGAAGCTTAAAGGGCAGGAAGCTTACGCCTATCTGTTCATCCCCGCTGCCGATGCCCCCGAATGGCTCGTTCGCGTGGCGGGAGCGTGAGCGCGTGAGGCGAGAGAGGAACAGACGAGCTTCTGCGAAGGTGGGCGTCCGGATGGCGGCTCTTGCGGTTGCGGTGGTGCTTGCAGGGTGTGCGTTCGCGGGGTGTGCGGGGGCGGCGCAGGTGGACGAAGTGTCGCCGCGTTTGGCGCACGTCTCCGTTTCCGCAGGCAGCGATCTTACCGAGGCGTCGCAGTACGTGGAGGTTCGCCTGACCTTCACGAGCAAGCTCGATGCGGCGGAAGGCTATGCCAACGACGTGGAGGTACTGGTGAACGGCGAGCCTCCCGATACGCGCACTGTGCTGCCGTCGGTCGTTGTGGAGGGTGCCGATATGGTGGTGCGCCTCGTTCCCACCGAGGCGGCGGGTGCTGGCGGGTCGGGCACGGCGGTGTACTTTGCGCTTTACGACGGGCTGGTGCAGGTGGCGGCGAAGCGCGGTGACGGGGCGCTTGTGCATGTTCGCGCCGCAGGCGGGGAATCGAACGCGGTGCTGGAAGAGGCGGTGACGTTCACAGTTCCCACGGGCGTTGCGGTAAAACGCGTGGAGGCGGAAGCGGGTGCTGCCGAGGCGGGTGTTCCTGGGGCGGGCGCCGAAGTTGTTGCCGAAGTTGTCGCCGATGACGAGGCCGGCATCGCCGGCATCGCCGCCACTTCCTCGGTCACGTTCGACGTAACGCGGTTCGCGCAGTTGCGCTGCTGCTCGTGGTTTTGGTTTTCCGACGAGCTTCCGCTGGTCATGATGCACAACCATGAGTTTCTGCGCGACACGGAGCGCACCTGCGCCGAGCGTCTGGCCGACACGGTGAACGACAACTACGGCGATGTGCTCGCGGCGACCTGCGAGGGCGCGCGCGTAACCGTGAGCGCGAAGGATTCCTCGAAAGGCCCGCTCTCGGTGCGTGTGGTGGAAGGCGTGGGCGTTAACCCGCAGGACGGCGCGGCAGCCGTTTTTGCAGCTGGGGGAGGGGAGACCTCATGAGCGACATGCGCATGCGCTCCCATGCCGCGAGCGCCGAAACCCCCGGCAAGGCGCGCGTTGCGTTCGTGTTCGTGATGCTTTCGGTGTTTTTGGCCGTGTTGTTTACAGCTTCGCTGGGGGTGGGGCGCTACGATTTCGATATGGGTGCGGTTTTAGCGCTTCTTTCGGGCGATGCGGACACCTCCTTAAGCGAGCGGGCCGCCACTTCGCTCAACGTGCTTTTTCGCATGCGCATGCCGCGCGTGGCCGCCGCCGTGTGCGTGGGTGCCATGCTGGCTGCGGCAGGCTGTGCCTACCAAGGTCTTTTCCGCAACCCCATGGTGTCCCCCGATCTTCTGGGCGCAAGTGCCGGCGCGGGGTTCGGCGCGGCCTTGGGCATTCTGCTCTCGCTTGGCGGATTCGGCGTGCAGCTCACGGCGTTCGCCTGCGGCGTGGCCGCCGTGGCCGCCTCTTACACACTCGCGCAGCGCGTGTCGCGCGGTATGGGCAAGGTGCTCGTGCTCGTATTGTGCGGCATGGTGGTGCAGAACCTGTTCATGGCGTTCACCTCGGCCGTCAAGTTCGTGGCCGACCCCAACTCGCAGCTGCCCGAGATAACGTTCTGGCTCATGGGCGGCCTTTCGAACGCGAAGCTGGAAAGCCTGCCCTGGCTCGTTGTCCCTCTGTTGGCGGGCACCTCGGTGCTGATGGCGCTCAGGTGGCGGCTCAACGTGATGGCGCTCGGTGACGAGGAAGCGCTTTCTTTGGGCGTGGACGTGAGGAAGACGCGCCTTGCCGTGGTACTTGCCGCCACGCTCGTCACGTCTTCGGCGGTTTCCGTGGCAGGCATGGTGGGCTGGGTGGGTCTTATCGTTCCCCATCTGGCGCGCTTTCTGGTAGGGCCGGATCATCGCGTGCTTTTGCCCGCGTCCTTTCTGCTGGGAGGCGGATTCCTTTTGGCGGTGGATGACGTGTGCCGCGCGGCATACACTACCGAGATCCCGCTTTCCATCTTAACCGCTATCATAGGGGCTCCGCTGTTCGTGTACCTCATCAGCCGTCAGAGCAGGTGGTCGTGATGGGAAGGGAAAAAGCCGTTTTGGGTGCCGTGAGGCGAGACGCGGCTGCGAACGCGAGGACGGACGTGGGCGCAATCTCGAGCAATGCCGCTCTTTCCGCGCATGGCCTTGCGTGCGGCTACGGTGAGCGCACTGTGCTTGAGGGCGTTTCATTCGACCTCGCGGCAGGGCAGGTCATGGCCATTCTGGGTTCGAACGGCGTGGGGAAGACTACGCTGTTCAAAACGCTTTTGGGGTTTTTGCGCCCCTTGGCGGGTTCGGTTTTTGTCAAAGGGCGCGACACAGGTACGTGGACGCGTCGGGAGTTCGCTCGGCAGGTTGCCTACATTCCGCAATTGCACACGCCCAGCTTTTCGTTCTCGGTGCGCGACGTGGTGCTTATGGGGCGCACGCCGCACCTTCCGGGGCTGGCGTCCCCCTCCGCTGCCGACGAGCGCGTGGCCGACGAGGTGATAGGGCAGCTGGGTGTCGCGCATTTGGCGCGGCGCGACTACTCGTCGCTTTCGGGCGGCGAGCGCCAAATGGTGCTCATCGCGCGGGCGCTTGCGCAAAAACCGTGCATCCTAGTGATGGACGAGCCGTGTGCCAGCTTGGATTTCGGGAATCAGGCGCTGCTGCTCGAGCAGGTAATAGACTTGGCGCGACAAGGCATGGCGGTGGTCATGACCACGCACGACCCCAACCACGCGTTGCTGTTGGGCAGCGACGTGCTGTGCTTGGGACAAGACGGATTCCTCACGCAGGGCCGTGCTCGCGAGGTGCTCGATGCGCCTTTGCTGAGCGCGCTGTACGGTGTGCCGGTCGCTATGGGCGGCGCGTGCGTTCCGCTTTTGAGAAACGGAGAGAGACTGTCATGAACGAGTGGGATACGGGTGTGTGCGCTCTTTCGCGCCGGGCGTTTCTGCGGCTTTCCGCAGGATGTGCGGCGGGGTTGCTTCTGGTCGGTGGGGTGCCGGCGCTTTCGGGCTGCGACATTCTGCACGGCAACCTGCGCATCGTTACCGACATGGGTGGGCGCAGCGTGGCCGTTCCCGAGGTCATTGAGCGGGTGTTTTGCAGCAACCCCATCGGCACGGTGGATATTTATACGCTCGATCCCGACCTGCTGGTGGGCTGGAATTTCCGCCCGGTGGGCGACAACCGCAAATACATTCCCGAGGTGTATTTGAACCTGCCGCCTTTGGGCGTTTGGATGGGTTCGGGAGCCACACCCAACGACGAGGAGATAGTGCGCCAAAGCCCGCATGCCATTCTGTGCTACTGGACTGCCGACGAAGTGGGCGCGCGCATGGCCGATAGTGTGCGGGACGAAACGGGTGTGCCCACGCTGCTCATCGACTACGATATACGCTCGTGCACGAGCATGTTCCGCTACCTAGGGCCGCTGCTCGCTCGCGAGGAACGCGCCGCCGAGCTGGCCGTGTTCTGCGACGCCAAGCTCGACTATATTCGCGCCTGCACGGCGAAGATTCCCGAAAGCGAGCGCAAAAGCGTCTACATCGCCCAAGGTGTGGGCGGTCTTTCCACCGATCCAGTGGGCAGCATGCACGTTACCGACGCGCTCGCGCTCATCAACACCGAAAACGTGGCCGACCTGCCGGGAACGGAGGGACAGGGCATGGGTATGCCGACGGTGAATCTAGAGCAGATAATCGTGTGGAATCCCGATGCCGTGCTGGTGAGCGAGTACAGCATGTCCGATTCGGAAAGCTCCGATCTGTACGGCGAGATAACGGCCGATGCGGACTGGCTGAACGTGCCCTGCGTGCGCGCGGGGCGCGTGTACCGCATGCCGCAGTCGCCCTTCGCGTGGTTCGGACGCCCGCCTTCGGTCATGCGCCTTCTGGGTTGTTTGCTGGTGTTGAAGCTGCTCTACCCAGCCTATACTGCGGACATAGACATTGTGGAAGAGACGCGCACGTTCTACGAGCTGTTCTTGCGCATCAAGCTGACCGATGCCGAGCTTCTGGCCATTTTGGAAACCGCCGGAGTTGACGTGAGCGCTCTTCTCTAGTTCCCCGAGAGCGTCTTCGACACGAAGTCTATCTTGTTTTCCACGCCCGCCTTCCGGTAAGCGTTCTTTGCGTGGAACTTCACGGTGCGCTCCGAAATGTCGAGCAGCGCGGCTATTTCACGGTAGGTTTTCCCCTGCAGCACGAACTCGGCTATGCGCAGCTCCTGCGCGGTCAGGCCGTACCTCTCGAGCTTTTGCGCTTGGGGCGCGGGCGTCTGCTGCGTCGTTTGTCCGGGGGCAGGACTTTCGTCTGCCGTTCGCGGGCGAACGGTTTTCTCGGCTCCTTCGACGCTTTCGGCCGGTTCGATCCTTGTCGGTTCTTTCGCTTCGCCTCGCCCTTTTGCTGTGGACGCGTCGGGGAAGTCGGGCGCGATAGTTTGGTCGGTGCGGGGGTGACTCGCTATTGTGAATGCGTAGAACAGCGCAAATGCTACAATGCATAGCGATGCGGCAAGGGCTATGTCGGGAAAGCTTAGGGCAGCGCCGTTGCTTGCTATCATGCCCGCGCCGCGGCCGAGCGTTCCGTTGCACAAGGCAAGCCCGAAGCCGAAGAGGGCGCAGGGTGCCATCCTGCTCGTCTTCGAAAGCATGGCGAAGGCTATCCAGCACAGGGCGAAGCAGCAGTTCTTTGCGGCCAACACCAGACCTAAGGGCATGATGATGCTTCCTAGAACGCCCGCCGAGAGAAGGAACAGGCCTATGAGCAACAGAGCGAGCGCGGCTATGAAGAACAGTTGAATCCGTGGGCACTTCACGACGAGCGCGCAGACGAGCAGTCCGGAAAAGGCCAGCAAGGTGAACAGATGCATGTAGCGGGAGACCAAGTCGGACTGAAAGACGTAGGGGTTCATTGTCACGCCTACGAAAAACGAGCTGAGCAGACAGCAGGCTGCGAGCATGATGAGAAACGGCCACGGAAGCGAGACGGTCATGCGCGGCGAGCTCTTGGCTGCGGTGCTTTTTACGGTGGGGGTTTCTGAAGGGGCTTTTCCAGAGAGGGCGTGTCGGCGCCTGTCTTGCGCGTAAAACGCGCAAGAAGCAAGGGGAAGGACGAGCGCACAGGCACCGGACAGCTCTTTGTGCGTGGCGAAGCAGGCGAAGCACAGCGCCGTGCCTCCGAGCAACGCACCGAGGACAAATAGGAAGATGTCGCGGCGGGAAAGCTTTGAGATGCGCGCACCCCAGGCGATGGCGAGCAGCGCGGTGGCACCCCCGCAGGCGAGCGAGCCCGCAAGGTTCACGGCGGACTGCGCGGTGAAAAGCTGCGCGGCTACGCCCGCATTCGCCAAAAGCGCACTTGCCACTACGATTCCGACGGAGGGCTCCCAAGGTCGCGCTGCGGTGACCGCGCCGATAGCGGCAAGACATAGAAGCTGGGCGATGCTGCCGAACAGGGCATAGTTGAACACGACGATGTTGCTGGCGAGCAGGGAGTTCTCGTATAGCTGGGAGAAGGCCATGAACGAGAGGAAGCCTGCGAAGGGAACAAGGGTTTCCCTTGCGGCAAGGCCGCGCACGGCGAGTGCGGTGCGCACTGTGCTCCTGCACGAGGACGAATCCGAAAGAGCCGCTGCTTTCGCGCGGCTGTATGATGCATTGGATGTCGGCGTTCCTATGCCCGTGTCGTTCACCTCGTCGGTTGACCTTTCGCCTGGCCCATCGCGCCCAGCATGCCGGGTGCGGCTTTCACTATATGAATCGGAGAACAATTATAACACCTCCAAAGCCTCGCTGCGTCTATTCTGCAGAGTGTTTGTTCGTCGTTTGTCGAAGTGGTGTGTTCGCTGGCATGTATTATATAGGGTGTCCTATTGTTTCCCCGTCGTTTAGAATACAGGGAGATTTGCAACAAGGGTCTGTAGCGAAAGCGGTTGGGCTGCGGGTCGCCCGTAGGGCAAAGGCATAAGCCTTCGCGGCGCGGATCCAATGAGATCTGCGGGTGCGTACGAACTGCGACAAAGGCTGCAGGTAGGTGGCACAAGGAGGCTTTGCATGGCGGAAAGAGGCGCCTCTTTCCGCCATAGAGCGAACGGTGCCGGACACCCCTGACGCGTTGGCGTTCGAAGTGGAAGGCGAGCGCACGACGTACGGCGAGCTGTGGGCGGCTTCCGATAGTGTGGCGGCCGCTATTTCTGCGCACTCGCGCGACGATCTTTCGGAATACGAGCTTTTGGGGGCGTTGTGTGCGGTCTTGCGGCTGCCGCGCTTGTGGTGGGCGCACCTGCGAAAAACGCCGTGCGCGCGGCGGGCGAACCGACCGGAGAGCCGGATTGGGATGCGTTGTTTGAAAAGGCCGAGGCGCAAGGTGAACAGTCGTGCGCGAACAACGATTACGGCATCAACGATTCGTACCGGGAACGCAATTCCGGCTACAACACCGAACATGGGCAAGTGTTCGATCAGGCTGAAGGCGAGTACAACGACTTGCAGGCATTTCTTAACGTGTGCGCCGATGCAGCCCTTGCCGCTTGGGTGCTTGTAGGCGCGATCATCCTTCTTTTCTGGTACATCGTGTTTTCCGGCTT
>JAEYEL010000128.1 GCA_023403475.1 Actinomycetes bacterium
GAAAGGCTCGGAGGGGCGGTGCCGTTTCCGGCGGATGTGGTAGTCCTGTTGCGGCACCGTCCTTCCGAGCCGGACAGGACTACCACCTTGAGCGGAGAGAAGCGACGCAGGTGCGCGCCGTCGGCCACGCCATGGGACGACGTACCCGAGCGGGATCTCAACCCAGCCGAGCGTGCCGCGATGCGCTCCGGCAGGAGCGTCTACGACTTCCGGCACCACGGCTTCGAGGGCGACGCCGAGTTCTGCAACGGTTACCCCCGCGACAGCTGCCCCGCGGGACGTCCAAGAACCAGCTGCGCGTCGGCGTCGGGGTGGACGACTCGGGCCGGCCCACGTCCATCCACGAGGGGCTCGGCCGCGCCAATGGCGGCATGGTCCGGAAAGCGTTCGGCGAGGGCCGGATCGCTCGCGGCTCGACGCTCGCGCACGATTACGACGAGCTCGCACCTGGCCCTCATCCGCGAGCTCGTCCTCGTCGACATCCGGATCAACGCGAGCAAGCTCAAGGGCGTTCCCGACGAGCTTAACCCGCTGCAACCCGTCAACAGGATGCGCTTCTTTCTGAAGGCCTTCCTCGAGTCGCGTTCCAGGTTCAAACGCAACCGGATGCAGGGCTATCTCGACCTCCTGCATGTCGCGATGAACGAGCCCGAGGACAAGCTGGAGAAAGTCGCCATGGTGCTAGATCGGGCAATGCGTTGCAGGAAAACTATCAGGTTCAGGGACTTCTACAGGAGGAAGCCCAGTTCAAGCAATTGCGCTGAACAGGTTTGAGGTGCACACTGCAAAGGGGGGTTTGGGGAAAATAAACCCGAGAGGTTTACGCTTTGCGGTGGCGTTTCGGCATTCTGACCGTGTGGGACAATGGTCACGAACTCCTTTTCAAATTAAGGTGACAAGAGGCAGGTGGCGGTTGTCGGGCGTGCCGTTCGGCGTCGTCGCCGTTGCAGACATGCGGCGCTAAGAAGCGCCACGAAAGAGCATTCTCGCAATGCGTTGCTTTGCGCAAACCGCTCTTTCGCCGTGTTTGTCTGCAGTGCGATGAGAAGAGGAGGAATGCTGTGGAAGAAATGAAAGCAAAACCTGCGGTAGCACTTCCAACCTTGGGCGAGACCAACGATCTTGGCAAGCCTTGGCGCTACGAAGAAGGCGACTGCACGGTAACCCGTACGGCTCCGTGGTCGCCTCCCGGATGCCATCCGGTAGGGTGTGGTTTGAAGCTCTATGTTGACAACGAGGGGAAACTCGTCAAGGTTGAAGGGGATGAAAACCAGCAGATCACCCAGGGTCGTCTATGCGTGCGATGCTTGACTCTCAAAGATTATGTATACAATCCCAGCCGCATCATCTACCCTATGAAACGAGACCCGAAGTTTCGCGGGCAGGCTGATAAATGGGAGCGCTGCACATGGGATGAGGCGCTTGACATTATCGAGGAGAACTATCGCCGCATCACGGCAGAATACGGGTGTGAAAGCGTGGTGTTCTTCGTGGGAACTGGCCGTGAAGGAGGGACGCTCGGCCCCTACGGTACTTACATGTTGCGCTCACCGAACATGTGCTACACACAGTCGGGTTATGCCTGCTATGTGCCGCGTATGGCTGCCGCTGCGTACAACCTGGGCAGCCCTTATCCGGAAATAGACTATGCGGGTGGTTTGCCCGGTCGCTATGACGATCCCGCATTTGAAAATCCCGAGTGCATCATGATCTGGGGCAAAGCGCCTCTCGCCTCGAACCCGGATGGCTTTTTCGGTCATGCGATCATCGACCTCATGCGTCGCGGCGCTCGTCTGATCGTGGTCGACCCGCGCATTACGTGGCTCACCTCGCGTGCCGACTACCATCTGCGCGTTCGTCCTGGCACCGACACCGCGCTGGGCATGGCCATGCTCAACACTATTATCTCAGAAGACCTTTACGACCATGAGTTCGTGGAATACTGGTGTTACGGTTTCGAGCAGCTGGCGGAACGCGTTGCCACCATGCCCGCCGAGAAGGCTGGTGAAATCTGCGGCATTGATCCTGAGTACATCAAGGAAGCTGCCCGCATGTACGCCAACGCCAAACCGGCGTCGCTGCAGTGGGGCCTTGCATTCGACCAGAGCACGAACGGCATGCAGATGTCGCACTGCGCTATTGCCCTCATGGCCATTACGGGCAACGTTGACGTTCCCGGCGGCCAAATTCTAGGCAACGCCAGCTCTGGCCAGAATGAAACTGGTTTCGGCTTCGAAGAGGCGCTTGGTAAGGAGCTTATCAGCAAGATGATAGGCCTAAAGGAATATCCTGCTTATGCGAATACCATTCTCGATGCGCACGCCGATCTTACGCTTAAGGCTATGGAAACCGGTGAGCCCTATCCTATCAAGATGGGATTCTTCGCGGGCAACAACCTCATGTCGTGCACATCCATGGAGCCGAAGCGCTGGCATGATGCCATGGTGAAGACGCTGGAGTTTTGCTTCACGCTTGAATGCTTCATGACGCCTTCCGCTCAGGCGTGCTGCGATGTGTTCCTTCCCTTGGCAACGGCTGCGGAAGAGGACGGTGTCGAATTCGCTCACTACGGCGCAACACCTGTCGGAACTGGTTTTATGAACAAGGCCATTACCGTAGGCGAGTGCAAGACCGATATGGAGACATGCATGACCGTTGGCAAACGTTTGAATCCGCAGTTATGGGAAAACTATCATGACGTATACGATTTCATCGATGACTTGCGCTTGCATAACCGCCACCATTTCAAAGATGTTTGCAAGGAAGTGTATGTACAGAAAGATGTAGAGTATTACAAGTATGAAAGCGGGCATTTGCGCAAAGACGGAATGCCGGGTTTCAATACTCCTACGGGGCGCATCGAGCTGTGGTCTACTATGTTCGCACAGTTCGGCGATGATCCACTGCCCTATTATCAGGAACCCGATTTCAGCCCCATCAGCACTCCCAATTTGGCGAAGGAGTATCCCTTCGTGTTGACTACGGGCGCTCGCGAATTTGCGTTCTTCCATTCTGAAAATCGTCAGGTTCCGTTCTGTCGCGAATTGTGCCCTGATCCGTTGGTGGAGGTCAACCCTAAAACCGCAGCTAAACTTGGTATTGCCGATGGGCAGTGGTGCGAAGTGTACAATCAGTTCGGCTCTGCCAAGATGAAGGCGAAAGTGACCATTGCCGTAGACGAGAACACTATCCACGGACAGCATGGCTGGTGGTTCCCCGAAGACGATGGCAACGAGCCCAACCTTTACGGAACCTTCCGCAGCAACATCAACAACCTGATTCCGAACTTCCACTTCGGAAAACTCGGCTTTGGCGCTCCTTGCAAGTGCATGATTTGCAACATCAAGCCCATAAGCGAGAACTACGACACGGATATGCAGCTTGTTTGGAAGAAGTTCAAGAGGGAGGACCAGTAATGGAGAACACCTACGCCCTGCTTATAGACTACGAATACTGCACGGGTTGCCAAAGCTGCGAAGTCGCCTGCAAGGAAGAACATAACTATCCGGTGGGCAAATGGGGCATTCGCGTGCACGACGACGGCCCATGGGAAATAGAGGAGCATATGGTCAACTGGAACAAGATTCCCGTTCCCACCGACTTGTGCGACCTTTGCTCCGAACGTACGACGGCCGGCCGCGAACCAACTTGCGTGCACCATTGCCTGGCGAATATCATCTCGTACGGAACGGTGGCCGAACTTGCTCCTCGTTTGGCGGAAAAATCGAAGCAAACGCTGTTCGTTCCGCAGTTCAAGCCGCTCGAGGCCAAGGGCAAGTTCGTTCCCAGAAACAAGCTTGCCGGCAAGGTGCATCACGCGGCGGCGATCGAAGTGCAGGAGAACACCAACTTCACGACGAGCAGCCAGCGCAGCGACAGCCGAACGAAGACCGGCGTGGAGTAAGCGCTCTTGGCGCACGCGAAGGCAATAGGAGGAAGACCGTGAAGCACAAAGGGTACAACGGGTGCGTGGCTCTTGCGTACTATCGTGGGGGCGTGTGCGGCGAGGAGCCGTTCGACGACTGCTCGACGGGCGAGCCTCAGAGAATCGTTTTGGGTGGTGGCGATATGCCCGTTGGCGTGAGCGAGGCTCTTTACGACATGGGAATCGGCGAGGAACGCACAGTGATCATTCCCTGCGAGAAAGCCTATGGCCTGCACGACAGCCAAGGCGTGGTGCGCTATGCCCGGTCTTTCATAGCCGGCGGCGATAAGCTTGAAGAAGGCACCGTCTTCGCGTGGAAACACCCTGTTTCCGGCAGGGATGTGCCGGTGAAATGCATTGAAGCTACGAAAGACACGGTGGTCATAGACTTCAACCACCTGCTTGCCGGCAAGGATTTGGAATACTGGTTCAAGCTGGTGGATGTAGTGGACGACAGCGGCATGTCGGTGCGCGACCGTGGGCGGTCGAGCGCTGCCGCCGAGTGACAGCGGGCGGGTTGGCTTATGTGCTATCCCTGCACGCAGTGCGGTGCATGCGGAAAATACGAAAGCGACCTGTTCGTGCTTTCGCGTGCACCGCAAACCACGTGCCTTGCATGCGGGTGCGTGTTCGATACGTCATTGGGCGCATGTCCCGAATGCGGTGTTTCGCTTGTTCCTCCGGGAAGCAGGGCGAGCGCTTGCGTAAAGGGCAGTTTGTCTGGTGAATAGTGGTTGCTCAATTGGTTTTGAGGTGGTTCGAGTTTATTTGGAGGTAATGCGTATGTGTTTCAGACCTGCGGCGGTTGAAGTGAAGAAGACCTGCGCCGAATGCGGCGCTGAAAACGAGTCGGCTGCAACGGTGTGCTCTCAGTGCGGGGCGAAGCTTCCCGACAGCCCCTTCGGTATGCCTGGCGCTCCCGGAGCCCCCGGGGCGCCAGGAGCACCCGGGGCACCTGGACGACCCGGCGCTCCGAAAGCACCCGGCACGCCCGGTGCACCTGGGGCTCCGGAGGCGCCGAAGGCTCCCGGCCAGTAGGGTTTTCCGGAAAACAGTAGAGTATTGAAGAGAAGATGCGCCCAACGATTGGCGCATCTTCTCTTTTTTCCTCTTCTTTCGATAGAAAAAGGGGTTGGCTCTGCGGCAAGCGTGCCACGAAGCGTGCTGCCCGAAATGCGCGCTTGCCCGCTTCGTGGCGTGGCCATGCTGCAACGATGCGAAGCGGGCGCGCCGCTTGGGCGTGCATGTTGGCTACTCGCCGGTTTGGCGAAAGTCGTTGCTATCCACGGGGCGGAAATCTTCGGGTATCTCGACGCCTTCCACCAGATTGATGAGCTCTTGCTGCGAATGGACGTCGAGCTTCTGGTAGATGTTATGGATGTGCGCCTTGGCGGTGCTGTTCGATATGAAGAACTTTTCGGCGATGTACTGTGCGTTGCGCCCTCGCACGAGCATGCGAAACACCTCTTGCTGTCGTGCCGTCAGCTCAAACTCTTCTATGACGCGTCCGATCTTGTATTGCCAGAGAGCTGGTTTGCTTTCGTTTTTCGAAAGGCTTTTGCCGGCTTCCATCAAGTCGGCAATCGACTCGCTGCAGGGATAGTTGTTCTGGAAAACGAAATTGCCGCACCATATGACAGCCAAGAGAGTTGCGAAGCAAAGTATAAGCTGGCCTTCGAGAGTTCCTTGCGAAAATCCCCATCCGAAGGCGAGATATCCTGTCAGAGCTCCTGCAAAGTAATGTGCGAAACTGATGCCGAAGACCCAGTAGGGAGATATTTGGTTGAATCGTGCAACTTCCCCCATAGCGGAAAAGCATACGATGGTATCGGCCGAAAAGGCGAGGAACAGGAAGGCTCCGCAAAGCTGTTGTGCCCATTCCGGAACAAAGGGAAGCGGGGCTATGCCTATGAATGCCGCTGTTGCGAAGCAGCGCAGAAGGAAATTCTCTGAGAGTTTGTTTTCGGCGTTTGCGTCTATCAGGCAGACAAGGCTTCCCATAACAAGAGGAAGGGCGAAACAGAGGGGAATGGATATTTCCGGTTTGAACGGCTTCGCCATGAGGCAAAAGGCGATTCCCCATACAAAGCCAGTTATCGCTGTGGTGAACAGGGCGGTTAGTGAAAAACGGTGGCTTTTTCGCGTGATTTCCAAGTTTGAGAATGAGAACGTATCTTTGTTGGGCTTGAGGGTGCACAAATGCAGCGCTGCCAACACTGGCAGCAGAATCAATAAGGTGAATACGGCGGCATCGGCAAGGGCTGCCGATATGGCGACTATTGCAGCTCCCGCGAGAAACGCTGCGGCGATGAAGCATATGCGTTCGCTATGGTTGTAGAAGGCAAGATTCTTCCCGAAGATAAAGAGAAACGCCATGCATCCTGCAAGTGCTAAAAGGCCGCCGAGGATGGATATCGGCAGCGTATGTCTCACTTCAAGAAGAGCCGACCCTGCGGCGCACAAGGCGCTTGCAAAGATGGAGATTCTGGCGGGTCCCATGTTGTCGAGCTTGTCTGCTAGAAAGGCGCAAAGCGCAAAACCCGCGACGAAGAGGATTCCCATAACTGCGGTTTGGGCGATGAAATGACTGATAAGCTTTTCCGTGTGGCGAAAAAGCAAAATGGCCAAGTATGCGACGAAGCATGCGGTTCCGAATGATTGCTCGAAGCTTCTTTGAACGTTCTGTGCGACCATGCAAGCCCCCTTCATGCTTAATCGACATTGAATACATTGTACCGTTTAACGGGGTGCT
Organism: Actinomycetes bacterium; assembly: GCA_023403475.1. GTDB lineage: Bacteria > Actinomycetota > Coriobacteriia > Coriobacteriales > Eggerthellaceae > CAJFUR01. Next base: position 6,678 of record JAEYEL010000128.1, read on the forward strand.
TATCGATGTCTATTTGTTGTTGCTAGCTTCGATTTTGCTGGGAAAACGCCGAAATAAACCTCTGAGGTTTACGAAAAAACGAGACATTTTCGGCGAAAAGACCTTGCTGGATAATGCTCTTTTTTGCAGTGTGGACTATCTTTTCAATCCGTTGGGGCGGTGCTATTCGACCGTTCCGATATCAAGGAGAAGAAAGCGAGGAGCAATGGCTGACTATCAGGAATTCCTTGACGGCATCGACCGTAAAGCCTACCACGAGGGGGAACTCACGTGGCAGGAGGGCGAGTTCACCGTCACCCGTACTTACCAGTATTCGCCCCCCGGCTGTCACGACAGCTGCGGGGTTCTGTTCTACGTGAAGGATGGCAAGCTCGACCACGTGGAGGGCGACCCTTTGAGTCCCTTCACCAATGGCAAGCTCTGCATGCGCTGTCTGGATCTGCCCGAGCTGGTGAACCATCCCGATCGTGTGCTCTATCCCATGAAACGTGCGCATGAAGATCGTGGTGATGCTTCCAAATTCGAACGCATCACATGGGACGAGGCATACAATATCATCGAGGAGAAGGTCAAAGCGATTCGCGCAGAGTACGGTTCCGAATCCATTGTATGCGTGCATGGCACAGGTCGCAACGTGAACTGGCTGGTTCCCTTGTTCGGCCAAGCTGCCCTGCAAACGCCTAATATCTCAACGTTGTTCTTTACGGGCTTCGCTTGCTACATGCCGCGCGTGTGCGGCGCCATGGCGCCTTTGGGCGACTTTCCCATTGCGGATGCTGCGGTGGCGCACGAAAAGCGCTACGCCGACCCGTCGTTCAAAGCTCCGGAAGTAATCGTAGTATGGGGCAACGAGCCGCTTGCGTCGAACGCCGACGGCTACATAGGGCATTGGCTGGTTCAGTGCGTGCAAATGGGGTCGAAGATAATATCCATCGATCCGCGCCTCACTTGGTGGGGTGCTCGTGCCGCCTATTTCCTGCAGCTCCGTCCTGGCACCGACGCGGCGCTCGCTTGCGCTTGGCTCAACGTCATCATATCGGAAGCGCTTTACGACAAGGAGTTCGTGGACTGCTGGACAAGCGGTCTTGACGAGCTTTGGGAGGGTGTCAAAGATATGACGCCTGCATGGGCTGCCGAAATCACCGGCGTGAAAGAAGAGGATATCGCCGGTGCCGCCCGCTTGTACGCTTCGGGCAACAATTCGGCTATCCAGTGGGGCCTTGCGTTCGACCAGCAGATGAGCGCCATGGCTTTGAACCTTGCCGTGTGCGACCTCATGGCCATCTGCGGCAATATCGACCGCCCCGGCGGCAACATCCTTGTGCGCAATTCGTTCGAGATCAATGCGGGTTACGCATCGGGCGAAGATTTCACTCCGCAATCGGTAAGAGACCGCAAACTTACCATTGCGCGCGGCTTGGGCATCAAGGGCGGAGAGTTTATCGCCCATGCAGCAACCGATGGTATTTTGCATTGTATCGAAGCGGGGGAATTGCCTAACGGCGACCCGTATCCTATCAAAATGATATGGTTCCAGAGTTCGAATTCGCTCGCTTGCGCCGGTATGGACGCACCTCGCGACTACGAGGCTTTGAAGTCGGTCGATTTCATTGTGAACGCCGACCCCATTCTCACGCCGCTCTCGGTCGCCGTAGCTGACGTGCTGCTTCCGGTTGCTATGTCGTGCGAGCGCAACTCTGCTCGCACGTGGTGGACGCCGGTGCGCACGATGTATCGCGCTGTCGAGCCTGCGGGCGAAGCGAAGACCGACGAGCAGATCGTGGTCGACCTGATGCCGCGCCTGAATCCGGAGGCTGCTGCGGCGTTCGGCTGGGAGAAGGACACCGATATCGCCGACTGGTATTTGGCCGGTGGCGACGGCAAGAAGCACGGCGCCTCCTCGAACGTGGAGGGCAACATCTCCGAAACGGCCGAGGGTGGCTGCGGCATGAGCTTCCAGGAGCTTTCCGCCAAAGGCGGCTATGCTTACGACGACTGGAACCATACCTATGAGAAGTACGCCAAGGGTATGCTGCGCGATGACGGCAACCTGGGATTCGCCACGCCGTCGGGTCGTATCGAGCTTGCTCCCTACACATACCGTGTGTGGGGCCTTACTCCCACGCCGTTCCACACCGAACCTCCGGAAGGTCCCGTCACTACTCCCGAGAAGATGGAGAAGTACCCGCTCATCCTTTCGTGCGGCGGCCGCTCGTTCGAATTCTTCCATTCCGAGCATCGTCAGATGAAAACCATGCGCGAGTTCCATCCGTGGCCGCTTGTTATGGTGAATCCCGAAGATGCCAAGAAATACGGCGTGACCGACGGCGAATGGGTGTGGATTGAAAACGACCATGGCCGCTTCAAACAGCGAGCGAAGATCACGCCTCGCGTGGCGCCCGGGGTGATTCATGCGGAGCACGGTTGGTGGTATCCCGAGCAGGAAGCTTCCGAACCCAGTCTGTTCGGCACGTTCGACTCCAATCCGAACAACTGCACGCGCGCGTTCGAGACGGGCGAGGGCGGTATCGGCAGCGCTATCAAGTCGATGATCTGCCGTATCTACCCGTACCACGAAGGAGACACGCTTCCTGGTGAGCAGGTGACGTGCAAGGGCGGCTTCGGCGACTGGACGCGCGGTGCCATGCATGGGAGCAAAGTCGATTAGACAAGGCGAGAGTAACGCGCGATGCGGGCGGAGCGCGCAAGCATCTTTCTGCATCGCGCTTGACCGCCGTTATGGCGGGAAAGGAGGCATTCCGTGAAAGGAATCCTGGTCAACTACGAATACTGCACCGGATGTCACTCGTGCGAGGTTGCCTGCAAGAAGCACCTGGGTCTGCCCGAGGGCGAGTTCGGCATCAAGCTGACCGAAACCGGTCCGTGGGCCTACGAGGGAAAAGAAGGCGAGGACCGCTGGGAGTGGTCGTGGCTACCCGTGCTCACCAAGGCATGCGATATGTGCGCGGAGCGTACGGAGGTGGGCAAGATGCCCATGTGCGTGCAGCACTGCCAAGCGTGGTGCATGTATACGGGAGAGATTGACGAGCTGGCGAAGAAGATCGACGGCAAGACGCGCTGGGCGCTTTTAACGCCGAGAACAGCTTAAACGGAACGTGGCCACTTTCGGAAAGAGCGCGGTGGGTGGTAAGATGTTGCGCCTGTCACGCTCTTTTCCGGTGGATATATCCGGTTTGCATGCTTTTGTTGAAAGGGGGCTTGCGAAAAAGCATGCGCAACATAGGGCGTCAACTACTATAGGAGGATGGAATGAAGCAAAAGGTATACCCATGGCTCATAGTTGTTGCATGGGCATTTATTTCGGCAGGTTCAATTGAGCTTATCCTTATTGGGGGAACGAACTTCTTCAAGGCCGTTTCCGACGGCATCGGCTCGCCCGTTAGCGCCATTGCGCTTATGATGACGGTCTGCACCATAACGTTGACGTTTGCGGCTCCCGTTGCCGGTCGTTTGTTCCCGAAGATCGATTCGCGCATTCTGCTTACGGCCATGGGTCTTATTGTTATCTTAGGCTATGCCCAGTTGAGCTTCGGGCAGGCAACGTGGCAATGGTGGCTTGCCGGCTTGCTGTACGGCATTGGTGGATCGGGCATCTTCATCATAGGTGCGCCCATTTTCATTTCCAACTGGTTCCAGAAGCGCACGGGCTTTGCCGTTGGCTTGTACGGTATGCTGCTTGCCATTTTGTCGGCGATTTTGAACCCGGTTATCGCTGCGGTTATCTCCTCTGTTGGCTGGCGTAGCGCCTATCTGGTGCTGGCCGTGGTGGCTGCGGTTATGATTCTTCCCTGGACGCTGTTCGTGGTGCGCTTCCGTCCCGAGGATTTGGGCCTTGTGCCGTTCGGCTACGCTGAAGGCGAGGCGGCCGAGACGAAGGAAGAGGAAACCGGCCCCGGCGTTCCCTATAAGAAGGCTCTTATGTCAGTGGCGTTCGTGGCTGCCGTTATCGCTGCTGGCGCTATGTGCAACATGGGCGGTTTCAAGAGCAACTGGTCGAACATTGCGCAGTCCGATGCTTGGGGCTATGTTGCCCTGCACGGGAAAGACTGGGCGCTGATGTTCGGCGCTACCATGATTTCGTTCACGACGGCCGCGAAGTTCTTCATGCCGGTCATTGGTTGGATTATCGACAAACTGGGTGCCATCAAGACCAACATCGTAACGCTCGTCATGATTTTCGTGGGCTTTCTGGGTTTGCTGTTCTTCCATAACGTCGAGGCCATCGTTTTGGCATCGTGCTTCCTCATCGGCTTTGAGAGCGCGAACATGAAGATGGTCATCCCGCTGGTGATTCGCGAGCTGTTCGGCGCGAAGGACCACTCGAAGATTTACTCGACGGCCTACGGCATCGCGAACTTCCTGGGTGCGTTCGCCACCTCGCTCATTGCGTTCGTGGGCGAGACCACGGGCTCCTTCGACTCGATTATGGTACTGGGCGCCGGTTTGGCTGCAGTTGCTCTGGTGGCTATCGTGCTGGCGCGTGCAACCGCGAAGAAGCTTGTCTGGGAGGACTAAGGCGTTGCGTTGCAAGAGTGCGCGGCGCGGGCTCGCCGCGCACTCGGCGTAAAGAAAGTGCATGACAGACGAGCCTCGTCAGGGGGAACAGAAAGGCTGGCTCTCTTATGTCTTCAAGCGTGTTGAAGAAGCAAAACGTCGGAATCGTTGCGGCTGCTCTGGCTCTTGTTGCGGCGTGCTGCATTCCCGGGTCGGACGTTTTGCCGCGCGAGGGTGTTCTGATGCTGGGGATTTTCGGCATGGCCGCGATTCTGTGGATTTGCGAGTCGTTGCCGGTTGGCATTACGGGTCTTCTCGCGTTGACTCTGGTGGTTGTTTTTGGCATCGCGCCTATAGGGGAGGCGTTTGCGGGGTTCTCGACACCCACGATGTTCTATCTGCTTGCGATGTTTTCCTTTGCGGCCGTTATCGGCCAGACCAGTTACGGCAAGCGACTCATCGTGTTCCTTATGAAGCGCACACGTGGTCGTTCGAATCTTGTCGTCCTTGCGTTCATGGCCGCTTCGGCATTGCTCTCGAGCATTATGTCCGACACTGCGGTCGTGCTGATGTTTTTGGGGTTCGCCAAAGGCGTGGTGGATGCGCTTGGCTGCAGGCCCCGCGAAAGCAATTTTGCGAAATGCCTGTTTATTGGCCTTCTGTACGGCTCGATTGTGGGCGGTTTCGCCACACTTGCCGGCGGGCCGAACAATATGAGCGTGCTGCAGATCTCCGGTTTGAGCATTGGGTTTCTCGACTGGATGAAGGTGGGCGTTCCGGTGACGCTGTTCATTCTGCCCGTGTGCTGGCTTTCGCTTGTGAAGGTGTTTCCTCCCGAGCATTTCTCGAAGAGCCAGATAGATGAAATCATCGCGCAGACGGAGGAAGGCGGCAAAACGACCGGACAGGAGAAGAAGGCGCTCGCATTTGCCGTCGTGCTTCCCGTGTTGTGGATTGCCGGGAATTGGATTCCCGTGCTGAACGTGACCGTCGTCGCGCTGTTCGGTCTTGTCGTTGCGTTTTTGCCCGGTGTGCGGTTGCTCACGTGGAGGCAGTATCAGGAATCGGTTCCGTGGGTGGTGCTGCTCATGGTGGGCTCGGTGTTTTCCATGAGCTCGCTTATGGCGAAAACCGGCGTGATCGAATTCATCGGTTCGCTGGTTTCGGCAACGGGCATGTTCTCGCTTGCGTTTCCCATTGCGCTGCTGCTGTATCTGCTGTTCGCTTATGGCGTGTTCACCTTGTGTCCGGTAAACGGGGTGTGGGAGTCGCTGTTCGTGCCGGTGCTGGTGGGGTTCTGCTCGCAGATGGGCGTTTCTCCCACGGTGGCGCCGCTGGCGATTCTGTTCGCTTTCGGCGGGAATTTCCTTTTGCCCATCAACCCGCTCAACATGTATTCGTATGCCTACGGATACTTCAAGTTCGGCGACATGTTCAAGGCGGGCATCGTGCCGGCTCTTGTGCTCATCGTGTTCGATGCGTTCTGGACTCCGTTTATCGTGGGAGCGTGGGGACTTTAATCGTGTGTTTGTAGGGGGAGCTATGCTTGAGGTTCACAAGGGCGGGAGCAAAGACCCGTGACTTTTCAAGTTGTTCTTGCGCTATTCGACGAGACTTGAGAGGAAGTGGGAACATGGCAGATTATCAGGAGTTTCTGGATGGGATTGACCGCGCTGCTTACCATGAAGGGGAATGGCAGTGGGAAGAGGACGGCTACACCGTTACCAGAACGTACAATTATTCCGCCCCGGGGTGTCACGATTCGTGCGGCATTCTGGCCTACACGAAAGACAACAAGCTGGTGAAGGTCGAGGGCGACCCACTCGACCCATGCACGAACGGCAAGCTCTGCATGCGCTGTTTGAACTTGCCCGAGGCGACGAACTATCCCGATCGCTTGAAATATCCCATGAAGCGTGCGCGCGAAGATCGCGGGAACGTGGATGCGTTCGAGCGCATCACGTGGGACGAGGCGCTCGACATCATTGAGGACTGGATCAAGGTCAACATCGACGAGGCGGGACTTGGCCGCGAATCCATCATGGTGAACCACGGCACGGGACGCAACATCAACTATCAAGTGCCGTTTTTGGGCGGTGCGTGCCTGCGCACGCCGAATGTGGGCGCCATCGGGTTTTCCGGCTATTCGTGCTATTTGCCGCGCGTGTGCGGCACGGCGGCCCCTATGGGCGACTTTCCCATTGTAGACGCCTCCATGGGACACCCCGATCGCTACAACAACGCCGAATGGACGAACCCCGACGTTTTGGTGGTGTGGGGCTGCGAGCCGCTGCGCTCGAACGCCGACGGCTACATTGGCCATTGGCTGGTACAGTGCGTGCAGATGGGCACGAAGATCATCTCGGTCGACCCGGTGCTCACCTGGTGGGGCGCCCGTGCTGCCTATTGGATCGATCTGCGTCCGGGTACCGACCTGTGCATAGCTCTGGCCTGGCTCTACGTTATCACTCAGGAGGATTTGATCGACCACGAGTTCGTCGACTACTGGTGCGCTTACTACAACGAGCTGAAAACGTATTTGGAAACGCCGAGCGAGAACAACGACAACCTGGGCTACACGCCCGAGTGGGCGGCGAAGGTGACGGGCGTCGATGCCGAAATTATCGCCGCCTCGGCTCGCATGTACGCCAACGCTCCGCGCGGCGCCATCCAATGGGGCTTGCCGTTCGACACGCAAGTGGACTCCATGCACGCCTGCATAGCGGTGTGCGATCTTATGGCCATCTGCGGAAACGTCGATCGCCCGGGCACCAACCTGTTGGTTCGCAACGCGTTCGAGATCAATCCTGGCTACGCTACCGCCAGCATGTACGCCGACCCGGTGGCCAGCGCCAAGAAATGTACGTACAAGACGTTGCAGCAGCTTCAGGGCAAGGAGCCCAAGGCCGAGCCGTTCATCGGCATGGCCGACTGCGACGCTATGGGCTATGCCATGGAGACGCAGAAGCCTTATCCCATGAAGATGCTCTGGGTGCAGGGGTCGAACACCTATACCTGCAACGGTTTGGATGCGGCGCGCGTGTATCGAAACATCAGCAACTTCGAATTCATCGTGGTGGCCGATCCGTACATGACTCCCACGGCAGCGGCGTTCGCGGACGTTCTTTTGCCTCTGAAGATGAGCATCGAGCGCGACTCCATGCGCGTATGGTGGCAACCCTTGCGCGCGATGAAGGCGGTCACGTCTTACGGCGAGTGCAAGTCCGACGAAGAGGTTATCGTGTGGCTGGGCAACCGTTTGAACCCGGAGCTGTTCAACAAGCGCTGGCCCGACATCGACCACTTCATCCAGGACTATCTGGACACCGGCTTCAATCTGATCAACGAAGATGGTTCCGGTCTGAAAACCGCAGGCCGCAACAAGGCTGGCGCCGATGTGGTGGAAGACGCCCATACCGAGTTCTACCGCAAGCACAACGGCAAGGGTACGTTCATGGATTTGGTCAAGCAGGGCGGCTATGAGTACGACGCGTTCAACGACACCTACGAGAAGTACGCCAAGGGCATGCTGCGCGCCGACGGCACGCCGGGTTTCGCCACTCCGTCCGGCCGCATCGAGCTGATTGCGCCCACCTACCAGGCGTGGGGAATCGATCCGTGGCCGAAGCATTACGAGAGCGTAGCGCAGGCCAAGTGGACCACTGACGAGGAGTATCGCAAGAAGTACCCGTTCACCATCATCAACGGCAGCCGCTCCTACGAGTTCTTCCACAGCGAGAATCGCCAGCAAAAGACCATGCGCGAGTTCCACCCGGTTCCCTATGTGCAGGTTTCGAAGCAAACAGCCGAAGAGTACGGCCTGGTAGACGGCGAGTGGATTTGGATCGAGAATCACGTTGGCCGCTGCAAGCAGTGCGTCAAGATCAATCCTGCGCTGCAGCCGCAGTATTTGATTGCCGAGCATGGCTGGTGGTTCCCCGAGGGAGACGGCAACGCACCGAGTCTTTTCGGGTCGTTCGATTGCAACATCAACAATCTCACCTATTCCTACGAAACGGGCGAGGGCGGCATCGGTGCTCCGTTCAAGAGCATTGTCGGTCGCATTTACAAAGTGCAGGAAGGCGACACGTTGCCGGGCGAACAAATTCTGGAAAAAGGCGGCTTCCGCGAGATTCCGCCGTGCGGTATCAGCTAAGGGGGAAATGCAATGACGAAAGGGATCCTCGTAAACTACGAGTACTGCACCGGATGCCACTCCTGCGAGGTGGCCTGCAAGAAGCACCTGGGTCTTCCCGAGGGCGAGTTCGGCATCAAGCTGACCGAGACCGGACCTTTCGAGTACTCGGGCGAGCCGAGGGGCGAGGGCCGCTGGGAGTGGTCGTGGCTGCCCGTGCTCACCAAGGCGTGCGACATGTGCGCGGAGCGCACGGACGCCGGCAAGATGCCCATGTGCGTGCAGCACTGCCAGGCGTGGTGCATGTATTCGGGCGAGGTGGGCGAGCTGGCGGCGAAGATGGACGGCAAGACCCGCTGGGCGCTGCTCGTGCCGCAGACTAGCTAGGCTCTAACGGCGAACTGCGCTGCTGAAAGCGATCAAGAACGGGGCGAGCCTTGCGTGCGGCTTGCCCCGTTGAATGTTCGGTATAATCTTACTTTGCGGGAAGCAAGTGATGGAGGGACGTGTGAACGGGAAGCATGACGAACCAACCTTATTGGAGTTTTGTTATGGCTCTTCAACAAACGTGAACAAGGACGTCGACTTGTTCAAGGGTTTCTATCTTGAGTATTTTCAGGAAGAGGCGCTCGGAAAAATAGTTGCGCGTACGCGAAAGCGGGCTCTCATAGGAGGCCTTGTCCTGTGCCTCGTTGCCGTGCTATTCGTTGCTCCCATGATCATTAACCCTGCGTCCATTTTTGCCAAAATCATACTGGCTATGGGTGTTGTTCTGCTGGCTGCAGGCCTGGCATCCTTTGGCATGGCGATGCGGGCAGAAGCATATGCAACCAATCGTTTCGAGCGTCTGATGGAATCTGAGTTCACATCAACGAGATCCGGCACAAGGCGTGTATTCAACATCTATTTTTCGGGGGGTTCCGTTACGGTTTCGTTTGGTGCGCAGTCATCTGTGAAGCAGGTGCGCACGAAGCGCTACGAGGATATCCCCGCAGTGTATGAGACTGCCGAGCTGGTGTTCATTAAGGGGTTAACGTGGTTGTCGCGATTTCAGATGGGCGATGAAGCCTTCGACGCTGTATGCAACGTTCTTAAGGAGAAATGCCCCGATAGGTATTTCTCCTGCAGTTCGCCTGTTGTCGCATAGTTTCTCTGCGGCGTTTCGCTGCTTTAGGCGGCATCTCTGAAAGGGGGTGCGGCTCTTGCTGCGATGGTTGCAAATGCAAGTTTTCAGTTCCAGTTTACCGAGTGTTTAATTGAAATCTACCGCGTAAATTCGGCTCTGCCCAGTGCTCGCCATAGCATGACGAAGGCTGCGGCTTCCATGGCTATGGCGTATATGGCCACGGCCTGCGGCTCGTTCGCCGGAGCAGGGAAGGGGGTCTGCTGTTCTTCGCGTCCTCGTTCGGGAGGTGGTGGAAAGCCGATTCCCTTGCGCGCGATGCACCCGCCGTCTTGGCAGATCTTCGTCGCGATTTCTTCGCTATGTTTTCTTTTGGTCTATAATCCTTCTAGCGGTGTTTCGCTGCCTTGGGCGGCGTCTCCGAAAGGAGGTGCGGCTTATGGACGCTCAGACTGTTATCGCGCTTTGCGCGGTGTTCGCGGTGGTTATCGGCATAGTCGATCTCGTCAAGCGCTAGCCGAAAGGTTAAGGTCGCTCGGCGCTGAGTTTTCGCCAAAGGAGGTGGTGAACGGCGTTTTGGAAAAAGAAAAACCCGGCTAGCTTTGCACGGCACGCCGGGTAATCTCAAACCACGACGCCGCCCGGGTTAGCGGGGCATCGCACCTCGTATGATAGCAGGTTTTCGGGAGAAAGCAAAGGGTATGTTCTCTGAAAAACACGTGAAGCTTGCCGACTTCTTCATTAAGGGAAACGCAGAGCTGCGTACGGCGTTGGGGCTGGGTGAAAGCTCCTGTTTGGAAGCGGTGCCTTTGGGGTCGGGGGAGCACAACGTCAACTTCTTGCTGCTTGCCGACGGGCGCGATTTGAAGCGCGTGCTCCGCGTCAACTTGGGCACTCAGACGGGCAACGAGCACCAGGTTGCCTACGAGGCGTCTGCGCTCAAAGCGCTCGAGCCGAGCATGCGGGTGCCGCGCGTCTTCTTCGTGGACGACACGAAGCGGCGCATTCCCCGCGGGGTTATGGTCATCGAGTTTCGCCAAGGGACATGGCTCGATTACGGCAATGCGGCCGCCATGGAGGAAGCGGCACGCATAATGGCCGACGTCCATGCGGTGGAGCCCGCCTGCGACTGTCCCATCAAGCGGGCGGACGATCCGCTGCAAGCATATTTCAACGTGTGCAATGCGTTTTATCGCAACTACCTCGCGTCGCCTTACGCCGACCCCATGGTGACCGGCTATGTAGACGAGTTCTTCGCTCATGCAAAACGCGCGCTCGAGACGCCGCATGACGCGCACGACGATGCGCACATCCTGAACACCGAGCCTTTGGCCTCGCAGTTTCTTATTCCCGAAGAAAAGGATACAGGAAGCCTCATCGACTGGGAAAAGCCCGTTTTGGGCGAAGTTGCGCAAGACGTGGCCTATTTCTTGAGCCCCACCAGCACCATTTGGGATACCGACTACGTGCTGAATGCGGCGGAGCGCGAGAAGTTCGTCGGCGACTATTGGCGTGCGGTTGGCGGGCGCTTCTCGCAGGGTCGCTTCGAGGAGCGTCTTTCCGCCTACGTGAAGATGACCTGCCTGCTTGCCATCACGTGGAGCTGCAACGCGGTCGTGGAGTACAACGACCCTGCCCGCGAGCTTAAGACCGAGCGCACCAAGCGCCTTCTGCCGGTTTACCTTTCCGAAGAGTACTTGGCGAACCTCCTTGACAACTGGTTCAACGCGCCTGTCGGCTAGCGGGGTCGTTTGGCGGCGCATGCCGGGCGTCTGCTCTGCCATGGATGTAGGGCGCAATCGCGCAGGCGATGCACGCCGGGTGCCTGAGTGATCGCGCGCTGGGCGATATGTTTGGCGACAGGAGCTTGGGTGGTATGTTCGGATGACATTTCCGTCAATTCTCATTTTCGTTGTTTCAACAACCGCTTTTTCGTGCGTCGGAAGCGATGATGTTGGGCGTAAGTTCAACGCAGCTGTTGGATCGACCGCCAGACGAGAAAGGCAACACCATGGACAATACCCAGATGTTCTGCTTCCAGTGCGAGCAAACGGCGCGCACCACGGCCTGCACCGGGAAGGCCGGCGTGTGCGGGAAGCAAGCGGAAACCGCAGGTCTGCAAGACGAGCTGACCGGCGCTCTGGTTTCCCTTGCCCGCGCAGCGAAGGGCAGGAAAACTTCGACCGAGCAAGATGAGGCCATGCTCGACGGCATGTTCGCGTGCGTGACCAACGTGGCGTTCGACGATGCGGCCATCGGTGCTATCCTTGCGCGGGTGCGGCGCGAGCGCGACTTGCTTGCCGCAGGCGAACCTGCGCCCGAACTGGACATGCGCACGGTGTGGGAGGCCGACGAAGACGTTCGCTCGCTCAAGTCGCTCATTCTGTTCGGGTGGCGCGGCGTTGCCGCCTACGCGCACCATGCCCATGTGCTCGGCTACGACGATCCGGCCATTATGGCCGGCATGTACGAGGGCATGGCGGCTCTTGCCGAGGATTGGGGCATGGACGAGCTTTTGCCGCTTGTACTGAAGGCGGGCGAGATCAATCTGACCTGCATGGCGCTGCTCGACAAGGCGAACACCGAAACCTACGGTGCGCCCGCGCCGAACACGGTGCCCTGCAAGGTGGAGGCCGGCCCCTTCATCGTGGTGACCGGCCACGACCTGCACGATCTGAAGCTGCTTCTCGAGCAGACGGAGGGCAAGGGCATAAACATCTACACGCACGGTGAGATGCTGCCCGGCCACGCGTATCCCGAACTGCGCAAATACGCGCATCTCAAGGGAAACTTCGGCACGGCGTGGCAGAACCAGCAAAAGGAATTCGACAATCTGCCTGCGCCCATTCTGTTCACCACGAACTGCCTCATGCCTCCGCGCGGCACCTATGCAGACCGCGTGTTCACCACGGCTCAGGTGTCGTTTCCGGGCGCTGCGCACATCGGCGACGACAAAGATTTCACGCCGGTCATAGAGAAAGCCCTTGAGCTGGGTGGCTTTGCGGAAGACCGCCAGTTCGAGGGTCTGAACGGAGGCGCGACCATGACCACGGGGTTCGGCCGTGATGCGGTGCTCGGCGTTGCCGGAGCCGTGATTGACGCGGTGAAAGCCGGGGACATCAGGCACTTCTTCCTCGTGGGCGGCTGCGACGGCGCACGCATGGGCCGCAGCTACTACACCGATTTCGTCAAGCAGACGCCGAAGGATACGGTCATTCTCACGTTGGCCTGCGGAAAGTATCGCTTCAACGACCTTGATCTGGGGGATATCGGCGGCATTCCGCGCCTGCTCGACGTGGGGCAGTGCAACGACGCGTACGGTGCTATCCAAATAGCGCTCGCCCTTGCCGATGCGTTCGGGTGCGGCGTGAACGATCTGCCGCTTTCCATGGTGCTTTCGTGGTACGAGCAGAAGGCGGTGTGCATCCTGCTCACGCTATTGTATTTGGGCATCAAAGACATCTACCTTGGCCCGTCGCTTCCCGCGTTCGTCTCGCCGAACGTGCTTTCGTTCCTCGTTGAGAACTACGGCATCCGTCCTGTCAGCACTCCCGAAGAAGACCTAGCCGCCATTTTAGGGTAGCTTTAAGGCAGCTTTAGGGCAACGCATCGAGCGAAGCGGGGGAAAGCTTCGCATTCCGGCAAAAGGGCGCCCGGACAAATCGCCGGGCGCTCGTCGGTTCAGCCTGTGGCTCGGTCCTTGGCGCCCTCGAGGCGCCCGTCTGCTCTCATATCGTCGAGCCCCATTGATTCAAGTGAACTTGCGTTGCCTGCTTCAGGTACTGCTAGAAGCTTATACCTGTGGTCATATGCATCATGTAAAACGTGAAGCGCATGACGAAGATGCCTGCAAGCGTCAAGGAGCAGGCGATGCTTGCCCGCAGGATCGAAATCGTCGTCTCTTTGCGTGGTGCGGGCGTTTTGCTGCGCTTGAAGAGAGTCGGCGCGTCAAGCGCGATGCCGCAGGCTGCAAGCAGGGCAAACGCAATCACGGCTCCTGCATATCCCGGTACCAGCTGAGCTGCTGTCGTCCATGAGTTCTCGATGCTTTTGAGGGCGGCGCCTTGAAGCACATACGCAACAAGGCATGCGATGAGCGCCCCTAGGGAAAATACGAGCATCGCTTGCTCGTAGCGGTTTCCCGCAGACTTCCAGCGGGCGACCCTCAAGCCGACGATAGCCAGAAGGGGTCCGCCGGAAAGCGCGTTCAGCCAAAGAGTCAACGGCGAGAAAACCGTATCCCACGAGATGATGGTATGCGCGGAATACGCGAACGCCACTGCAGTTACGAATGCTATGGCGCTTATGCACGAGCATACGGTAAGTGCACGTTGCAAGCCCCGACGCGGGTTCAGCGCAAAGGAGTACAGCCAGTACACGCCGGCAAATGTAAGGAACGTCACTGCGCAGACAACCTCGTTGGAAAGGGGGCTTCTGCCCACGCCCGTAAGCACGTAGAGTGCGTTCGCCGGATTGCCGAGATGCGTTGCCGAGGCAACCAGCCCCGCGAGCGATGCGACAAGCGGAATGGCGAGCGCCTTGTCTATGCGGACGTGCGTTTCGCGGTCAAGACCGCCTCTGATGAGGGGGATCGACATGAGAAAGAACGCAACCGCGCCCGAGGGGGCAAGGGTCGTGAACAGAACAAGCGTGATTTCCGAAAGCGCGTTGGCGAATCCTGCGGACATGGCGTTCCTTATCGGTAGAAGCGCGGAAGGGTGACAACGAGCGCGCGTGCTTCCTGAACGCCCTCGATCGTTGCGCGCGTGAGTTGCGCAAGGCCTTGATAGAACGGGTGCTCTGCCGCTTTTTCCAGCTCTGCCAGATAGTGAGGAGCCCAAGTGAGGAAATGGTTTTGCAGATAATCGTCAAGACAGACGGGTTGGGTGCGCGCAAGATGGGCCATGAGCGCCAGCATGAGCCCGATGTGGTCTTCGGGCGTTTTCTCGTCGTTTGTGCGAGCGATGCCGTGTTCGCGCATCCATACGCGCAGCTTGATTGTGGCATCTCCGAATATGACGCATTCGCGGTCGGTATACACCGACCCCCAAGGGGGAGCGGGCAGCGCTGCCGGGCCAATGAACAGACGGCGGTATTCCCATGTAAGGTTACCGTCCCGTCCGTTTTTCAGGGCGTCCACCATAAGAGAGAGCGCCGAGCGCGCCTCTTCCTCATCGGCGAAGGGCCACTCGTGCGCTGCTTCGCTCGCATCAAGTGCCGCGAGCGCGTCGAAGGATGCCTTCGCGTTGCCTGTTTCGGGGTCTTCTAGGAAAAATGGGGCGAGCGTTTCTCCTGCAAACGCAATCGTCTCGAGCATGTTGTCGCTGTTGTTCACGTCTGTCTCCTCTCTTGTTGGGTACATAATAGCGCAAAGCCCCGCTCGTTGCCTATAGGACGGAATCGAGCGGGGCGTTTGGAAGGGAATGGTCGGCTTTCCGAAATCAGCCGGTTTCTGCGGGGCCGGTTCGTCTTTGCGACGAACCGGCCGTTGCTTCGGCTTGCAGGATTGGGCGGCGTTGCGGAACTAGCCGAAGTAGATTCCCACGGAAAGCTGTACGGCGTAAAAAGCCATGCGGCAGAGGAAGATGCCAATCACGGCAAGCGCTACGGCAACGCCCGCAGTCGCTTGCTTGCGTCCGGCGAACACCGTGCATGCGGCGGAAGCGGCAATGAGCAGCAGACCTAAAACGGTCGGCGCAAGCGCACCGCTCACGAGGGCGCTTCCCGAGGCAACGGCAGTCTCTATGCCCGATACCAGCGCAAGCTGACCGGCAAGGCCTACAATGGCAAGTGCGGTGCCGGCTACGGCGAGGGCGGCAATCGCTACCCTGAAAGAACCCTTGCTCGCGCCGCTTTGCGCACCGGCCACGGCAAGCACGAGCATCCCCATCGCGGCACCACCCGCAAGGCACAAGCCCAGCATTTGCACGGCAACGAGCGGCGTGTTCCACGAGGCGATGGTTCTTATCGTATATGCCAAGCCTGTGAACAGCGCGAACAGCACTGCAAGCACAGCGACGACGGCTGCAAGTCCTTTACGGGCGCCAACCGAAAGTTTGCCCGCACACGCCAAAGCTACATACACGATGGCAATCACGGTGAACACACAGCCGACGATAACCTCGTTGGACAGGGGACTTCCTGCGCCCATGAACACGCCGGCGGCGTTCAGCGGGTTTGCCAGATGGAAGAACGCGCAGACAAAACCGATGATGACCACGGCAAGCGGAATGATGCTCGCATGATCGATCTTTTTCAGCTGCTCATCGGAAAACGTTGTTGTGAAGAACGCGCATGCAAGTGCGATGAAAGCGCCCGCTCCCAGCGGAGCCAGCGTGGTGAACAGCGCCAAGGGCAGTTCGGCAACGGAAAACTGCATGCTACATCACCTCCAAGGTATTTGCAATCTTGCCGCTCTTGTCGTCGGCGGAAAGAGCGTTCGCCGGCTTTACGGCGAACAGGTTCGGGGACGTGTACGAAGCATCGGGAAGCGGGGCGAAACTCGCCTGCTCGCCCTTCTTCTTCATTTCGTCCACATCGCCGAAGTCAAGCGCGTGCATGGGGCACGCTTCCACGCAAATGGGCAGCTTGCCCTCGGCCACGCGCTCGGCGCATCCGTTGCATTTCACGCTGTGGCCTTTCGCGCGGTCGACGCGCGGCGCGTTGTACGGGCAGGCCATGTGGCAGTACCCGCAGCCGATGCATTTGTCCTCGTCAACGGAAACAAGTCCGGTTTCGGGATCTTTGTGCATCGCAGTCGTCGGGCAGACCTCGGTGCAGGCCGGATGGTCGCAATGGTTGCACGCCAGCGATGTGTAATAGGCGAACGTGTTGGCCGTCCAGCAGCCGTCGCCGTCCTGTTTCCATTCGCCGTTGCATACCTCGTATACGCGGCGGTACCAGAACTCTTTGCTCAGATCGTGGTAGTCCGCGCATGCCAATTGACAGGTCTTGCAGCCGGTGCAACGCTGTCCATGGAAGAAAAATGCCTTCTGTGTCATGTCTAGTGCCCCCTTTACGCTTTCTCGACCTGGCCGACATTGCTATGCTGCGGGTTGCATTTGCCCAAGGGAGTGGGTTTCGCAATGGTCAGCGTGTTGATGCATCCGCCGTAGTCTACGCGGTCGCCCGACATGTCGGCATCGTGCCATGAACCTTGCGGAATGAATACATGGCCGGGCATGGTGCGCGGGGTCACTTTCGCCACGATGCGAATCTCGCCGCGGTCATTGTAGACCTTCACGGTGTCGCCGTCGCTGATGCCGCGCTCTTGCGCATCCTTGGGGTTCATCCAAGCGAAATGAGGTGCTGCTTCCTGAACGATTTGGTTGTTCGCATAGGAAGAGTGTGTATGCGCCTTGCAATGGAACCCTTGAATGAGCAGCGGATATTGATCGCTCAAATCCCGATAACTCTCGAAGCCCGGATCGAAGAAAGGAATGGGTTCGACTGTTCCCTCTTCAAGATCCCACGTGTCGCGGATGGTTGCAAGCGCTTCAGAATAAATCTCGATCTTGCCGGAAGGGGTCTTGAGCGGGTTCGTCTCGGGATCCTCGATGAACTTCTGGTGGGCGATCAACTCGCCGACGCGCTCTTCTTTGTAGAAGCCCATTTCCAAGCCTTCTTCCCATGTGGGAATCTGGGGGTTCTTCGCGCGGAAGTCCTCGTAGAGCTTCTTCGTCCAGTCCTCGCGCGTCTTGCCTCTGTCGGTGAACTCGTCGTACACGCCCAGACGCTGCGCCAAGTCGGCGCACACCTCGTAGATGCCGCGACGCTCGAACTTCGGCTCGTAGACCGGCTGGCCGTAGATGATGGCCTTGAGGTTGTCGTTGTAGGGTGCGCCTACCAAGCTCAGTTGCTCTTGACTGGTCAGATCGGGGAGCAGGATATCGGCGTACTTGCAGGAGTCTGTCATGAACACATCGCAGCAGACGATGAACTCGCACTTGGTCTCGTCGATCAAAATCTCGTGGGTGCTGTTGATGTCGGAGTGCTGGTTGGTCAAGGCGTTGCCAGCGTAGTTGAACATGAACTTGATGCCGTTTTGCAGCTTCTCGGCCTTTTGGATGCCGGAATTCAGGTTGGTCATCTCTTCGGGCTTGTCAATGGCCTTGTACCACATGAAAAACGGAATCTGCGTTTTCACGCTGTTCGTGCCCGACGGGAATCCGGCCATGCCAAAGCCGATTTTGTTCTCTCTGCGGCCGTCGTTCATGCCGGGCTTGCCGATTTGCCCGAGCAGCTGGGGAAGCACCATAATGGCTCTGCCTGTGGCTTCGCCGTTGGAATGGCGCTGCGAGCCGTAGCCTTGCGTGATGAACACCGGATTCGCTTCATGCATTTCGCGTGCCAAATCGATGATGCGGTGCTCGGGAACCTGTGTGATCTTTGCGGCCCAAGCTGGGGTCTTCGCCACTTTGTCGTAGCCGGTACCCATGATGTAGTCTTTGTACGAGGCGTTCTTCCCCTTTGCAGAATCAGGAAGCGTTTCCTCGTCGTAGCCGATGCAGTATTTGTGCAGGAATTCCTCGTCGGCCCATCCGTTGTTGATGATTTCGTAGGAAAGGGCTGCGCACAGGGCGGCATCGGTGCCGGTGCGAATGGGAATCCATTCGGTGTTCGGGCCGCATGCCGTGTCGTTCATGCGCGGGTCTATGTTGATGATGCGCAGGTTGTGCGTCTCGCGTGCGTACACGAGCGAATTGCCCTGACCGGTGCCACCCATGCGCGTTTCAACGGGGCTGCTGCCGAACATGACGACCAGCTCGTTGTCTTGCAGCGTGTGGAAGTTGCTTCCGTATCCGCCCGCTTCGCCGTAGGTGTAGTAGGAAGACCTCATCAGCTGTCCGTTGCTGTATGTTCCGTAGTATGTCAGGTAGCCGCCGGTCAGGTTCAGCAGACGCCCAACCGGACTCGAACCCCACACGCCCATCGTCACGCCGGACGCATACTGCAGATACATCGATTCGTCGCCGTACGTTTTGCGGATGCGCTTCATTTCGCTGGCGATGGTGTCGAGGGCTTCTTCCCAGGTGATACGCTCGAATTTGCCTTCGCCGCGTTTTCCCGTGCGCTTCATCGGGTAGTTCAGGCGCTCGGCGCTTTGCAGCCAGCGGCGCGCGGAGCGACCGCGCAGGCAGGCGCGCATCTGGGGGTCTTTGAAATCGCCCGATCCGGTGTTCTCGGACTCGATGTAGGTTATCTCGCCATCTTTGACGTGGCACTTCCATACGCAGCAGCAGCCGCAGTTCACAGCGCAATGGGTCCAGACTATCTTCTCCTCGGCTTCCGCATGCGCGTTAGGCACGGCAGATCCGAACAGAGAGCTTGTCACAGCAGTGCCGCCGACGGCTGCCAGTGCTCCGAGGGCACCTGTTGCCTTCACGAAAGTGCGTCGGGTGACGTTCAGATTCTCTGACATGTCACTCCCCTTTCTTGGTCGACTCTTCTCCTCTTGCCTTTCGTGCGCAGAAGGTTCGAAGCGGCGTGCGGGAGGGTTCGCACGCGCTTGTCATCGCTTGCGGGCTACCGGTCCCATATGCAGCCCGCATGGTGCCTCTTGCTATGGGATTCTCGCCAAGAGGCATCCTGCGCGGTGCGCACTGTAGCATGCGGGTAGTCTTTCCGTGTCACATGAAACGTGTGAATCAGTATTTTCCCAGCTCAAAGCGATGTTTATGACAAATATGTGACACTGTGGAAATCTCATCTTAGATACTGCGCGCGTCTTGCTATACTCTTTCGGCGGTTCTTCGGGTTTTGCTGGGGTCTTTTCAACCCGGGAAAGCTTGTAACATGCTTGGGATGGGAGAAATGGTGAGCTGGAAATCGGTGGCGTATCTTCTGAAACCGAATACGGCTTCGATGGGATATGCTCTGTTTCTTGCCATCAACGCTGCAGGTGTGTGGGGCGGCGTGTTTCCGTTTTTGCCCATGGATTTTCAGACGCCCGAAATCATCTTCTGGTTCTTCCTGGCGCAGTCGCTCGTGTTTTCGCTGTGCTACTTTGCGAGCGCGGTCGGCGTATACTATTTTCCAGGGCCCACACGCCGCTTCCTTGTGATGTTTGCGAGCGTTCCCTATTTTCTGGGATGGTGCTGCCTGATATTTGCCATGTATGCGAGCCGGTGGGCGTTGCCGCTCTTCATTGCCGGCGGCGCGCTTTTGGGGTTGGGCTCGGCGGGCTTCTACATGCTGTGGCAGCGTCTGTTCGCGAGTGCGGAAACCGATGCGGGCAATCTCGATCTCATTCGGGGCACTATCTATGGAGCCGTGCTCTATTTCGGATTGTACGCTATTCCCCGGGCTGTTACCTCGTTTCTCATTCCCATCGTGTTTTTGCCGTTGTTCGCGCTTGCCATCGTGTTGAAAAGTCGCGAGATTCGCCTTGACCAGCCCATGTTCGAGGACGTTCCTCACGAGAATCCTTATGTGTACCATGCGGCGCTGAAAGACTATTGGCGAAGCGCCTTCTGCGTGGGCGTGATCGGTTTTTGCGCGGGCATCATGCGCTCGCTTGCCATAGAACAGCCCCAAGTGGGGTCTCTTGTGAATTTGCTTTCCATGGCGGCGTCGTTCGTGGCGGCCGTTCTCGTGCTCGTTTTCTGGAAGACGCGCGGTTTGCAATTCAACGTGGTGAGCATTTATCGCATAGTGTTCCCGTTCGCCATGACGTCGTTTCTGCTTCTGCCGCTTCTGCCGCTCGAGTACGCGCGCTGGCAGGCTGCGGTTCTGTACGCCGCGTACAGCGTGGGCATTACGCTCATGATGATTCAATGCGCCCAAGCGTCAAGAGATAGGGGAATCAATCCGGTATTCATTTACGGATTCTTTGGCGGGGTTGTGTATACCATGCATGAAGTGGGATTTCTTGCCGGAGCGCTTTCCTGGCAGTTGAGTGTTATCGGCATAGCCCCGGTGGTGATAGCATCTCTTGTATCGTTGTATCTTCTGGGGGTTATGCTCTTCGTGGGGCAGGGAGGATTCGGAACAACCCCGCAGCCAGCAGAGAACGTCGAGCTTGTCATGTTGGGCGATGCTTCGTTGCCCGAGGGTGTTAGCGCACGGCGCGCCGCAAGCTTAAAGCACGTCCTATCAGACGATGAACTGCCAGATGATCAGGTTCTTTTCGGGAAAACGCCTTCGATGGATAAGTCTGCTGCCGAAGGGGACGACAAGCGAGAAGACGGCCATGATCGCTTCGTTTCGCAAGCCACGCTTTTGCAGGGGCAAGACGAAGCGCCGCTTATCACCGACCGTTTGTCCAAGCAGGCCCAAGCGCTGCGTCTTCGCTACCGTTTGAGCGCGCGCGAAACCGAAGTCATGGAATACGTTGCGCGCGGCTATACGGTAGCGAGTATCGCGCAGGAACTGATCGTTTCGGAAAACACCATCAGAACCCACACCAAGCGCATTTACGCCAAACTCGACATCCACAAGAAGCGCGACCTGATAGAAATGCTCGAAACGGTGGACTTGCCGGCGCAGAAATAGGCGAATCGGTAGTGTCGTTGGGATAGGCTCACGCTGCTGTATCTGGGCATCAAAGACATCTACCTTGGCTCGCCGCTTTCCGCATTGCTGTATGCGGCGGGGTTCTTGTGCTCGTTGGTTGCCGCTGCGATGCAGGCGTTGGGGCTTCCGTCTGTTCTCATATCGTCGAGTTGGCCTGATTAAGCCGCTTCTGCGCTAAAATGTCTTCCGAACAAAAGCGAAGGCTGCAAAAAAGCCCTCGCGGAAACGGAAAAATCGGCGAAGACGAGGAAAACCCATGGCTATTCAGGCACCCGAAGGAACACGTGACATGCTGCCCGACGAGGCGGCTTTCTGGGCGCAGTTCAAACGCACGGCGGCAGAGGTGTTCGGTCGTTTCGGCTATGCGCTCATCGAGACGCCCCTGTTCGAGCAGACCGAGCTTTTCGTGCGCGGCATCGGTGAGGCCACCGACGTGGTGTCGAAGGAAATGTTCACGGCGCTTTCGGGCGAGAATTTGAAGAAGCTGCTTGCCGGCGGCACGGTGAAGAGCAAAAGCCGCCTGTCGCTGCGTCCCGAGGGAACGGCCGGCGTGGTGCGTGCGGTGGTGCAGCACGATATGGTGCCGCAGGGGGCAGCGCCGGTGAAGCTCATGTACGCAGGCCCTATGTTCCGCGCGGAGCGTCCGCAGAAGGGGCGCCTTCGCCAGTTCAACCAAGTGGGCATCGAATGTTTGGGCGCGGAAGAGCCTACGGTTGACGCCGAGGCCATCATCATGCTCATGCAATTCTATGAAGCGGTAGGCATTCCGCGCAAGTCCATGCGCCTGCTGCTGAACTCCATGGGGTGCGACAAGTGCCGGCCTGCGTATCGCGACCTGGTTCTTGCCTATTTGCGCGAGCACGACGACGAACTCTGCGAGACGTGCCGCACGCGCGCCGAGCTGAATCCGCTGCGCGCCTTCGACTGCAAAAACCCCGATTGCGTGCACGTTATGGAAGATGCGCCGAAGATAACCGACCACTTGTGCGACGATTGCCGGAAACATTACGAGACCGTGAGGGCGCTGCTTTGCAGCGCTGGCGTGGCGTATGCGGAAGATCCTGCTCTTGTACGCGGCCTCGACTACTATACACGCACGGTGTTCGAAGTGCAGGTGGTAGACGGTTTGGGAAGCCAGAATGCTATCGGCGGCGGTGGTCGCTACGATAAGCTGGCCGAAGAAGTGGGAGGGCGTCCCACGCCAGGCTTGGGTTTCGCTTTGGGTTACGAGCGCTGCCTGCTGGCGCTTGAGGCCGCAGGTGTGGAATTGCCCGAGGCAAGGAAGTGCGACGTGTTCGCGGCATGCGTCGCGCCCGAGCAGCGCGCATCGGCCTTCTCGCTTTTGCAGGCATGCCGGCACGCCGGCCTTTCCGCCGACATGGACCACCAAGGGCGCAGCTTGAAAAGCCAGTTCAAGCTCGCTGACAAGCTGGGTGCGCGCTACGTGGCGGTTCTTGGTCCTAACGAACTCGCTGCCGGCAAAACAACCCTTCGCAACATGGAAACCCACGAGGAGCAGCTGGTGTCGTTGGAAGACGTGCCGGAGCATGTTCTTTGCAACAGTGAGAGCCGTAAGCGTTGAGGGCGCGGCTCTCGAATGCTTCTCGAATATCCTCTGCAGGCACCTTCAGCTGCATGCAAATAGCATTTATTCAGTAATCTAGTATTGATTTCATTCTTGATATACATGTAAAAAAACGTTATAATACATGCAAATAGATCAGTAAGAGAAGGGGAGAGGATATGCCTGTCCTACAGGAGAAAACGTACTTTGAGATGCCGCATGAGAAAGCGAAGAGTCTCGCCTTTAAGGGTTACGACTCTGCGGGAACTGCATTTCCTTTCGAGCGTTCGGTGCCAGTTGGCGATTGCGTTTTGCAACGGTCTTCGGATCCGATTGCTCACATAGTAGATTTCGATTCTGCTGCCGAACGCGCTGCTCGTATTAAAAAGAGAAAAGAACTTTTTGAGAGCATCGAGGAAAATAAATGGAGGTATCCGGCAGATATGCCAAGTGCAGTCGAAATTCTTCGCGAAGTGCGGATAGAGCGTGATCGCCAGATAAGCGATATCCTTGGTTTGCCTTATGACGAAAGTCTTCGAGATGATTGTCTTTGATTGTAATGCTGCAGTCGAAATGGCTCGCGGAACGGAATATGGTAATGCGCTTGCTTGCTTGATCGGCGACGATGAGAAGTCGATAGCACCTTGTTTCTTCACTTATGAACTGGCAAACGTGATGGGGAAGTATTTGCGGGGCGGGCGTGTTGGACGCTCTGATTCCCTTAGGCTTGGAAGAGCTGCTAGTGGGCTTGTAGATGAATTTCAGGAGGAGGATGGATGGGAGGAGGTTATGCTTGAATCGGTTAAGCTAGACCATTCCGCCTACGATTTGTTCTACTATCTTCTTGCGCAGCGAAACGGGGCGACCTTGTTTACCCTTGGCAAGAAGCTGCAGAACTTGTGCCTGAGCAATGGCGTTGACTGCGTCTATCTGGATAGGGATTTCGGACGACGCTAGTTTTATTGGCCGGGATGGCCGAAGAAGAAGGAGGTTGGTGTGCCGGCTTTGCAGGTGAGGGAGTTCCCTGACGATTTGTATGAGCGATTGAAGGCGTGTGCAGCGCTTGAGCATCGCAGCATTGCCCAACAGGTGGTAGCGCTTGTCGAAGAGGGGCTGAACGCACGTAGCGAGTCCCATTATTGGGATGGGAACAAGCTCCATCGCCTCGGTCGTGCATCACAGGTCATCGATTTCGAGACGGAAAGCGCCTGCAAGTCTCGCATCGGAAGGCGCGAGGCTCTGCTTGCGGAGATGGGAGTGCTGCCAAAACTTGGCGATGCGGGCGACTGCCCGAGTGCGGCGGAGTTGGTCAAGCGGTCTCGCGGCAAACGAGGCCGCCACGTTCTCGAGAGCTGCGGCCTTGCCGGTAACGAAAGCGACAAGGAGAGCAAAAAGAGAGCGGAGGTGGAATGATGATCGTACTCGATGCCAGCGCTGCCGTCGGCATGGTGAGCCGAACTCCGGAGGGTCTTGCTTTGGCGCAGCTGCTTTTGAGTGGGGAAAAGGTTATCAGCCACGATCTGCTTTCTGTGGAGGTGTGCGAAGCTTTCAGGGAATACCAGCGCATGGGGGAAACGACTCGTGCCGACGCGCTCGAGTACGTTGCGAAGGCAATGAGCTTGGTGGACGAGCTCACCGATGTGCAGGCGCTCATGCGCGAGGCGCTGGTCGAAGCCATACGGCTCGACCGTTCCGTTTCCGACATGCTGTACTTCGTCTTGGCCCGTCGGGAAGGGGCGACGCTTTTCACGCTCGACAAAGAGCTTCAGAGTGTTTGCCTCAGCAACGGCGTCAATTGCGTGTACTTGGATACGGAATTCTGACGTTGCGCGCGAACGTGCTGCGTACAAATCGCTCAGCCTTTGCCCCTGCTTCTGCCGGTCGTCTGGCCGCTTTCCGTTACTTTTGCATGAAATGAACGGCTGTGGGGGCGGGTTGGTGCAACAAGCGGGTACAATAGTCCAGTTTGAGCAACGACCTGTGCCTGAAGGCGTTCAACGTGCGGGCAAGCGGGCATAAGGAAGCCCTCGCGTTAGCGATTGTGCCGAGGCGGCAGGCGAGCATACCACATTGCAAGAAGCAAGAAGCAAGGATAAGCGTCATGGCCGATTTCAAAAACGAATACTGCATGCACACCGCCACCTGTGGCGAGCTGCGCCGCAAAGATGTGGGGCGCGAAGTGGTTCTCACCGGGTGGGCGTGGCACAACCGCGATCACGGCGGGCTCATCTTCTGCGATCTGCGTGACCGTGAAGGCTACACGCAGGTGGTGGTTGATCCCGACTGCGTCACCGAGGAAGATTTCCACACTGCCGAACATTTGGGCCGCGAGTACGTTTTGCGCGTGGCGGGTCGCGTGCGTGAGCGCGGGGAAGACGCCGTGAACCCCAATATGGTCACAGGTGAGATCGAAGTGCTGGCCAGCGACGTGAAAGTGCTCAACACCAGCGTGACCCCGCCGTTCTCTATCGAAGACGGCATAGAGACCGACGAGACCACGCGCATGAAGTGGCGCTACCTTGACATTCGCCGCCCCGAAATGTACCAGTCGTTGCTTCTGCGCCACAACGTTGCGCAGGCCATGCGCCGTGCGCTTGACGAGAGGGGCTTCATCGAGGTGGAAACGCCCATTCTCGCGAATTCCACGCCCGAAGGCGCACGCGACTATATTGTTCCCAGCCGTCCGAACCCCGGCAAGTTCTATGCGCTGCCCCAAAGCCCCCAGCAGTTCAAGCAGATGCTCATGGTGGCCGGTGTCGAGCGCTACTACCAGATTGCGCGGTGCTTCCGCGACGAAGACCTGCGTGCCGACCGTCAGCCCGAGTTCACGCAGGTGGACATCGAGATGTCGTTCGTTCAAGGCGAAGACGTCATGGACATGATGGAAGGCGTTATGGCCGAGGTTCTGAAAACCGCCGGCGTCGAGCATGCCTTCCCGCTTCGGCGCATGACTTATAAAGACGCTATGGAGCACTACGGCTGCGACCGCCCCGACGTGCGCTTCGATATGCTGCTCGTGAACCTTACCGACATCGTTCGCGGCTGCGGTTTCGGTGTGTTCGCGAAGGCCGTGGAAGCCGGCGGCGTGGTGAAGGCTGTAAACGTGAAGGGCGCGGGCGATTGGAGCCGCGGCGAGATAGAGAAGCTGGCCGACATCGCTTCCGCAAACGGCGCGAAGGGGATGGCGTGGATCGCCTACACCGGCACCGATGCGGAGCTTAAAGGCAAAAGCCCCATCATCAAGTTCTTCGATGACGAAACCTATGCCAAGATGAAGGAGGCTTTGGGCGCAGAACCGGGCGACTTGGTGCTGTTCGCAGCCGATAAGCCTGCGATTGCGAATGCCGTACTTTCGGCTTTGCGTCTGCACATGGCCGATGCGCTGGATGTTCCACGTGAGGGCCATTCCCTTCTGTGGATCGTCGATTTCCCCATGTTCCATTACGACGAGGACGAGAAGAAATACGCCGCCGAGCATCATCCGTTCACACATGTGCTCGAAGAGGATTTGGGCAAAATAGAAACAGCCCCGCTCGAATGCGGCAGCTACAGTTACGACCTGGTTATGGACGGTTTCGAAGTGGGCGGCGGCACCATCCGTATCCACAATGCGGAAGAGCAGCGCCGCGTTTTGCGCGTGTGCGGCCTTACCGATGAAGAGATAGACGCGAAGTTCGGGCATCTTATCCACGCACTTGAACTGGGTGCTCCCCCGCACGGCGGTATCGCGCTCGGCCTCGACCGCTTGATCATGCTGCTTGCGGGCAAATCGTCCATTCGCGACGTTATCGCATTCCCCAAAACCAGCAGCGCGAGCGACCCCATGACCGGCGCCCCTAGCGCTGTGACCGGCCGTCAGCTGAAAGAAGTGAACCTGCGCTTGCTGTAGGGGTACCGCGAACGATCAGCGATTTCTCGGGGTGCCAAAAGGCATGTCCTTTTGGCACCCCTTTTGGCACCTTCTTTGGGAGGTGCCAGCTGCAGCAAGGGCGCATTCGCCCTGTCATTCCAGAAAATCGAATAAACCGCAAAGTTCTTGCGCGGCGTGTTCCTCCTTTCAATAATAAGAGCGGGCGAGGGAACTTGGGAGAAGCGTAAGGGAGTCTCTCCCGTTGGGGGTTCGCTCGCTTTCCAGGCGAGACGAAGAGGAGGAAAGATATGGCCACAAAGCTAGACAATCGCCAGAACAAAGCTGCACCGTCTTTGGTCACCGATCGTCGTTCGTTCCTTAAGATTTCGGGGGCGGCCGCCGCTGCGGTCGCTTTGCCGCAGGTGCTCGTTGCCTGTTCCCCGAAATCGAAGGAAGAACAGGAAAAGCCGGCAGCCGAGGCGGTGGGCCAAGCTCAGCCCGAATACGATAGCATCGGGCGGTGCACCTGCGCGCCGAACTGCGTGGGCAGCTGCGGCATCAACGCCTATGTGAAAGATGACACCATCATCAAGGTGGAGCCTGCCGATTTTCCCGATACCAGCTACAACCGCATCTGTTTGTGCGGCATTTCCAACGCCATGCAGCGCGTTTATTCGCCCGACCGCGTGAAGTACCCCATGAAACGCGTGGACGGCACGGAGCGCGGCGCCGGCGAATGGGAGCGCATCACGTGGGAGCAGGCCATCGACCTTATCTACGAGAAGATGACCTACAACATGGAAAACTACGGCTCAACCGCCAACGCATGGATAACCATGGTGGGAAACTACGGCATCGTGCCGCAGTGCTTCTCAGCCATGATGGCCAACACCTACGACGGCACCCAGCTTACCAACTTCGGCATCATGGGCGACCTTGCCTGCAACATGGGCTGGATTCCCACTATGGGTATTCAGCAGGACTCCGCCGGTTGGGACGACATGCTGGGTTCGAAGAGCATCATCATGTTCGGCTGCAACTACGCCGAAACCAACAAGCAGGAAATGCATTTCGTCTTCGATGCGCAGGAAGCCGGCGCGCGCGTCATCGTCGTTGACCCGCGCTGCTCGCGCACGGCGGCAAAGGCCGACTGGTGGATTCCCATCCGTCCCGGCACCGATGCCGCTCTTATGCTGAGCATGATGAAGTACATCATCGACAAAGACGCCATCGACAAAGATTACATCCGCTCTACCACCAACGGCGCCTTCCTCGTGGATTCCGCCACGCATAAGCTCGTCATGAGCGGCGGGAAGTACTTGGTATGGGATGAGGCGAAAAACGCCGCCGCCGAAGTGGCACCGCTTGACGACGGCCTGAAGCCCGCGTATCCTTCCGTCACCGTTTCCGGCGAGGTTCCCGCCTCCTGCGAGGTTCCGAAAACCGCGGCCATCACCGGCTCCTATTCGGTGACCGTCGATGGAACGGAGCACAGCGTGGTTCCGGCCTTCCAGGTCATCGTCGATTCCGTGCAGCAATACACTCCCGAATACGCAAGTTCCATCTGCGATGTCCCCGCCGACGACATCGTCGAGCTGGCGCGCATCTACGTTGAGGAAACGCCTGCCAAGATTCAGATAAGCCAGGGAACGAACCGCTACTGGAACGGGCATCTTCCCACCCGCGCGGCCATTCAGATGGCGGCCATCACCGGCAACGTTGGCAAGCAGTATGCCAACGTCAACTGGGCGGGTGGCGGTCTTATGCGCATCCTTTTCTCCGTCACAGGCACCTCGCCCTACGAAGGTCACGCGGCAACTCCCATGCCCGGCACGCAGTGGATGAGCTTGGTTGCCAAGCAAGAACCCTACCCGGTCAAGCTCGTCTGGTTCAACAACTACGGTTGGGGAACTCAGTCTCCGGAAGGCAACAAGATGGTGAACGAGACGCTGCCGCAGCTCGATTTCATCATCACCTCCGAGCAAATGATGAACGACGGTGCCAACATGTCCGATTTGGTTCTTCCCATCTGCTCGTACTACGAAGAGCCCTTCGAGATCATCACCGCGTGGTCGAACTTCTACGTGCAGGCGCGCAAGCAGGTTATTTCGCAGATGTACGAATCGAAGACCGACTATCAGATTGGTCAGATGCTGGCCGAGCGCTTCGGCATCCTGAAAGACACCGCGTGGAAGTACGACATAGAGGAATGGCAGCGCAAGTTCACCATCGAGGGCAACATAGCACCGGAGTTCAACACCATCGACTTCGATGAGCTGAAAGAAAAGCAGGTCGTGCGCGCCAACTTCGCCGACCCCTATAT
Source organism: Actinomycetes bacterium (assembly GCA_023403475.1). Lineage (GTDB taxonomy): Bacteria > Actinomycetota > Coriobacteriia > Coriobacteriales > Eggerthellaceae > CAJFUR01. Next base: position 35,702 of record JAEYEL010000128.1, read on the forward strand.
TCCCTTCGTGAGCCAGCGCTTCCAAACGCCTTCCGGCAAGCTGGAAATATACACCGATTCGCTTACCGATTTTGGCGAGGAAGTGGCCGTGCACTACGAGCCTTACGAATCGGCCCGCAGCGAGAAGGCCGCCCAGTACCCCTTGGTGTTCATGAATGTCCGCACGGTGTACACCACGCACAGCCAGCATGTCAACCTGCAGTGGATTCGCGAGGTCGCTCCCGAGCCGTGGATAGAGATTTCCACCGCCGACGCAAACGATCGCGGCATTGCGACGGGAGACGTGGTGCGCGTGTTCAACGACCGCGGCGAATACAAGGTGAAGGCGCTCGTGACCGAAGAGATCAAGCCTGGCTGCGTCAATCAGCGGCAGGGCTGGTGGTCTCGCGACTTCGTGGATAACACCCACTACCGCGATCTTCTGCAAATGGAGCTCAACCCTGCTCAGGACGCCATCTTCGAAACGAACTTCGCGCCCTACGACAACTTGGTTCAGATTGAGAAGGCATAAGGAGGCTGGCCATGACTAAATACGGATTCGCCATCAACCTTCATCGCTGCATCGGATGCAGAACCTGCACGGTCAGCTGCAAGATGGAAAACCACGTGGCCGAGGGCATAGCGCGCATCCCCGTGTACAACGACGAGGGCACAACCACGCTCGACGCCCCTTCGGGAACCTATCCCAACGTTACGTTCTTGTGGCGTCCAACGCCCTGCCAGCATTGCGATGAGCCGCCTTGCGTCGCGGTGTGCCCGACCGGGGCCAGCAGCAAGCGCGACGACGGCGTTGTGGTGGTCGATAAGGAAACCTGCATCGGCTGCGAGACCTGCGCCAAGGCGTGCCCCTACAACGCACGCAGCTTGGACAAGGAGGCGAACGTCATCGACAAGTGCGAGCTGTGCATACACCGTCTTTCCAACGGCGTGGAAACCACCATGTGCCAGCTGTGCTGTCTGAACCGCGCCATCACCGTGGGCGATTTGGACGATCCGAATTCCGCTATTGCCAAGATAGTTGCGGAAAACGAGTGCGAGCAGCTGCTTGCGGAAGAGGGAACCGGCCCCAACGTGTATTATTGGCGCTCGGTAAAGTAGCTCGGTAACGTATTGCATAGTATCGTATAGGATAGGGCTGTGGCGTGGCGACGCGTGCTTGCGCCGCAGCCCCTTTCAAGTGGGGAGGCTTGACATGTCTATGGAAAAGAACGCGGCATACGCTCGCGCCGATGCCGCACTGACGGCGCTGGCTTCGCGCTGTCTGCTGCAGCCCACTATGGAGCTTGCCCAAGAGGTTCAAAGCGGGATGCTGGCCTCCCGGTTCGGCGGCATTCTTGCGGAACACCCAGGCGCCGATGTGCAAGACGCCCTTGCGGCGTTGCACGCGTTTCAGGAAGAAACCCAGGGCAAGCGGGAAAACGATGCTCGGCTTATGCTGGAAACCGACTACAACAGGCTTTTCGTGGGTCCTGGCAAGTTGCTTGCCGTGCCGTACGAGTCGTTCTACAAAACCCCATGCGGCGACGACGAGCGTGGCAGGCTTCGCGGCCCGTCCGAGCGGGAAGTGGTGGCCTTTTATGGCGAGCATGGCTACGAAATGCCCGAACATTTCGTTGACTTCGCCGACCATATAGCCATTGAGCTGGAGTTTCTTGCCATGATGGCATCTGCTGAGGCCAATGCGTGGGAGGCGGGGGACATCGAGCGCGCAGAAGCTATCCGTCGCGATGCCGATGCGTTTCGGCGGGAGCATCCGGCAAGCTTCATTGTGCGGCTTGCCGCCGACATCCGTGCAGGTGCGAAGCGGAAGTTCTATCCCGCCATAGCCACCATCGTAGAACAAGCGGTTTTACCTTAAGGGTGCCAAAGGGAGTCTCGATATCAAGCGTGGTTCGAAAGCGCAATGCCGGACTACGAGACGCGCTCATCGCCTACGCGGCACGGCGCAGCGGGATGGATTCATCGTCACGCGCAACGAGAAGGGCTTCGCGCTTTCCCCCGTGCCCGCCATCTCCCCTGAAAGGTTCGTCGAGCTGCACAAGCCAAGCTGTTTGTCCTACGAGGAAACGGTGCTTTAAAGAATGGGGCGATGGGGTTTCGGGGCTGCTGTCTTCGAAGCTGTGATAAACTATCGGCACATCAGAATGCGAGCTGAAGGCGGGCGATACGGCGATGATGTATCCGTACATGACATTCGAGGACGGCACTGAGGTAGTGCACTCCGAGTTGCTTTCCGAAAACGGTATCGACAAGGTTGTCGTTCATTTCGAGCGACCTACGGATGACGGATTCGATTCGGCTCGTTGCGAGCTTCCGTCCTACACTTGGACGGCTTGGGAGGGGCGTTTCTCGCCAGAGGAGAAAAAATCGTTCGAGGGGTTCCTTCGCAACAACGCCCATCTGCTGTTCCATTACGCTGCGTGCGGAGGAGCGAGAGTTGCCTAGTCTTTTCCTTATCGGCGGATACCGGGTCTTCTTCGGCTCGCCCGCTTCAAGCGTCATGCGGCTTCTGCGGCAACAGCCGCGCTCCGTGCTGGGCGTTCGACAGGAGCCATGCTTCAAGCGCCATGCAGCCCTTCTGTCAGGTTGGATGCGCGTAGCGCGA
>JAEYEL010000129.1 GCA_023403475.1 Actinomycetes bacterium
GGCATGGCATGGGGTTTCAACCCCTATTTGACCGAGGCGAACCCGTTTGCGGGTTCTTACCTTGCGGTGGTGGAAAGCGTTGCTCGGCTGGTGGCCGCAGGTTTCGACCACGAGGAAGCGTACCTGACGTTCCAGGAGTATTTCGAGCGATTGCGCGGCGAGGCCGACCGTTGGGGAAAGCCGATGGCTGCTGTGCTCGGCGCGCTCATGGCGCAGCTTGATTTGGAGATCGGCTCGATTGGCGGCAAGGATTCGATGTCCGGTTCCTTCGAGGATTTGGACGTGCCGCCAACGCTCGTGAGTTTTGCGACGGCGTTGGGCGAGGTCGACCGCGTGATGTCGCCCGAGTTCAAGGGGGCTGGCCATCGGGTTGTTTTCGTCGAGCCTGTCGAGTACGGCGAAGACGGGCGTCCCAATGCGGAAGGCCTGCTTGAATGTTTTAGCGTAGTGGAGATGCTTATAGAGTCGGGCGGGGCGCTGGCGGTTTCGGCGCTGGGTTACGGCGGCGCGGCGGAAGCCCTGTTCAAGATGTGCGTGGGCAACGGCATTGGCTTTGCGCTTGACGATGAGGCTCCCGAACACGAGCTTTTCGCGTCTGCGTACGGTTCGTTCGTGGTCGAGCTGGCCGATGGCGCGCGCATTCCCGTACATACCGAGGCGATGCGCATTCGCGAGGCGGGCGCGACCACTAAGGCGTACGAGTTCGCGGCATGCGGCGAGACAATCGACCTTGCCGAGTTGCAGGATGCGTGGGAAGGCGCTCTTGAGGTGGTGTATCCATATCGCGATGCGGCTGTTGCGGGCGAGGATTCGCAGGGTGCAGCGGATGCGGCGGGTGCGACGCACACGTCCGTTCCCAACGTCGATTTCCGCGACGCTTTGCCTCTCACCTATAGCGGCGCACCCGCACGTCCGCGCGTGATAATCCCCGTCTTTCCGGGAACGAACTGCGAATACGACACGGCTCGTGCGTTCGAGCGTGCAGGTGCTGTTGCGGAAACGCTCGTCATCAACAATCTGACGCCTCAGGCGGTTGCCGAAAGCACCGACGCGTTGGTGGCGGCCATTAAGAACAGCCAGATTATCATGATTCCCGGCGGTTTCTCCGGTGGCGACGAACCCGACGGGTCGGCGAAGTTCATCACGGCGTTTTTCCGTTCGCCTGCGGTGACCGAGGCGGTGCGCGACTTGCTGCAGAATCGCGACGGCCTTATGCTGGGCATTTGCAATGGCTTTCAGGCGCTGGTGAAGTTGGGCCTGGTGCCGTTCGGCGACATTCGCCCCATGGATGAGAGGTGTCCCACGCTCACGTTCAACAACATCGGCCGCCACCAGAGCAAGCTGGTGCGCACGCGCGTGGCTTCCGGCTTGTCGCCGTGGCTTTCGCGCTGCGAGGTGGGCGATGTGCATACCGTTGCCATAAGCCATGGCGAAGGTCGTTTCGTGGCTGGCGAGCAGCTGCTTTCGCAGATGAAGGTCGCTGGTCAAATTGCCACGCAGTACGTTGATGAAGCCGGTGCGCCGTCGATGAGCCTGGATGCGAACCCCAACGGTTCGGTGTGGGCAATCGAAGGCATCACCAGCCCCGATGGTCGCATCTTCGGCAAAATGGGCCACAGTGAACGCAGCGGCGCAGGACTCTACAAAAACGTCCCCGGCAATCTCTACCAACCCATCTTCGAAGGCGGCGTAGGATACTTCATGGATTAACCGTCCGAGTCAAAGGGTGCCAAAGGGCGAAGTTCCAAAGAGTGCCAAAAGCCAAAGGGACGCACCTAATGGCATTCTTCTTTTGGTGGCAAAGGCACACGCCTAATGGCATCCTTTCTTTGCAGCAGATGCCTTCCGTCGGTAGCAAGCCAGCTGGTCAGCGATCCTATGACCACGGCGACGGCGCCGAACCAGAAGGGCGCGGAGAGCGTCGCGTGCAGCAAAACAACGCTCACCAGCGTCGATAGGATGGGCGTTGCATACGAGGCGCAGGCCATGACATTCATGTTGCCGTAGATGATGCCGATGTTCCAGCACGCGTAACCGGCCGCGAGGGCAAGGGCGGCAAAGACGGCGGTGAAGATGCCGAGCAGCCCGGGGTTGTTTTCAGGCAACGGCGCGCCGTTGGCGAAGAAGAGCACCCACAGGGCGAGGGCGGTTGCCGTGAAGAACACCGCCAGCCCGTCGCATCCTTCGGCGATGCGAGGCGTGAACACGGAATAGCATGCCCATGTGACGGCTGCCATGAAAATAAGGCCGTAAGGCAGCGGATTGTCGGAGAGGTTCGCGGCTACGGCGGAAATGCTTAGCCCCGCGTCGCCTCCCAGCGCGCAAATAACGCCGCCGGTGGCGAGGAGCGTTCCGGGAACGATGAGCCACGATGGCTTGCTTCCCCTTGTGCTGGCAACGGTGAGCAGAACGGTGAAGGTGGGCCACAGGTAGTTCACGATGCCCACCTCGATGGTTTGTATCTCGTTGGCGGCAAGCCCTACCGCCTGGCTGGTTGCTATTTCCACGAAAGCCACGAGGACTGTGCCTATAACGAGGTATTTCTTCGGGAAGCTTCTGATGTTGCGCGGTCGTCTTACCACCCATAGGGCGGCAGATGCTATAGTGTAGAGAATTCCCGCTCCCAGAAGCGTTCCGAAATATTCCGTGGTCAGGCGCATGGTGCTGACCATGAACGCCCAAAACCCAATGGCCGTAACACCGATCACGGTCGCGCGCTGTTTGGAAAAAACCGGTGCCACACCTAACTCCCGCTGCCTCGTCTATCGCAAATATTGTAGCCCGCCTTCTGCAGCGCTGCAAACGGAGTTTATGTGGCGGCGACGGTTTTGCCAAGGTGGGAGGAGACGCTTTTGCCAAGGTGGGCTGCGGCGGTTTCGGCGAAGGCGGTGGCGGCGGAAAGAAGGGTGTCGCGGTCGGTTCCGTTGGTGTTGCGGGCGGCCTCGATCAAAAGGGTTGCGGTGCGCGGCCCACCGGAGAGCAGATCGAGCGCATCTTGCGCGCCCGATGCCTCGATGGCGTGGAAGATGGCAGACACGAGCTGCTTGCGTTCCTCGTTGTCGTAGCGAGCGAGCCACTCATGCATGATGTCGGAGGCCGCTCGCGCGTTGCCGGTGAGTCTTTTCTCATAGACGAAGTCGTCGCCCTCCACGTCCCACGAGAAGATGCTGTGTTGCCCGATGCCTTTTTCGGTGCTGTGCACCACATGGAGCGGCGCATATGATTCCAGCAGAAGGCCGATGACGGAATCTTGCGGCACCGTTTTGTGCAGGCGTGAGAGGATGGGCGCGTAGTCTGCCTTGGTGAACGTTCCCGCTTTGAAGCCAGGGCCGTCGTGCACGTACACGCGCTCGATGCGCTGCTGCACTTGCGGCGAAGCTTTGAGCGCCGCATATTCTGCAAGGTTTCCGCCCTTGGAATGGCCGCCCACGATGAGCTTCTTCGGCGTGTGCCGTGCCACGGATTCCAGATAGCGCAGCGCCTGCTCCTGCGCGGGCACCGGGGAATCGTAGGCCATCATGAAGTCTTCCTTCCATCCTACGATAGAGCTGTCGGTTCCGCGAAACCCCACATAGGCGAATTCCCTCCCTTGCACAAACGTCATGGCGGAGAACTGGATTTCGCGCTGCTCGTCGAAGATGCTCGCATAGTCGTGCGCGGTCATGGTGCGGAAGCGCGGGCTTGCGGCAAGTGCCAGCAGATTGTCCTTTGCGTTCTTGGGATCGAGTCCGGTGAACATGCTCGCGTAGTTTTCGGCCTTCAGCAAGTCGGTGAAGTGCGCGCCAGCTTGTCTGCGGGGCAGAACGCGTTCCGCTATCGCGCCGATGCCCCGCTTTGCAGTGATGCGTCCGGGTTGCTCTTCCCATGCCGCTACGATGCCTTCGCCGCGCACCATGCACAGCTGCGAAAGCGCCGCTGAATCGACGGGGTTGAACGGCTTTTCGTCGAAAGCGGCGAATTCCGTTGCCAGGTAGTCAAGCAAATTGGCCATGGAAACTCCGTTGCGTAGAGGGTATCGGTTAGGTTATGTAGCATATTGTAACGCAAGCGGGTGGGGCGCGTTCCGCGCGGCGATGTTTCGCGGCAGCTTTTCTGCTTGTCGCCCGAGTTGGCGGTTCGCTGGCGGGCTGACTTGTGCTAGTTCGATTCGGCCGGCATGGCGGCTTCGTTAGAGTTGCTGGTGCCCATAAGATTGCTGCGCTTTTGGTCGAACTCTTCTTTGTCCATGACATCGACGATATTCACGGTCATGTCGGTGACGGTGAGGCCGGTCATCTTCTTGATATCGTCGGTGATAACCTTTTTGAGCTCTTCAAACACCTCGGTTGCCGATTTTCCGTATTCCAAGATAACGGAAAGCTCCACCTTGGCGCTTTCGTCGTCCACCACGTCGGCATCGACGCCCTTACGCTGGTCGTTGCCACCAAAGCTCTCTTGAATCAGAGAGAACACGTTGCCTTTCATATCGATGATGCCGTTGACCTTTTGCGCGGCAAGAGAGGCTACCTTTTCGACGACGCTTTCGTCGATAGTGAGCAGGTAGCGCGGATTGGCGGTGTCGTGCGCGTCTGGGTCCTCGTGCGGATTGAGGACGGTTTCCGGTGTTTGTTTGACGAGGGTGCTTTGGGTCATGGCGAATCCTTTCTCTTGTTGATGTGCTTATCGGTAGAAGCGACCGCTGTTTTCTTCGGCGCCTCGTTGACACTTTTTCGGCTTTTCGTTGACGTGAGGTGTTGCGCACACGTGCGCGCGGCTGCGGTGCGTGCGGCTGTGAGCGTGTGGCTGTGAGCGTGCGGCTGTAAGCGTGTGGCTCTATTGCATGCGGCTGATGAGGTTTTTGAAGGCGGTGCGCGTTTTTTGGTCGCCGTCGCGATAACGGCCGATGGCAATGCCTGCGGCGGCGAACAGCGCGAGCAGCACCGTGGGCCAAAAACCGATGATGAGGACGAGCGCGGCAGCTACGAAGCCGACGATGCCGTAACATACTGCATGCCGGTGGTCTTTTGTGTAAGCCGCGCAGGTCCCCTTCATGTCGTTAAAGAGGCCGCCTCGCTCGCTTTCGGGTGGCGCGGCATTCGAGGTCGTTTCCGCACTGGCCGCTGTTGGGGGAGCCTCGGGGGCGGACGGCGCGATGTTTGCGCTTGTGAACTTGGGACTTGCCTCATTCGTTTGCGCACGGGGCGTTTCGCGGGTCGTTCCCTTGATGATTCGTATCCGTTGCGTCATGATGCGCCTCCTTTATCGGGCGACGGAAGCGGTGGGAGTGGCGGAGGCGTCGAATGCGGCAAGGGCAGCGGGCGCGCTGGCAGCTGCGGGCGCGGTAGAAGCGCTGGGCACCGGTTTCGCCCGCTCCTTTCCCGTTCGGTGCGCATCATGGGGGCTGCTCACGGTATGCTGGGTGAACGCCGGCGTTACCACGTCGGCGTTGCCGGCGAAGGTGATGCACACGCTTTCGACGGGATATCCGGTGAATGCGCTGAGCGCCGCAGCGACTTCGGCCTGTAGCTGTGCGCCAAGGCTTCCCAGTTCGGCGTTGCGGCCGGGGTCTATTTTGGCGCGCACGCTAAGGCGTGGGTTGCGTCCGCCCTTGATTTCCGCACGCACGCTGTCCACCGTGAGTCCGCGATGGGTTTCTATGACGTGTTTCACAGCCGACTGGATGGCGTTTTGGGTGAACGCGATACTTCCGTTCTCGTGTTTGAGCACAAGCTGCGATTTTTTCGAAGGAGCGGAAAGCGCGCGGATAAGCACCGCAGCAAGGCCTGCTGCGGTAATGCCCAGAAGCGCCAGCTCAACTGCAGGGAACCATGCCGTGTCGGCCAGCCATCGCACGAAGGGAAGCAGAGGGGGCCATGCGAACCACGCTACGGCAAGCATGCCCACGCCAAGTATGGCCGCCGCAGCGAACACGATCATGCTTGTGCGTTGCAATTTTCCCATAAGATGCCGCCTTTCCCGAACGCGCCCGTCATACGGTGCCGTAAGGCGCAGCGCTGCCGTACAGAATGCGTCTACTGTAAGGGAAAGAGGCGGCGTGGGTAACCGCCTGTACGAACTTGCAGCCAGTCTATTGCCGATGTGTTAGGCAGAAGAGGTTTCTGCCTGTGATTGCCGTGGTTGCGCAGGAGGGGTGCGGGATGAGGAAAGCGCGAAGTGACGATAGGAAAGCGCGAAGTGACGGAGGCAAGGCGCGCACGGCAAGGACGTGTGGCAACACGATACAGGTCAGCCCGCCTTGCCGCTTTTCGGCAATACCGCAACGCGCTTGAGAAATGTCGCCTTACGCGTAAATTTCGCGCTCAACCACAAGGTCGTTTTTTATCTTTCCGACCAGCTTCTGCAAAGCGTCGATGCAATTCGGGCGAATGTCGGCTCCGATGAGCACGTACATGATGGAATCGCC
>JAEYEL010000156.1 GCA_023403475.1 Actinomycetes bacterium
CAACTTTTTTAATATTGATGGATCTGGGGTTGATTGGGAGAATAGGGCGACGCCTACCAGGCACTACGTTGCCGTCTCAGATTGAGTAGTAGCCTCGGCTGGTACCAGAGTCGGCAAATGGCGGTACCGCAAATCGGGTGATTCGACAAGTCACCCGACCCCTGTCTCAGTTTTCGGGATCCTTGATAGAAATCTTGGTCAAGCAGTATCGACATATAAGAGATTTGGGTTTGGTTGTTCCAGGGTTCATTCAAAAAGTTGTCGGCGAGAAGCTTTATTTCCGGCAGCATCTTCAAAGGCGTACGCGGCGAAGTTGTGAAGAAGAGTGTTTTACCTTTGATTGTTGACATGGGCAACTGCTTTCTGCTATCGGTTCGACACCAATATGTGCATGCTCTCCGATTTGAATCGGTTGCGAATGTTCACAGCATATGACTTTTCGTATTCGTGGACGATATGGTTTCCATACAGCTGTTCAGTCAAATCTGTCTTTCCTATGACCAGCAAGGCTCTACAGGGAAGATCGAAAAACGATTGAGCCAGCCGCTTGTGCTCTGCGTGAGAAAACGCACCGCCGAGCTCGGGGTTTCCGTAATCGGAAAAGATGCAATCGTACGGAGGATCTAGAAACACGAAATCGTCGGGTTTGCAAAGATTAAAGACTTCCTGATAGTCTCCCGACATCACCTCGCTTCTTTTAAGCAGGGCAGAATGCGCTTCGGTGATGCCGTCGATATTCAGGTGCTTGTACCTGCCGTAAGGGACATTGTACTCTCCGTTTTTGTTATAACGTATCATTCCCGAATATGCTGTCTTGTTGATGTAAAAATATAGAGCTGCCCAAGAAAACTTCCGCTCGCTTAATCCATTGAACATATCCCTGATTCGATAGTACTCGCTTTCGTTTGCATCCGGCACCCTGTTATCGGGATGCATCCTTTTTAGGGCTTCGAATTCCTTGCGATTCTTTTCGTATGTGTCATGCATCTGAACGAGTTCGCTTTGAAGAGAGGGGAAGTCGTCTCTGACTCCTCTATAGAAATTCATCAATCCGTCGTTCAGGTCATTGATTATTGCCCTTTCTGGCTCTAAGAAGAAATATAGGGCACCCCCTCCGAAAAAGGGTTCCACATAGCGGTTGTAGTTGTCTGGCACGAACGGGGCTATCTCGGAAAGTTCGCGCTGCTTGCCGCCGCGGTATTTAAGCATCGGTTTTATCAAACTCAATTCCTTTGACGGGGAATCATTCTTTTCTTGAAAATGATTATACGACAGATTGCCTTGATTGAGAATTCCGCGTCTGGCGGTAGCTGTCAAAAAGGTGTAACAAGAGAATACCGTGCTTTACGGGATGCTCGGGCAGGTTCTTTCTGGCATTCTGCAAAGCAAATCCTTTGTTTCGCGGGATGAAGTTCGGGTAGGCAGTTCGTATAGTGGCTATTGCTCGTGAAGGGTGTTTCAACGGGCTTTGAGAGCGAAGTGAACGGAGGAGGATTCACATGTCTAACGATGAACTGAAGCATGTCCGAGGGGGATTGACGCGCCGCCATTTCCTGCAAGGGTTGGCAGTTGGCACACTCGCCGCTTCCGGTTTGGCCGGGTGCGCACCCAAGGAACAGGAGAAGGCCGCCGACACGAAAGAGGGAGAGGCTTCCGCCGCCGGATACCTGTATGACTGGGAAACCAAGGAGGGCGAGATCGTTCATGGCGTTTGCCCGAAGAACTGCTATGACACCTGCCGCATCTGCACGAAGGTCATCGATGGCGTGGCGGTGCAGATTCGCGGCGACAGTGAAAACCCGTGGACGGCGGGTAGCCCTTGCGTCAAAGGTCAGACGTACCTTGACTACCATTACTCGGAAGACCGCATTCTGTATCCTATGAAGCGCGTGGGGGCGAAAGGCCCCGGCGCTCAGTTTGAGCGCATCACGTGGGATGAAGCGGTCAAGACCGTTACCGATCGGTTCAAGGAGATCATTGCCAACGAAGGCTCGGAAGCCATTGTGCCGTACACGTTCTCAGGAACGTTCGGCCTCATCAACGGGTGCTTCTTCAGCGCGGTGCTTCGCTTTTTGTACCGCATGGGCGCCGCCGTCCTCATGCCGAACATGTGCGAAGCCGCAGGTGTTGCAGCTATTCCTTACACGCTGGGTGCCGAAAAGGATCTCGATCCCGAGCAGTACGGCAACACCGACCTGTACGTATCATGGGGTTCTAACGTGTCCGCCACGTCGGTGCACACCACCAAGTTCTTGAAAGATCTTTGCAAAAACGGTGGGAAGATTGCCGTTGTCAACCCGGTTCGCATTCCCATTTGCGAATGGGCTGACATGTGGGTGCAGCTGCGCGGCGGCACGGACGTTCCCTTTGTGCTCGGCGTTATCAACGTGATGGTGGAAAAAGATCTCTACAACAAGGATTACGTTGAGAAGTACTGCATGGGCTTTGACGAGTTGAAGGCTGCAGCGGCCGAATGGCCTGTTGACAAGGTTGCGGAAGTGTGCGAGATTCCGGCCGAGCAGGTAGAGCAGTTCGCTGAGCTGTATGCCGGGGCGGAAAGCTCCATTATCCAGATCGGCCTGCAGATGAGTCGTGCCTCGAACGGCGGCTCAAAGGTTCGCGCCATCACGTTCCTTCCGGCGTTGGCCGGCCAGTACGGTAAAGACGCCCATAGCGGCATCATGCATCTTACCGCCTGCTACTGGAGCGTGAACGTGGGAGCCATTGCCATGGGTAACGAGTTCATTGGCGGCTTCACTCCCGGCGGCGGGTACGTGACCACGGAAGCGCAGCTCGACCCGAACATCAAGTACCGCATCATCAACCTTACCGATTTCGGCGATGTTTTGAACGAAGAGGGACGTTATGCTGGCCAGCCCGCACGCGCTTGCTTTGTATACAACGGCAACCCGCTCGTGAGTGCGCCTAACACCGATCCCATTCGTCGTGGTTTGGCTCGAGACGACATGTTCGTCGTCGTGTCCGATAAGTGGTATACCGATACCGTCGATTATGCCGATATCATACTGCCTTGCACCGATATTCTGGAGACCGAAGACATCCACCAAGACTACCACGCTTGGTATCTGAACCACAACACGCCGGCGGTAGAGCCTGCGGGCGAAGCGAAGACCAACGTGGAAATGGCGAACCTGCTCGCGAAGGGCATGGGCTACACCGAAGCATGCTTCGATGACGACATCCCAGCCCTTATGGAGCAGATTCTGGCCGACCCCAATCCTATTTACGGCGACGGGTTGACGTACGAATCGCTCAAGAAGAAGCACTGGATCAAGCTTGTTGACTTCGTTCCCTATGCCGACGAGCTTAAGAACGGGTTCGCCACGCCTTCCGGCAAGATAGAGTTCTATTCCGAGCAGCTGAAAGAACTCGGGCTTCCTCCTGTTGTGGAATATGCGCCCCATGCGGAAAGCCGCGACGGAAGCCCCGATCTGTTTGCGAAGTATCCGCTACAGTTCGTGACGGCAACATCAAAGAACCTGTGCGGGGGCAATTGGCACAACATCGGAAAGATACGTAATCTGCACGGTCAGCCGTTGCTCTACATCAACTCTGCCGACGCTAGTGCTCGCGGCATAGCCGACGGCGATGCGGTGGAAGTGTACAACGACCGCGGCGTATGCAATTCTCTTGCCGCTATGGTTGTGGATACCGATGTTGTTGCAGCGGGCACGGTTTTGGCTCTGAAGAGCACGTGGCCAAAGTTCATGGATGGAAAGACCAACGTCAACTCCACGACGCCCAGCTATTGGGCCGACTTCGGCATGGGCACCACGTTCCAATCGAATTTGGTCGAAGTGCGCAAGGCGTAAGAGCGCATGGCGCGAAAGCAGGCCGAACAGCTAGAGGCCGCCTCTTTGGCAGGCGGATCTCTTTAAGACGAGGAGGAATATCTTATGGCAAGTCAAATGGGCTTTCTTTTGGATCAGAAATATTGCATCGGTTGCCAAACGTGCGTGACCGCATGCCAGATGCGCCACCGCTGCCCCGACAACGTGCAAATTCGCAAGGCGACGAGTTTTGAGCAGCAGCCAGTAGGGCCGTGGATTGCCGTTGCCTGCAACCACTGCGAAGAACCCGCGTGCGTTCCCGTTTGTCCGGCCGGTGCGCTTACCAAACGCGATGACGGTATTGTGGTTCAGGATCACGATTTGTGCATCGGTTGCCAGTCGTGCGTCAAGGCATGCCCGTACGCGCATCCGGTATATGTCGAGGAAGAGAACAAGACGTTGCGCTGTGACATGTGCGCCGCTCGCCTCGACGCCGGCGATGTTCCTGCGTGCGTGGAGGCATGCCCGGTGAAGGTGCTCACTGTGGGCACGGTCGAGGAAAACGAGGCGCAGGGCGGCGTTGCGCAAGGCGTTGGTTTCGTAGTGGAATCGACAAAGCCGACGACGCGGTTCATTCCCATATCGTAAAGCCTGCAAGAGCATAGTTTAACCAACGAGCCGCCTTTGAAAAGTGGCGGCTCGTTCGATGAGGAATGCCGGATTGCGTATGCGGGGTGCATGCGCTTAAGACACGCATCTGAGAGGAGATGCCATGAGCAAAGACGACGCTTTGCAGGCCATTGAGGAACTTTTCGGGAACAGGGCAAGTCGTACTCAGGTGAGGCGCGTGGTGTACAGTCACGATATGGGCACATTGCCCGATGTGGTGAAGAAGTTCGTCAACACCATGCCCGATATGATTGTTCAACCGGAAACCGAAGAAGAGCTATGCCAACTGGTCGCTTTTGCCGCAAAGGAAAACATTCCGCTTGTTCCCCGCGGATCGGCGTCATCTGGTTACGGTGGCGCGGTTCCCGCATCGGGCGGCGTGGTCGTCGACCTGTACAGAATGCGCGGGCTTACCAAGATCGACGAACAGGCTATGACTGCAACGGCTAAAGCCGCATCGGTTATAGAAGATCTTGACGCCGCCTTGCGCGCCCGTGGCTTCATGATGCCCGTCATGCCCACCAGTGCGCCTGCGGCCACTATTGGCGGTCTCGTTTGTCAAGGCGGCGCAGGCATTGGCAGCTGCTCTCAAAAGACTATGCGCGACAGCCTTGTTGCCGTTACGGCGGTGCTCGGCGACGGATCGGTGCGTACGTTCGAAGGCGCCGATCTCGACTTGGTCTACGCTATGGAAGGTATAACCGGCATTGTCACGTCGGTGACGTGGCGCATTCTGTCCGCAGTGGAAATGCAGTATGTCGCTTTCGGCTTCGCGGGTGCCGAAGCCGCTGAAGGTTTTGCGAGGGCTGCGGTTGCTGCAGGCGCGTGGCATGTGAACATGCAGCCGCCCAGCTACGTTGCGCTTAAAAACCGCGCAACCGGCACGGCCCTTCCCGAGCAGTGGATGGTGTTCGCGGCTGCCGAGGCCCTAGATTTGGAAGAGGCCGCAGCGCGCTACGATGCCAAGGACTACGGTGCCGAAGCAGCTGCGCACGAATGGGAAGAGCGCTACTATCCGCTGCGCGGCAAGAAGTTCGGGCCTTCCATCATTCCTGTGGATGTGCTCGTTCCCCAAGACGCCCTTGCCGCATTCGACGCTGTTATGATCGGCAAATTCGAGAATTCGTTCGTGTACGAGGCCACGGCTGTGGGAAGCGAGCTCTTTGCCCTCATAGGCTTTATTCTGGCCGACGAACGCAAGGACGATTTCACCATGTCGTTCGCCAACTCGCTGGTTATTTCGGAAGCTGCCAAGAAGCTTGGCGGACGCGCCTATGCATCGGGCATGTATCTGACGGCGGAGTCCGAGGCGATTTTCGGACGTGCGCTTTTGGAGAAAGTTTCGGCTTTTAAGGCCGAGACCGATCCGGCGGGCATTATGAACCCTGGCAAGGTGCTGCCGGTTTCCTTAGACGAGAAGTCGCCTGCGAAGCTTATCGCACGGGCTATTGGCTCCGCCCGTGGCGTTGCAGGCATAGGCGCTGCATTGGGGCGCGTGCTCGGTGGCAGAAAAAACGAGGTCGAACAGCTTACCGATCTTCCCAACAATATGGAGGAAAGCGCCTTCGCTTGTGCTGCCTGCGGTTTTTGCCGCAGTAAATGCACGGTCTTTCTGCCCGATCCTTGGGAGGACAACTCGCCGCGCGGCAAGTGGTATCTCATCAAGGAATACGCGAAGGGCAACATTCCCTTCGATCTTCCCATGGTGCACAAGCTCAATATCTGCACCACCTGCAAACGCTGCGAGCAGACATGCGAGGTCTCGCTCAAAATGGCGGACGAGTATCTGGGGGCCAAGCCTTACTTCAAGTCAAAGGGCTTTTCGAACGCCGGTTTGGCGGCATTACGCGGCAACGTTTTGAACACGGGCAACTTCTGGGGATCTGATGCCGAAGGTCTTGGGTGGCACACTGAAGACATGCGCTTCCAGAAAACGGGCGAAATTGGTTTCTGGCCTGGCTGCTGGAGTCAAACCATATCGAAGAACGCCGCCCAAAACGTTGTGCATCTGCTGAACGCGGCCGGTATAGAGCCGGTTGATTTAAGCGACAACGGAGCCGATATTTGCTGCGGGTTCTACCTGTTCCTTGGGGGCTATGCAGACGATTTCGAGACGCGGGTTGTGGAAAACATCAAGCGCATAAACGCTACCGGAGTCAAAAAGGTGCTCACTCCGTGCCCCGCTTGTCTTGCCACGTTCGCCCATCTGTACAAAGGCATTGCCGATGCGCACGGTCTTCCGTTCGAGATAGAGTTCGTGCACTCCATCGTGGTGTTGAACCAGCTAGTTGAAGACGGTGCTCTCAGGTTGTCGGAAGGCGAGTCCATTGATGCCAAAGTCACCTACCATGACCCATGTCATCTTGGCCGCTGGTTTGACGTGTACGAAGAGCCGCGCAATTTCATCAAGGCGGTGCCGGGCGTCGAGTTCGAAGACATGAAGCATAATCGCCAGGATTCACTCTGCTGCGGCTTGGTGAACGCGTTCTACGAGATCGGCAGCGTGCCTACGTCGGGCATAAGCCGCGTCGTTGAGGCAGACGAGGTTCACGCCGACTATATTCTCACGGCATGCGCAGGGTGCGGCGTTCAGGTGAACAACATGTGCGTTGCGGCGAACACGCATGCGCGGCAGATGGACATCACCGACTTGGCGGCGAAATCGATGGGCTTCGAGGTGTACGATTCGAACGAAGCTGCCCAGACTTATTTCGCGGCAGCCGTTGATCTGTTGAGCACTTCCACAACGGTACAAGACTAACGGGCGAAGGAGTTTGCAGCGAGGTTCGCGGCGAGAAGCGGGGGTTCTCGCTCTTTGAGCGCAGGGCGGAGAGTTGTGTGGCCGGACGTGCCAATGCGCGGCTGGTCGATAGCGTATCGATGCGGTCGGCTGATGACGAAAAGCCATATCTTCGCCCTGCGCAGACTGTGCTTTCGCAAGGAGAAACGAGGAGTTGAACGGCATGGGCGAGGGGTACGAGGAGATGTGCAAGCTTGCGGACGTCATGACCTGCAGGCGCGATAGGTTTGGGCTGATTGCCAGCGTGTTCGAACAGGAATCTTCGGAAGAAACCGTTACCCACATGATTACGCAGGCGCTTGCGTTCGGCTGCGAGCTTGATGGATCGATAGAACTTGATTTGAATCGGGGATTGAGCGCTTTGGCCTGTGACGATATTTCGGCTTTTGCCACGCGTACGCGCACCGAGTATGCCCGACTGTTCTTAGGGCCGCGCAAGGTGATGGCGCCGCTTCACGAATCGGCGTATCTTTCGGGGACATCGCGCATGTTCACGGCGGAAACCATGGCTGTCCGCAAGTTTTACGAACGCTACGGGTACGTGATGAAGGCCAAGAACAGGGAGCCGGAAGACGGCGTGGGAGTTGAGTTCGAGTTCTTGCGCAACCTTTGCGACCGCTGCATTGCCTTGCTTGAGCAGGCCGGCGCCGCTTTGCCTGATGCAAGCGGGGGAAAGGCCGTCTGTGCAACGGAGGGGAAAAGCGTCCCCACGCCAGAACGGAAAGCGACCGTACCATATGTGGGTAATGCTCTTTTGCAGGTTGGGCGGTTGCTCGAAGCGCAAAGGGCGTTCAAAGAACAGCATCTTAGCCGCTGGGCATACCTGTTCGCACAGCGCGTCATCGAAAACGACAAGAGCGGCTTTTATGCTGTTTGGGCGAAATACCTTCTGGACGTTCTGGATGAAGACGATGCCCTTCTGCGTGAATGCGACGCCATGCTTACTGAAAGAGAGGGCTTTGGACGGGAGCGTGGCGTTCCTGTGTCGCTGGATTCGGATAAGGACGAAACATGAACTTTACGGTCATCTTGGCTGCAACATGCGTTTTCGTGCTGGTGGCAGCTAATTCAATCAAAGCTGTTCCCTGGCTTTGGTACGGGCTTGCGTGTGCCGTCGATATTGTGTACGCCTACGGCATCGTTTACAGCCTTCCCCCCATGGTGCTGCGGATCCTTTCGGTTACCGTGCAGCGTTGCTTGCTGGCGACGGCGTTGTTCGCGGTCGTCATGTACTGCGGCGTGTTTTCCGAGCAGTCGGCAGTGCGCAGGCGCATAGGGCCTATTCGTGCCGAGTTGTCCATAATGGCCTGCATTCTGGCGTTTGCGCACTGCCTGAACTACCTTGAATCCTACCTTGGCGTGCTCAGTCGAAACGTTGCGGTTGTGAGCGCCAACCAGCTTGCATCGCTCGTTCTTGCCATTGTACTGTTCGCCCTTATGATCATTTTGGGCGTCACCTCGTTCAAAAAGGTGAAGCATCTCATGAAGGCAAACGCATGGAAGGCAATTCAGCGAAGCGCATACGTGTTCTTTGCGTTGATCTACGTGCACGAACTGCTGGTTTTATATCCTTCGGCCACCAAAGGTGCGGGAGATGCGATGGCCACCTGCGTTGCGGGCGGCATAGTGTTCGCTCTTTATTTCGTTCTGCGCTTCGTTCGGTATGTCGTCGATAGGAAGAGGGCGAAGGTATCCTTGTGCTCTCCCGAAGATGAAAGGGGGGCGAGTCATGCGCAAACGAGCCTGTAGCGCTGCGAAGGTGCAGCCCGAGCAGCTTGTCGATTCCGATATTCGCTTGCATGACGGTACGCGTACCATATTCGGATACTGCAGCGTGAACTGCGAAGGCCGGTGTATTCTGAATTTCCACATGAAAGGCGAAGAGCTGGAGTGGGTCGATACCGACCACGAAGGCGAGGATCCTTCGGATGCCCGACAACTTCGCGCATGTCTGCGCGGAAGGTCTATTCGTGAATGGATTAATCACGAGGACAGGCTTCTCTATCCGCTCAAACGTGCTGGCAAGCGCGGAGAAGGAAAGTTCGAGCGCGTCAGCTGGGATGAGGCACTCGACGAGATTGCGCAGAATCTCGAGCGCATCGTTAAGACCTATGGAAACGAGGCCGTGTACATCAATTTTGCGAGCGGGGTCATGACGGCGAACGGCATAGGGTTTCTCTATCGCTTCATGAACCTGTACGGTGGCAGTCTGGATGCTTATGGCGACTATAGCCATTCGCAAATCGACGCGGCGATTCCCTATTTGTACGGAGCTCGTGACGCCAACACGCCCGCCGATGTGAAGAACGCGAAGCTGCTGGTTCTTTTCGGCGACAACACGTTCGAGACCAAGATGTGCGGAGGCGGCGCGGCGGTGTATCTGAAAGATGCCGTTTCGGATGCCAAGGTTCGCACCATCGTCATCGACCCGCGCTGTTCCGAAACCGTGGCGAATTGCGCCGACGAATGGATTGCCATTCGTCCGGGAACGGACGGCGCTCTTGCCGCCGCAATCGCATACGTCATGATAACAGAAGATATGGTTGACCAGCAGTTCCTTGATACTTACTGCATCGGGTACGATGAGAGCACCTTGCCGTCGTCAGCTCCGGAAAACGGCAGCTACAAAGCCTATATTTTGGGTTACGGGCCAGACGAAACACCCAAGACGCCCCAGTGGGCAAGCGCTGTGACAGGAGTGTCGGAATCGTCTATCGTGAAGCTTGCGCGCGAAATGGCGCTCGCGAAGCCTTGCGCCATCTATCAAGGGAAAGGGCCTCAACGGCAGGCCAATGGGGAACAGACTGCCCGCGCCATCGCCATGCTGTCCATCTTAACGGGAAACGTTGGCGTGTCGGGCGGGGGCACCGGTTCCGATTTCGAAACATATCGCTTTTTCGAAGGCGACGTTCCTGCGCCGGACAACCCTGTCGAAGTGTCCATACCGGTGTTTCTGTGGACCGACGCCGTGGAACGAGGGGCGGAAATGACCGCCGCAGACGACGGGGTTATGGGAGCCGACCATCTGCCCGTCGGCATCAAGTTCCTTTGGAATTACGCGGGCAACACCATTATCAACCAGCATTCCAACATTAACAGAACTCACCGTATTCTCCAAGACGAGGCGAAGTGCGAATTCATCGTGGTCATAGACACGTTCATGACCGCATCGGCGCGTTACGCCGATATTCTTCTGCCCGACCTTATGCCCATGGAGCAGCCGAGCGTGATAGCCAACGATTGGGCAAGCGATGCGGGGTATGTGCTCATGAACTCAGAGTATCTGCCCGCGAAAGGCGAGCGCAAGACGTTGTACTGGGTGCTCTCTCGCTTGGCAAAACGCCTTGGCTTCGCAGACGAGTTCACCGAAGGGCGCGACGAGGAAGCGTGGCGGCGCGTCATTTACGATGACGCCCGCGAGGCCGATCCGCTTCTGCCTCCATATGGCGAGATGCTTGCGGCAGGCGTGTACCGCAGGAGCAACCCAGAGGGCTGCCACGTTGCCTTCAGGGAGTTTCGCGAAGATCCGAAGGGTCATCCGCTCGATACCCCGTCGGGAAAGATCGAGGTGTATTCTGAAAAGATTCTGCAGGACACGGCGCACTTTAGCCTCAAGGAAGGCGAGGTCATAAGCGCCCTTCCCGTTTACGCGCCACCGTATTTCGAGCCGTGCGCGAAAGATGCGGAACGCTATCCTTTGCAGTTGATAGGCTATCACCATCGCAGTCGCGCCCATTCGTCTTATGCCGGCCTCGATGCTATCAAGGAACGTGCGCGACATCAATTGTGGATAAACCCCCTCGATGCCTGTGGGCGGGGCATTGCCGACGGGCAGCGTGTGGAAGTGTTCAACAGTTACGGTCGTGTCGAGGTTGAGGCGAAGGTGACCAAGCGCATCATGCCGGGCGTTATCGCTTTAGGCGAAGGCGCATGGCACGATGCCGATATGGATGGCGACAAGGTAGACAAGGGCGGCTGCATCAATACGCTCACGTCGAGCCACGCATCGCCGCTTGCCAAAGGAAACCCCCAGCATAGCAATTACGCCCAAGTCGTAAGGATAGGGTGACGAAGATGGCGCAACAATATGGCTTTCATATCGACGCTTCCCGCTGCACGGGCTGCAAGACTTGCGAGATGGCCTGTCGCGACGCCTACCATTTAGGAGAGGCGCCTTCGTTTAGGCGCGTGTGCGAGTATGCAGGCGGCGCGTGGATGGCCGATGGCGATGCGTGGCTGCACGATGTGTTCGCGTACTATGTTTCAATAAGCTGCAACCATTGCGAAGACCCCATATGCCAGCAAGTGTGCCCTTCCGGTGCCATGCGCAAGCATTCCGACGGTTTCGTGGTGCTCGACAGCGAGCGCTGCATCGGTTGCGGCAGTTGCGCTTTCGCGTGTCCCTACAAGGCGCCGAGCTTTAGTAGGGCTATGCGGGTCATGCGCAAGTGCGACGGATGCCGCTTCCGCGTGGCCGAAGGGTTCGAGCCGGTGTGCGTGGCCGCCTGTCCTATGCGGGCTTTGGGATTCGGCCCTCTCGAAGAGTTGCGGGTGCGGTACGGAAGCGAACGCGACGTGGCACCGCTGCCTTCAAGCGACTACACCAAACCCAGCATCGTCGTCACACCGCACAGACGGACTTGCCCGCAGGGCTCGACTTCCGGCGCTTTGTCTAATGTGAAGGAGATATAGCATGAACAGCATCAGATCAGAATGGCCGCTTTTGGTGTTCACCACGGGCGCTCCTTTGTGCGCAGGTGCATGGGTCGTTGCCTGCGTGCTTGTGCTTCTTGACGCTCCTCAGGCCGGTGTTCTTACCATGGATGCATGTGGAGTTGCCCTCTGCCTGCTGCTTGCCGCCTCGCTTGCGTGTTCGACCCTTCATCTCGGCAAGCCGGTAAAAGCTTTACGGGCGTTCAGGCGTTTGGGCAATTCCACTGTTTCGAACGAAGTTTTCATGGGAACGCTGTTCGCGGCCTTTTCGATTCTGTATCTTGTGGTTGCCCATAGTTTGGTTGACGAGGTGGAACTATGGAAGATCCTGTTGGTTCTCGTGGCCGCGTTCGCAGTGCTGTTCGTTGTTTTTCAATGCCTTGCGTATCGAATGAGGACGATTACCACATGGAACAGCTTTGCGTTTTCCGTTGAGTTCGCTCTTGTTGCGCTGCTCGGGGGGTTGTGCCTTGAGGGGGCTGCGTCTTGTGCCGTTCTTTCCCTGCCTTATGGGATGCGCTTGGGTTTGGTTGTGGCGGAAGCGCTGTGCTGTGTGGCTATGGTTCTGGCAATAGGCGCGCAGGGGGTCGTTGTATCGCATGGTCTTGACGGGAAAGCCGACGCTCTCGTGCGCATGAAGAGATGGGGAGCTTTCGGCTTCGCCCGTGTGGTTATGCTTGTGATTGGTTCGGCAGTATGGGGCTGCGGAATGCTCTCAGCGGAGCCGTCGGTGGGTTTGACGGTTTTTGGCGGGGCGGTAGTGCTTGGGGGCATTGTTGTTGGGCGTTATGCGTTTTATCGTTGCTACTGCAACGTTGGGCTTCCTTGCGCTTGATATCGAGGGTCGAAGCGAAACCCTTTGTTGCCTCGCTGATTTGATGGCATAAGGAGTTGCTTCAGGGTGTGAGTTGCTTTGGGAGTCAAATGAATGTGCGCGTGTCTAGAAGAAGGGTGCATTATAAGCTATGATATCCCACGAGGTGGCAAGCGGTATGCGGCTTATAAGGGAGTAGGTCAATGTATCCGAAGACTTCTTTGGACGACGAGGGGCTGTCGTCTAGTCGGGGAAGCCAAACTTTGAAGGATGAAGGCGTTTCGCGGCAATGGGAGAAAAAGAGGCGTAATCATCTTGGCGATTTAGGCTTCGGGTCTCTCGCGGCCTACTTCTTCTGCATGGTCGCTTCCGTTTCTATACGGGCAAGTGGGTTCAATGCTGGTTCGTCTGACGAGAGCGTCGTGCTTTCCTTCCTGTCTTTCGTGGGTGCGGCTGCGTTCGCCCTGTTGTTTCTGGCCATGGCTGAGCAATATCTGATTCGCCATGATAATCAGAAGCGGTTTTCAATTGTAGCAGGGCTGCTGCTTGCGGCTGGCCCTGTTGCTGACATGACTGAAGGAGTTTTGGGCACGTCGAGCGCCTTTGTTCTGTTCGTGTCTTTCTCCCTCTCGGGTTGCGGCTATGCTATGTGTCTGCTTGTATGGGGAAGGGTTCTATCCTCGAAAGACGAGAGGGCATCGTCACGTCAGGTGCTAGCTGACGTGTGTGCCGCCGTTGTCGTTATGGTGGCGGTTTCTGCAATGCCGCCCGTTGCCAGCTCGATCGCTCTGCTGTGCTTGGGCGTGACGGTCGGATTCGTTGGCAGTCGCAGGGCGGTGTCAGTTGCGGCAAGTCGTAGTGGGGAAGGGCAGATCGTCGTGAGCGACACGCGCAATGTCATTCCCCGTACTTCCTATTTCGTGAGCGGAACGCTGTGGATGGTTTTCGGCGTTTTCGTGGCTCTTCTCAGGGAATCTGCCGTATTCGACGGTCATATGAGTGTTGCGGTGGTCGCGGTTTTACTCGTGGCTGCGGCAGCGGGGATCGTGATCGTGCGGCTTCACTGGAATTGGGATACCGGCCTTGTAAAGTTGTCATGGGCGCCTGTTCCGCTTCTCGTGACCGGCTTGGCGTTTTTCATTGTGGGTGGTCAGCAGATGTGCAGGTTGGCGCTGGTGTTCATCGTGCTGTCGATGATCATCTCCTACCTTTACTTCATGGTCCATTTCGCGTCGCTGGCGCATCGTCCCGACTTGCTATCCGACCAGCTGTTCGCTTGGGGGTGGCTATCGCCGTGCGTCGGCATGTTCGTGGGCACCTTCGCCGGCATCGTCTTTACGCTTGTAGGCGATGCCGCAAGCAAGCATGTTCTGCCGGTGTTGGGTGGGGTTTTGGTAGTGACCCTTATAGTGTCCATGCATAGTATCGAAAAGATTACGGCTCGTCGAAAAGAGCAGGAAAGCATACGGAACTTGAAGGCGGATGATGCGGGAAAGTTTAAGGTTTACATGGCGGAAGTATTTTCCGATATGGGGCTTTCGGCGCGCGAGAAAGATGTTGCTTTCCTTCTTTTGCGTGGACATAACCAAGCGGCAATAGCCAGTCAGCTGTACGTGGCGGCAAGCACGGTGAACACGCATATCAAGCATATATACCGGAAGGCGGGAGTTTCCTCGAAGCAGGAGTTCATCGATTTGTGCCAAGAATTCTATCGGGAAAAGGTGCATGATTTGGCATGATTTGGCATGATGGGCGAAATGGGCGAAATGGGCAAGGTGGGCAAGGTGGGCAAGGTGGGCAAGGTGGAGCGCTGCTTTTAGCGCGTCCCGCTCGCCGTGCATGGCGAGCGGGCAGGATAGTTTGGGAGGTAAGCATGGAGGAAAAAAGACCGTTAATCGACAGGCCGACGGTGCGCACGGCGCTGCTTCTGGTCGTTCTTTTTGCCGTAGGGTTTGCCACGAGGTTTCCGGCGTTGCAGTTCCCTCAGCTCTATGCCTTTCACGGAGTGCTTGCGGCGCCGTTCTTTTCGGCGGCGGCTCTCTGGCATTTCAATAGGTCGGGTAGCGTGTGGGAGCTGTTCGTAGCGACGCTCGCGCTGGCGGCCGTGCTCGGGATTATGAGTGCGGTTATGGGGCTGAGCTTTCTCTTCCTAGGCTTATGCCTGCTTGTGGCATATGGGTTGACGGGGAACCTCAATCGGGAAACACGATTGTTTGCATGTTCGGTGGCGTTCGGTGCGCTCGATTACGTTTGCGCTCTGGTTGCGGGGGTGGCTCTTGGTTCGTATGCGTTTTCGTCGGAGATCTATTTGAGCATCGCTCTTCTGACTCTTTTGTCGGTATCGCTTGCTTTTCTGGCTGCTTTGCTGTTTAAAAAGGTCGAACGCTCCTGAAGGCGGTAACGGAAAGTCGAACGCGTCTGATTTCGCCGCCGACAGATTTATTCCCTGTGCTCCTGAATTTGTTTCCAGCTTGTTTCGTTGCGAATCTTCGCGCTCATGGTATCCTAGCTGTGAACAACAATAGATTGTAAGCGAAGTTGTTGTAAGCGGAGTTGCGCCACGGCGCTTGCGCGGTTCGCGCGGCGTGTCGTAGGCCGTGCGCGCGGCGTGTTGCGTGTCGTGCGCCATGCCCCGCGTGCTGGGAGGCCTGTCAAGGAGAGGACTGTATGAGCGAAGCCGTTGCCGATTTGCCTGCGTTGCAAAAAGATCTGCCTATCGACAAGCAAAAGCTGCCCCTGCCGCTGAAGATATTCGGTGTTCTTTGTTTGCTGGGCGGGGTGGCCTCGCTGCCTCTTGCGGCGCTGCGGGCATTCTCGGTGATCAGGCTGTTCAGGGAAGGCGAGTATCAAGACAGCGCAACGACCTCCATTGTGGTCACATTCGTCATGGTGGGCGTTCTCGTTCTTATGGCGGTGCTGTTCATCGTGTTCGGCGTTCGTCTTCTGCGCAACAAGCGGCGGCATGCCGCGTTGGCAGCCGAGCTGCTCATGGCGCTTTCGGCGGGCGGCATCGTGTGCGACATGATGCTTTTCGGCATAGGCCTCGACCTCATATTCTTCGCGGTCATCTTGGTGCTGCTGGTTGCACTGGAAGGCTACATCGACCCGTCTCTTTCCCAAGAGCGCGACCTGCAGCGTCGTCTGCGCGATATGGAAACGCGTGAGCAGGCGGAAGACGGCACGCTCGGGCTCGATATGACGGGGAAGGGGTTCATCTCGCTGAATTTCTTCAACGTGTTCTGGATTTTCGTCGTGTGCTGCGTTTTGGGGCTGGTCGTAGAGACGGTGTACCATTTCGTGGTGGTCGATCCCGGTCATTACCAAGACAGGGCAGGCATGCTGTTCGGGCCGTTTTCGCCCATTTACGGGTTCGGCGGGCTGCTCATGACGCTTGCGCTCAATCGGTTCCACGATAAGCCCGTTGTGGTCATCTTCTTCGTGAGCGCCCTTATTGGCGGTGCGTTCGAATATCTGACCAGTTGGTTCATGGAGCTTGCATTCGGCGCGGTGGCGTGGGACTACACGGGAACGTTCCTTTCCATAGGGGGGCGAACGAACGGCATGTTCATGGCCATGTGGGGCGTTTTGGGCGTCATGTGGATCAAGCTGTTTCTTCCTTGGATGCTCAAGCTGGTGAACCTTATTCCGTGGAAGCTGCGCTATACGGTTACGTCGGTGTGCGCCACGCTTCTGATCATCGACGGCGTGATGACGCTGCAATCGCTCGATTGCTGGTACGAGCGCCTTGCCGGCAGGCCGGCCGACACGCCCGTAGAGGAATTCTACGCCTCTCACTTCGATAACCAATACATGTCCGAGCGCTTTCAGAGCATGAGCATCAACCCCGAAAACGCAAAGCGTGCACCCAAGCCCCCGGCGGCGTAAGGTTGAGCGGAGGCAGCAGCCTCGCTGTGTGACATGAGGTGCGTCTCTTTGGTACCCTTTGGCACACTCTGTCGCCTATAGTGCCCGAATTTCCGCTAAGTTCCTTCGAAGGCTCATGACGTGGTACAACCTGACTTTTGCAGTAGAAGAAGGCTGTTCTCCCTTTGCGAGCTGGGAGAACAGCCTTCTTTTCAGTGACGATTCCTGTAGGGGAACAGCTCAACTCCTCGGTTTCTTCACCGACCCCATAATC
>JAEYEL010000182.1 GCA_023403475.1 Actinomycetes bacterium
TACCTTCCATTATAGATAACGAAATCGCTCGGAAACGATCATTTAAAGAACTCGAAACAAAAAAGGCTTGCCAGCGGACGTGTAGGGCGGCGAGTGCAGGTGCGCAAGGATGCCGAAGGGACACACCCAATGGCACGCTGGCATCTTATTAGGTGCGACCCTTCGGCATCCCCCCCCCATAGAGGGCGGGATACCTGGCGGCAGGTTTGTTTTGGAGTCCTCGCCCTATTTTCCCAGAAGGTGGCGAACGGCGGCTATGGGGTGTTTGGCGAGCATGCGCGGGCCGGAGAAGCGCATGACCTGCCGGATGCGCTCGCGCATGGCGGGTTGGTAGCAGCGGTTCTCGCATTCCTCGCACGAGGTCTTCACGTCCATCTTGCGGCAGCGCTCGGTTCGCAGCACAGCGTACGCGTCGAGCTTTGCGCATTCTTCGCATAGGGGATCGCCGCAGAACGCTCGCTTGTTGCGCGCATCCTCATCGTGGTTTTCCGCACAGTAAAGGGCGATCATTTGGGAGATGGTTCTCTTCTCGCGCTGTCGCCGTCTGGCGGTCTTCGGTGAATCCTGCATGCCGGTTCCCGTCCTTTCGGGGTGCGCTGTGTGCGCATAATGCGTTCTTGTACATGAGCTGCACATATGCAGCTGTTCTGCATCTCGCAAGCAGTCGGCTAAGGGGTGCAGCCTCTTCCATGTGGGCTGCCCCTTTGTTTCTTAGGCGCATGATACCAGAGCCGCCGCATCGCGCATTCCCGCAATAAGGGGGATTTCCTGCCGCCGTCCCTTCGAATCGGCGCATCGGTTGTCTGCGGCGGCACTCTTGCGGCCCTCTCGAAAAATGTGGCTTTCGAAAATGTTTCACGTGAAACATTGTTGTTACGTGCAGGTGGCGGCATGATTGTGCGGGTTTGCTATACTTCAAAGCATGGACGAAACGAACGGCATACGCGAAGGCTCCGCGTTGCGCGAAGGCTCCGCCCCAAACGAAGGCTCCGCGTTGCACGAAGACTCCGCTCCAAACGAGCGTAAGCTTTCGCGCATCAAGCATGAGCTGGCAAGCGTGCCGGCGCTTCCGGGCGTGTACCTATGGAAGGATGCGCAAGGGCAGGTCATCTACGTGGGGAAGGCCAAGCAGCTGCGCGCGCGCATGCGCCAGTACGTGAACTTCCAAGACGACCGTGCGAAGATTCCTTTGCTCGTCGATCAGATAGACTCCTTCGACTACATAGTGGTGGAAAACGAGCACGAGTCGCTCGTGCTCGAGAAGAACCTCATCAAGCGGCACAGCCCGTTTTTCAACGCCGACTTCAAAGACGACAAGTCCTACCCGTTCATCGCCATCACCAAAGGCGACGTATTCCCGGCCATCAAGTACACGCGCGAGAAGCACAAGGCGCAAACGCGCTATTTCGGCCCGTTCACCGATAGTCGCGCCGCGCGCACCTTGATTGACACCGCTCGGCGCGTGGTTCCTTTGTGCACCGCCTCATGCGCAGAATGGCGCCGCATGACCCGCACGCTCGAACGGGGAGAGACGCTGCCGAGCGAAAACGCCCGCCCGTGCTTCGACGCGCATGTGGGCTTAG
Source organism: Actinomycetes bacterium (assembly GCA_023403475.1). Lineage (GTDB taxonomy): Bacteria > Actinomycetota > Coriobacteriia > Coriobacteriales > Eggerthellaceae > CAJFUR01. The sequence goes on from JAEYEL010000182.1 coordinate 1,584, forward strand.
GACCCGGCGCTTGCTGCGGACGCATCACCCCCCATGAGTATGCGGAAAACGTTCGCCGCATAGAGCGGTTCCTTTCCGGGCATCGCCGCGAGTTCCTAAACGAGCTTTCCTGCGAGATGCAGGAGGCCGCCGACGAACTCGACTTCGAGCGCGCCGCCCGTCTGAAGGTGCGCATCGACACCATAAACTCGCTTACCGACAAGCAGCACGCCGTTTCCGAGCGCAACCTGAACGCCGACGTGGTGGGCATTTTCCGCGAGGAGACAGTGGCGGGCGTGCACGTGCTCATGGTGCGCGAGGGTCGCATCATGGGCAGCAACGAGTTCGTGTTGGGCCGCGGCAAAGACGTTCCCGACGACGATCTTCTGCACGTGTTCCTTTTGCGCTACTACGATGCCACCACCTCCATTCCGCACGAGGTCATCGTGCGCACGGTGCCGGAAGACAGGCAGGCTATGGAGGCGTGGCTCACCGAAAAGCTGGCAAGCCCTCACGGCGCGAAAGTGCGCTTCACGGCGCCGGAGCGCGGCGAGAAGGCCGATCTTGTGGGCATGGCGGAAACGAACGCCAGGCATACGCTTTCGCGCTACAAGGTGCGCACGAACTACGACGACAAGCGCATCAACGACGCGCTTGCGCAGCTGGAAAGCGCCCTTGCGCTCGAGGCTCCGCCCCTGCGCATCGAGTGCTTCGACATCTCGACCATCCATGGCAGCTACACGGTTGCCTCCATGGTGGTCTTCACGAACGGCAAGCCTGACAAGAACCAGTACCGCCGCTTCAAGATAAAGACTCCGCTTGACGAGGCGAACGACTTTCTTTCCATGCAAGAGGTCATGAGCCGTCGCTACGCTTCCGTCCGCATGGCCGACGAGCGTTTCGGGAAAAAGCCCGACCTTATCATTTTGGACGGCGGAAAGCCCCAGCTCACAGCTGCGCTCGCCACGCTCGAGGAAATGGGCGTGCACGATATAGCGCTCTGCGGTCTGGCCAAGCGCGACGAGGAGCTGTTCGTGCCTTGGCAAGATACCGGGCCGGTGGTGCTGCCGGGCGGCTCCGCCTCGCTCTACCTCGTGAAGCAAGTGCGCGACGAGGCGCACCGTTTCGCCATCACGTTCCATCGCGAGCTGCGCGGTAAGGGCATGACGGCAAGCATCTTGGACGACGTGGTGGGCTTGGGCCCTGTGCGCAAGAAAGCGCTGCTCAAAACGTTTAAGTCGTTCAAGAACCTGAAGGCCGCATCGCTTAAGGAGATAAAAGAGGCTCATGTTGTGCCCGAAGAGGTGGCCGAGGAGCTCTACCGCGTGCTGAAGCAGTATAATAGCGGACGGAAGGAAGAGGTGGTATCGTGAACGAGAAAGCAGATGGGCGGAAGGCTGCGTGCACGGAGGCGTGCGCGGCCCACGCGAGCGCCCCTTCCATGGACGATATGCCCGAGCTGGTCATTGTGAGCGGAATGAGCGGCGCGGGACGCACCGAGGCCATGCATGTGTTCGAGGACTTGGGCTACTTTTGCGTGGACAATCTGCCCGCAAGCCTTATCGGGAGTCTGTTCGAGCTGGGCGGCATGTTCGAGCTTCCCGGCCAACCGAAAGGCGAATGCCGCATTGCCGTGGTGTGCGACGTGCGCAACCGGTCGTTTTTCGGGAGCCTGAAAGGAGAGCTTTCCAAGCTCGACGCGCACGGCATTGAATACCGCATACTGTTTCTCGATGCCGCCGACGAGAAGCTCATCGCGCGCTACAAGTCGTCACGGCGGCGCCATCCGCTTTGCGAAGACGGCGCAAGCATCGTAAGCGGCATTCAGCGCGAGCGCAGCATGCTTTTCGGCCTGCGCGAGATAGCGCACGACGTTGTAGACACGACCGACATGCTGCCCCAGCAGCTGCGCCGCACCATCCGCGAGCTGTTCGCCACGGGCGAGGAGCGCCGGGGCCTTGCGGTCACGGTGTACTCGTTCGGCTTCAAACACGGCGCACCCCTCGATGCCGATATCGTCATGGACGTGCGCTTTCTGCCGAACCCCTATTACGACGGCGCGCTGCGTCCCCTGACCGGACTCGACGCGCCCGTGCGCGATTTCGTCATGTATCGTGAGGAAACCATAGGGTTCGTGAAGCGCTGGCATGCCCTGCTCGACTGCGTCATGCCGGGCTACGTCGCGGAGGGCAAACAACAGCTGGCCATAGCCATAGGCTGCACGGGCGGGCAGCACAGAAGCGTGGCGCTCGCAGAGGAAACCGGCGACTACCTGAAAGGGTGCGGCTACCGCGTAAGCGTTGCCCACCGCGACCTCAAGCTGGCGGAATAGGGAAGGTTTTGCCATGCCCTTCAAACAGCCGAACTGGCGCATACCCGAGGCGGTGAGCGCCGCCCGCGCAAGGGCGACCGTCGCGCCGCGCCGTCCGTTCAGACAGGATCCTTCCGCCACGGCGGCGTTTGCCGCCATAGGATCCGACAGGCGCCTTCCTCGCGAGAAGGGAAGCGAGCGAGCTGTGGTCATAGGCGGCGGCACGGGTGCGCCCATGTCCATTCGAACGCTGCTCTCGCTGGGCTTGGAAACGAGCGCCGTGGTCGCCATGGCCGATGATGGCGGCTCGACCGGCATATTGCGCGAGGAAGCCGATGCCACAACTCCCGGCGACGTGCGCAAATGCATAGCCGCCTTCGCGCGCGACCCGAACGATCCGCTCACGCGCGCTTTCAAGTACCGCTTCTCGTTCGCGCGCAACCATACGCTGGGAAACCTCATGCTCGCGGCGCTCGAAGACGCCGCCGGGTCGTTTCCCGAGGCCATTCGCATATGCGAACGCCTGCTCGACGCCCAAGGGCATGTGTACCCTTCCACGCTTGACCATGTGAGCCTTATGGCACGCACACGCGACGGACGCGTGCTCGAAGGCCAGGCGAACGCTTGCAAGTCGAAGACGGCGCTTGAGCGCGTATGGCTCACCGCCGCTGCCGAGCCCCGCGCCTACGAGCCGGCCATATCCGCTATTCGCCAGGCCGATCTTATCGTGCTCGGACCCGGCTCTCTTTTCACCTCCATCATTCCTAACCTGCTCGTGCCCGGCATCGTGAACGCCATCCACGCATCGCACGGATGCGTGCTGTTCGTGTGCTCGCTCGCCGATGCGCAGGGTGAGACCTGGGGCCTTACGGCGCGCGAACACGTGGAGGCGCTCGCCGAGCACGGCATGCGCGGCCTCATAGACTACGTGCTCGTGCACACGCCCGTTCCCTTGCGCCCCGACAGCCCCGCCACCGACGTGTTCAACGTCGTTACGGGCGCGAAGCCCGAGAACGCCTCGCTTTCCGACATGGACGACGCGCGCCTTTCGGGCAGCATCAGACCCGTTCCCGTAACCTACCACGACGTCGTAGCCATACAGAAGCAAGGGCCTGTGGTCATCGCACGAAACCTGGTGGATCCGAAGCGTCCCACATGGCATGATCCGAAAGCTTTGTGTGACGCGTTCTCGGGAGTGTTGAAGCTATGTCGTTCACGTCGGAAGTAAAGGACGAGCTTTCGCGCGTGCCCCCCGCCTGCACGCACTGCGAAAAGGCCACGCTCGCCGCGCTTGTGCGCATAGAGGGAACGCTGTTTTTGAGCGGTCCTTCGCGCTACCGCATGGAAATAGCCACCGACGTGGGCAACGTGGCGCGCCTTCTCATCAAGCTTCTGCACGGCCTGTACCATTTAAAGACCGATCTCACGGTGCGCCGCAGCGTGCTGCACAAGACCCCGAACTACCTCATAGAGGTGCCCGCGCAGCCCGATTTGGCCGATGCGCTGCGCGATATGGGAATCCTTTCGCAAGGTGAGGGTCTTGAGCTGGGCATTCGGGCGGACTTGGTGCGCAAGCGCTGCTGCGCGGCGGCGTTTCTGCGCGGCGCCTTTCTGGGGAGCGGCTTCATAGCGAACCCGCGGGGCGATTTCCATTTCGAGATAACCGTGGAATCGGAGACGCTTGCCGAAGGTCTGGTTGCTCTCATGGAAGAACAGGGCATTCACGCGCGCATCATGCAGCGCCGCAGCTCATACATGGTCTATCTGAAAAGCGGTGCGGCTATTCTGGAGTTTCTGGCGTTCACCGGGGCGCACCAATGCGCGCTTTCCATGGAAAACGAGCGCGTGGTGAAAAGCGTGCGCAACGATGTGAACCGCATCACCAACGCCGAAGTGGCCAACCAGGCGAAGAGCGCGAACGCTGCGGTCGATCAGCTCTTCGCCATCAAGCAGGTGCTCGAGGCCTACGGCATGGAGAATCTTCCTCCTGCCCTGCAGGATTTTATTCGCCTGCGCGTGCGAAACCCCAACGCCACCTTGAAGGAGCTGGGGCAGTGCGCGAACCCGCCGCTTTCGAAAAGCGCCGTCTACCATCGCGTCCGCCGCATAGAGCAGATGGCGAAAGAAGCTCACGGTCGCTGAAACGGCTTCGCGAGCGACATCTCCCTGTTCGTCGCGCGCAGGAATCGGGAGGGGGTTCTCTCGTTCCAAACGGCATCGGCGTAGTTCTGGTTTTGCGTGCGCTGCGGAGACCTATATTTCCTCTACACCTAGTACGACGAGAACGGTTTTCCGAAGGGAGGTTTTGCGTTCGGCGCCCGCTTCGGGGCGCTGCGCGTATATGTGGCTGATTCCTGCGATTCCGCAGTCGCGCCGCCTGCGCATGCGCGCGTTCGTGCCCCTTCCGGCAAGCGGTGCGAACGGGGTTGCAAATGGGCTGTTCGAATGCGTGGGAGTGCTTTTTGCGGGGAAATGGGATGCATAGTTGCGGCGCGGGCGCGGGCGTGGCGTATAATCGGGGCGTTTCATAAATCTTTTCGACCCGTACCTTTATGAAAGGGGATACGCATGGCAATCAAAGTGGGCATCAACGGCTTCGGCCGCATCGGGCGCTTGGCGTTCCGCGCAATGGTGAACGACCCCGAAATCGAAGTCGTGGCCGTCAACGACTTGGGCGACATTCCCACGATGGCGCACCTGCTCAAGTACGATTCCGTTCACGGTCGCGCGTTCGACGTCGTGGAAGTGACAGAAGACGGTTTCGTTGCCGACGGCCATGTCGTGAAGGTGCTTTCCGACCGCGAGCCGGCAAACCTTCCCTGGGACGAGCTGGGAGTTGACGTGGTCGTGGAATCGACTGGGTTTTTCACCGACGCTACCAAGGCCAAGGCCCATCTCGACGCCGGCGCCAAGAAGGTCGTCATTTCCGCCCCTGCCAAAAACGAGGACATCACCATCGTCATGGGCGTGAACGACGGCGACTACGACAAGGGCAAGCATCACATCATCTCAAACGCCTCCTGCACCACCAACTGCCTTGCGCCGTTCGCGAAGGTGCTGCTCGACAACTTCGGCATCAAGCGCGGCTACATGAACACCATCCATTCCTACACCAACGACCAGAAGATTCTGGACCTGCCCCACAAGGACCTGCGCCGTGCGCGCGCTGCGGCGCTTTCCATGATTCCCACCACCACCGGCGCCGCCCGCGCGGTCTCGCTCGTTTTACCCGAGCTCAAGGGAAAGCTCGACGGGTTCGCCACGCGCGTTCCCACCCCCGACGGCTCTATGGTAGACCTTACGGTCGAGCTTGAGAAGTCGGTGACGAAGGACGAGATCAACGCTGCAATGAAGGCTGCGGCCGAAGGCTCTATGAAAGGCATTCTGGAATACACCGAAGACCCCATCGTTTCGGTCGATATCGTGGGCGACGATCATTCGTCCATCTTCGACAGCCAGCTCACCATGGTGATGGGCGGCGAGGGCAACTTCGTCAAGTGCATCAGCTGGTACGATAACGAGTGGGGCTATTCCAATCGTGTGAAGGATCTGGTAAAGATTTTGCTCTAAGCGTGCAGGACTTACTGGCGGGCGGCTCTTGAAGGGTCGCCCGCTTCTATCGTTCGGGGAGTTGTTTGCGCGGGCTGGGCACTGCTTTCCTGTCGCGTGCCGTCATGCATGTGCGCTATCGGCTGCGAGGCGATTGCCTTACGCTCGGCCTGTGGTCTTGGGATCATGATCGCGCAAACGAATCACAAAGGAAGATCGTATGTCAGAAATCAAAACCATCGACGACATCGAGCCGTGCGGTAAGCGCGTGCTCGTGCGCGTCGATTTCAACGTTCCGGTGAAAGACGGCGCCGTAACCGATGACACGCGCATTCGCGCGGCGCTGCCCACCATTGAAAAGCTTGTCAGCCAGGGCGCGCGCGTCATCCTCATGAGCCACTTGGGCCGTCCGGCGGGCACGGGCTTCGAGGAGGCGTTCACGCTGCGTCCGGCGGCGGTGCGCCTGTCCGAGCTTTTAGGCAAGCCCGTCGCCTTTGCCGAAGATACGGTGGGCGAAGACGCGCGCGAAAAGGTCGCTTCGCTTGCGGACGGCGACGTGCTGGTGTTGGAAAACCTGCGCTTCGACGCGCGCGAGAAGAAGAACGACCCTGAATTTTGCAGGGAGCTTGCCGCGTTGGGGGAGCTTTACGTGAACGACGCGTTCGGCACGGCGCATCGCGCGCATGCCTCCACCGCCGGCGTTGCCGCGCTTTTACCTGCTTACGCGGGCTATCTCATGCGGCGCGAAGTGGGCACGCTCACGGACATGCTGGAAAACCCGCGCCGCCCCTTCACGGCGATTCTGGGCGGCTCGAAGGTATCCGACAAGATAAAAGTCATCGATGCGCTCATGGGCAAGTGCGATACGCTCATTATCGGCGGCGGCATGTGCTTCACGTTTCTGCTTGCGCAAGGGAAGGCCGTGGGAACCTCGCTCAAGGAAGACGAATGGGTGGAGCGCGCTCGCGCCATGATTTCGAAGGCGGCCGAGTGCGGCGTGGAGCTGCTTTTGCCCGTGGACGTGGTATGCGCCGACAGGTTCGCCGAAGATGCTGCGACAAAGACGGTCGCGGCGGACGACATTCCCGATGACATGATGGGACTTGACATAGGACCTGAGACGGCGAAGATCTATGCGCAGGCGGTGACCGAGGCCAAGACCGTGTTCTGGAACGGCCCTATGGGCGTATTCGAAATGGAAGCATTCGCAGCGGGCACCAAGGCGGTGGCCGTTGCCGTGGCCGAAAACGCGGAAGCCGACACCATCATCGGCGGAGGCGATAGCGTGGCCGCCGTGAACAAGTTCGGCCTTGCGAACAAGATGACCTTCATCTCCACCGGCGGCGGCGCCTCCATGGAGCTGGTGCAGGGAGAGAGGCTTCCGGGCGTGGAAGCGCTGAAGGGTTAGCGAAAGGAGATAAACATGCGCAAACCCCTTATGGCGGGGAACTGGAAGATGAACAACACCATTGCCGAAGCGGTGGTGCTGGCGCAGGAGGTTTCGAACCATTACGACAAGGAATGGTCGGAAAACGTCGATATCGTGGTGTGCCCGCCGTTCGTCGATTTGAAGCCGGTGTGGACCGTCTTCGACTTCGACAAGGCGAAAATTTCCGTCGGCGCGCAGAACGTGCATTGGGAGGAAGCGGGCGCTTACACGGGCGAGGTTTCGGTGGGCATGCTCAAAGAGATTCCCTGTGCGTACTGCATCGTGGGGCACTCCGAGAGGCGCGGGCTGTTCGGCGAGACGAACGAGGATGTGAACCGCAAGGTTAAAGCGCTGGTGGCAGGCGGTATTGCGCCTATCGTGTGCGTGGGCGAGTCGCTTGCGGTGCGCGACGCGGGCACCACGGACGAGTTCGTATGCGCGCAGGTACGTGCCGCGTTCGCGGGGCTTGACGACATCGACGCGAAAGACGCCGTGGTGGCCTATGAGCCCATCTGGGCCATCGGCACGGGACGCACAGCCACGCCCGAACAGGCCGAAGCGGTGTGCGCGGCCATCCGCGCCACGCTGGCAGAGCTGTTCGGCGACGCGCGAGCGCAAAAGATGCGCGTGCTTTACGGCGGCTCCATGAACCCCGGCAACGTGGAGGGGCTGCTCGCCCAGCCTAACATCGACGGCGGTCTTGTGGGCGGGGCGAGCCTTAAGGCCGCATCGTTCGTTCAGCTTGTCAAGGCGTGCCTGCGATGAAGGGCGAAACCGTTGCCCCTTCCGCAACCGAGGCCGCTGCGGGCGCGGTGTTGACGGACGCTTTGGAAGGGAGCGTTCCTTCGGAGGCCGCGCAGGTCGCAGGCATCGCCGCGACGCCCGCATGCCTCATCATCATGGATGGGTTCGGTTTGGCCGAGCCCGGCTCTGGCAACGCCATCTCGCTTGCAAACACGCCCTGCTTGGATGACCTGTTCGCTAACAGGCCTTGGACGCGCCTCGAGGCGTCGGGCGCGGCGGTCGGTCTGCCCGAAGGGCAGATGGGAAATTCCGAGGTAGGGCATCTCAACATAGGTGCGGGCCGCGTGGTGTACCAGGAGCTTACGCGCATCAACCGTGCGTGCGCGGACGGAACGCTGGCGCGCAACCCCGTGCTCATGGCCGCGTTTGCGGCGGCGCGAAACCGGGTGCAGCGCTTCATCTCATGGGTCTGCTCTCCGACGGCGGCGTGCATTCCAGCAACGTGCATCTCTATGCGCTTTTGCGTGCGGCTCGCGATGCGGGCGTGAGCCGCATCATGGTTCACTGCTTCATGGACGGGCGCGACGTGCCGCCGAAAAGCGGGCTGGGATACATAGAGGAACTCGAGCGGGAGATAGGCTCCATCGTAGCGGAAGGCGAAAGCGACGCAGGTCTGTGCGAAGGTGGGGGCGACGTGCGTTCGCACGAAGGCGAAAGCGACGCGTGCCCGCCCTCTTGCTCCATCGAAATCGCCAGCATTTCGGGGCGCTACTATGCCATGGACAGAGACAGGCGATGGGAGCGCGTGGAACGTGCGTGGCGAGCCCTTGTCTGCGCCGAGCCTTGCGTGGGCGGTGCTGCGGACGGCAAGGCCTGCGGCGCTGCGGACGGCGGCGCTGTGACTGATGGGGTCGGCGGCTCTATGGCTGACGGTGTTGCGCTTGCCAACGCTTCGCTAAGCGGCAAGACGACCCCGTCCCAGGTTATGGAGGCCTCGTATGCGGCAGGGGCGACCGACGAGTTCGTGGAACCCGTGGCGCTTTGCGCGCGCGGCGTGCTCGACGGCGACGCGGTGGTGTTCTTCAACTTCCGCCCCGACCGCGCCCGCGAGATCACGCGTGCGCTGGTGGATAAGGACTTCGACGGCTTCTCGCGTCCGCGCTTTCCTCAGGTATCGTTTACGTGCCTTACCGAGTACGACCCCGATATTCCCGCGCCCGTGGCGTTTGCCAAGGAGTTCCCCGCAAACGTGTTGGCCGACGTGCTGGCGAATGCGGGTCTGCGCCAGTACCACATTGCCGAAACAGAGAAGTACGCCCATGTGACGTTCTTTTTGAACGGAGGGCGTGAAGAGCCAAAGGCGGGGGAGGAGCGCATGCTCGTGCCCAGCCCGAAGGTGGCCACCTACGATCTCAAGCCGGAGATGAGCGAGCCGGAAGTGGCCGAAGACCTTGCGCGGGCCATAGACGCCGGTGCGGCCGATGTCTACATCGTGAACTTTGCGAATTGCGACATGGTGGGGCACACGGGCGTCATTCCCGCCGCCGTGGCCGCAGTGGAGGCGGTGGATGCCGGGGTTGCGCGCGTGCTTGCGGCCATGCGCCGTGCGGGCGGCGTAACGCTCGTCACAGCGGATCACGGCAACGCCGATAAGATGATAGCCGAAGACGGAAGCCCGCATACCGCGCACACCACAGCGCTCGTGCCGCTTATCTTGGTGGACGAGACGGGTGTCGCCCGAACTCTCGACGGCACCCAAGGGGCGCTTTGCGACATAGCTCCCACGCTCCTTGCGCTCATGGGCATGGAGCCCCCGCCTGAAATGACCGGCCGCAGCCTGCTGGCGTAAGCGTGTGTGGCCGGTTCTTTGCCCGAGGGCAGGCACCGTGCGGTGCCGCTTGGCCTATAGGAGTATAGGGGTCTATAGATTCGCGTTTGCGTATAAAGTGAATTCAGCCCCTTGCCCTCGGGCGGTCGTTTCAGTATACTTTAGAGCTTGCATACCGTTCGACACGAAAGAAAGAAGAGAAACACCGTGAATCCGCTTCTCATCATCATGCTTATCCTGCTCGTCGTTTCGGGCATCGGCCTCATCATCTTCATCTTGCTGCATTCCGGCAAGGGAACCGGCATCTCCGACATGATAGCCAGCTCGGTCTACTCGACGCAGACGGGCACGAGCATCGTGGAGAAGAACCTCGACCGTATCACCATCATTTTCGCGGTCATTTTCATGGTGTCGCTCATCGTTCTCATGATAATCTACCCGCACGGCTCCATTTCCGGCTAGCGGGGCGGGTTCGAAACAGGCTTTCGGTATAGCTTCGTGAGGGGGATGCGCCCCTCGAAGCGAGTAGCGGGCACTGCCTAGGGGAACACAAGATTTTCCTGTTTCCGGTCAGTGGAGCCTCTCTTGAAGTTCGCGCTGGTGGAGACCCTCGGAGCCCCAGATATCGGCGATCCCTCGAGGTTCCCGTCAGCGGAGACCCCTTCGAAGCGAGGCTCTTGGTTCGCGATCTGCTTCAAAACCTCGAAAGGGATGCAAGGAGCGTCCTTGTCCTTTGCATGTTGCAGAGGACGGGGGCGCTTTTTCATGCTTGCGGCGTGCAGGTTCGCGTCGGCGTGGTATCATGCACAGCGAGAAGAAACGACCACCTGAAAGGACGGGGTGCTGCGCCCATGCAGACCTATATCGCCCATTATCGCTCGCCAACCGGAGCCAGCAAGCGCGCGAAGGGAGCCTTCGAGTTCGAAAGCGACGCGCGGGCGAACACGAAGGCCAACCAACACGATGCGCGCGTGCGCATGCTGGAGCTTTACGGGTCCGATGCGGTTTCGTGGGTTATCGAGAAGGTTGAGCGCAAAGGTGCGGGGAAAGAGATAGGATCGGGTCAGCTCGAGCTCGATTTTCGCGCACCGAAACCTGTGCGCAAGCGAGCGAAGAAGAAGGAGTACTGGTAGACATGAAGAAGAAGGACGTGAAGTTTCTAAAGAAGCTGCTCGAGACGCCCTCGCCTACAGGCGCGGAGGTTCCCGTGGCCTGTCTTTTGCGCGAAAGGCTTGCAAAAACGGCCGACGAGATAGAAACCAACGTCATGGGCTCGGTTCATGCGCGTCTGGCCGGCACGGGTGCAGGCCCTTCCCTTATGCTCGCGGCGCACATGGATGAGATAGGCCTTATGGTCACCTATATAAGCGACGAGGGCTTTCTGAGCATCTCGGCGGTAGGCGGGGTGGACGCCGCCATCCTTCCCGGCATGCGCGTGGATGTGCATTCGCGCGAAGGGGCGCTGCGCGGCGTGGTGGGACGCAAGCCCATCCACCTTATCGAGAAGGACGAGCGCGAGAAGGTGACCGCGCTCGACAAGCTGGTTATTGATCTGGGTATGCCGGCGAAACAGGTGAGGAAGCTCGTGCGCGTGGGCGACGTCATCACGTTCGGCGTGGGCTTCGAGCGCTTCGGCGAGGGCATGGCGGTCTCGCGCGCGTTCGACGACAAGTGCGGCGTGTGGATAGCCGTGCGTGTTTTGGAGAAGCTCGCGCGTGCGGGGCGCGCCAAAGGCGACTTCATCGCGGCGGCCACAGTGCAGGAGGAGATAGGCGTTCGCGGTGGCGAGACCAGCGCATACGGCGTGCATCCCGATGTGGCGCTCGCGTTCGACGTGACGCATGCCACCGATTACCCCGGCATTGAGAAGGCGAAGTACGGCGAGATCGTGTGCGGAGGCGGCCCGGTCATCGCGCGCGGGCCCAACATCAATCCCGCCGTGTTCGAGCGTTTGGTGGCGGCGGCCGAAGCCGAAAGGATAGCGTACCAGATAGAGGCTGAGCCGGGTGTGACGGGTACCGATGCCCGCGCCATCCAGATATCGCGCGGGGGCATTCCCTGCGGCCTTGTTTCGGTGGCTCTGCGCTACATGCACACGCCCACCGAGGTCGTAGCGCTTTCCGACTTGGAAGATACCGTGAAGCTCATCACCCGCTTCGCGCTCGACTTAGACGAGGACGCCTGCTTCGTGCCCGGCATGGCCGCGAACGCGAGGATGCATGAGAAGGAAAGCGAGACGAAGGAAGGCGCCGGGGAAGGTGCCGAGGACGAAGCCTCCGAGAAGCCCGTGCCTGCCGAGGACGAAGCCTCCGAGGAGCCTGCGCCTGCCGATGCCGTCGAGTTCGACCTCTTCGCACGCAGCCACGCGGAGGGGGCGGAAGACCGGTGAGCGCTCCGGAAAAACGCGAAGAGAAGGTGATAGCCAAGAACCGCCGCGCCTTCCACGAGTACGAGATCGTGGAGACCTACGAGGCGGGCATCGAACTCACCGGCACCGAGGTGCGTTCTCTGCGCGAGAACAACTGCCAGCTCACCGACTGCTTCGCGCTCGTGCGCAACGGGGAAGTGTGGATGCACAACGTGCATATCACGCCGTTTTCGTTCGGCAATCTGAACAATCCCGATCCCGACCGCAAGCGCAAGCTGCTGCTGCATAAAAAGCAGATCCGCCTTCTGCAGGAAAAGGCGAACGAAAAGGGCATGGCGCTTGTGCCCCTGAAGATGTATTTCAAGGAAAACGGGCTGGTGAAGGTCGAGCTTGCCGTGGCGCGGGGCAAGAAGCTTTTCGACAAGCGCGCCAGCATGAAGGAGCGCGACACCAAGCGAGAGATAGACCGTGCGCTGAAGGAACGCTCGCGCTAGGTGTGCGATAACGCCTTTTCGGGGAAGGACGCGATATGGACTCCAATGTGGAAGAGGAATACGAAGAGGTCGAGCTGGAATTCAGCGAGGACGATATCGTGAGCTATCTTGTGGACGAAGATGACAACGAGATAGGCTTCACGCTGCTCGACGAGGACGGCAACGAGGTGGAATACTACTACATGGAAGAAGAAGGCACGAACGGTGCGGACGAGGGCGAAGAGGGCGAAGAGGAAGACCCTTACGATCTCGGCATCACGCGCGAAGGCGTCGCCGAGGCCACAAACGACGTGAACGCCATCTACAAGGACGGCATCGCCGTGGCCGCCGAATTGAAAGGCGCCTTCGATGACATCAAAAGCGCCCTAGACTTCTCGAGCCTCCTAAAGAAGTAGCGCCGCCGCCTGTGCAAGAGCGCAAAAACGGCGGTAAATCCGCGGGCGCGCAGTGTGCGTAGTGCATGCCACACCGTCGTCCCTGCAAAGATGAGCGCAGCGACGTTGTGGTCTGTTTGACAATCTGCAGCCCCGCGTCGCGCAAGCCACGTGCAAGGTATGCGGCTTTCTCGGATTTTCTCACGCGCTTGCAACCCTTGCGGGTCTGGCTTTCTTCTGTTTAGGTCAATGTACGTACGTATTGACATTTCCTGTTAAGGCGCTATAATAAACAATTCGCTGCATGCTTGCAGCGATGCTTCGGAAGGCTTTGTTTCCGAAGCGCGTACTTTGACAAGGTGGGCCGCAATGACCCCCTTCGGGTCTTTCGGAAACGGCGTATGACCGCAGTTTTTGGAAGCGCTTGATTTCGGGGGCGACTGGTTTCGACATGGTACTTTCGAAACGAGGAGCAGGTCGTGGTCTCCTCGCCACGTTAAACAGGGGTAACGTCAAGTTAATTGGCAAAAAGTACACTCAGAGCGCTCCTGCGCTCGCCATGGCTGCTTAATCGCGCTTGGCTGTCGGCCTCGGGATTTCCCCGACCCTTGGCGCCGGCATCATTTCAGGGGAATGCTTCTTGACACGTAGCTGGTATGGTCAAGGAAAAGAGAGAACCCGCTAGGAACGGCAACGTTGGTCGGCGAACCGTCCCGTTCCGAACTCTGATCGACGACTAAGCCTGTAGCGCCTTGCGGACAAGGTAGTATGGACCGGAGTTCGATTCTCCGCGCCTCCACCAGAAGCATAATGAGACGAACACCCTTCTGCTGGGCGTTCGTCTTTTTTGTGTCCTTTTGGCGGCGATACAGGTCGCGAATAGGGAGAACGGTGAGAGAGCAACGGGTGAACGGCAAGCGAACGGTGGGCGGCCTTCGGGGGATATGCCGAAAATGTGGCTTTCTTGCCCTCAACTCCAATGCGTGCATGTTCTCGCAAAGGGCGGGGGTGCGTCTTGCTACAATGGCGCAGGGAAAAATTAGCGTCGATTACGAAATGGACGATACGATAATTATGAGCAAGGCCAAACATGCACGTCACGCAGCGCCGAAAGCCGTAGACGCTTTCGAGGTGGCGGACGGTGATGCAGCGGTGGATGATGCAGCGATGGATTCCGAAGAGCTTGCAGGCGATTCGGCTGCGCTTGGGTCTGCCGAGTTTGCCGCTTCGGCGGATATGGCTGATATGGCTGATATGACTGATATGGCGGATGCTTCTGCATCCTTTGCTGCGGCTTCGCCTGCAGCGTTCGACGTTGCTGAGCCTGCGAAGCCCATCGACATGGGGAAGGCAACGCGCACGCATACCCCATGGAAGGTCTTCGGCATCGTGATGGCCGTCATCTGCGGCGTGCTGGCGCTTGTCTATGTGGCAGGAGCCGTTGTGTTCATGGGCAGGTTCTTCCCTAACACCGTCATGCGCGACATGGACGTGTCTCTGAAAACCCCCGACGAGGTGAACAGGGTCATGCAGGACTCTGCCGCCGGATACCGCTTGAGGCTTGAGGGCGAGGGTTTCTCGCTCGATCTTTCCGCCGCCGATGCCGGGCTTGCCCTTGACGGGAAGGCCTTGGCGGAAAACGTGCTTTCGGAGATGAACCCGTGGGCGTGGCCCTACGAAGTGTTCCAGCACCACGATGAGACCGAGGCTTTGGTCGCGTCGTTCAACGAAAGCGGCTTGGCGAACGTGGTGGGCGCGGCAGTGGAATCCTTCAATGCTTCGGCAACATCGCCCGAAAACGCCTACATCGCCTTCGACGAGCAGAAAGGCCAGTTCGTCATCGTTCCCGAAAAGAAGGGAACGGCTCTTTCGGCCGAGGCCGTCACCCAGCTTGCGGCGCGCTCTCTTGTAGCATTCGAGCCGAAAGCCAAGGTGACCGGAGAGCAGTTGGCGCTCCCCGCTGTGCTTTCCACCGACCCGTTGCTGACGCAGGCGGCGGCGACGGCGAACGGCATGATACTGGTGAACGTGAGCTTTACCATGGCGGGCACGCGCGCCGTCACACTCGATGCGAGCGTAGTGTCCAAATGGGTGGTCATCGGTGACGACCTTTCGGTCACGCTTGACGAGGATGCGCTGGCTGCATGGGTGGACGAGGTGGCGAGCACGTACACCACGACGGGTACGGAGCGCGCCTACACGCGGCCCGACGGCAAGCAGATAACGGTTTCCGGAGGTTCCTACGGTTGGCAGGTCGATCACGATGCACTGCTTGAGCAGGTGAAATCGGTGGTCGATTCCGACCAGACGGGCGAGGTGGAAATGCCCTGCACGCACACGTCCGGTGCGTTTTCGACCGTGGGCGCCCAAGACTGGGGGCCGCGTTACGTGGACGTGGATCTTTCCGAGCAGTACGCGCGCATGTACGACGGTTCTTCCGAGCTTATCTGGGAGTCGGCCATTGTAAGCGGCAAGCCCGGGCGCGGCGGGTCGGGCAGCATCACGCCGACGGGCGTGTACTACATAACGACCAAGGCGAGTCCTTCGGTTCTCAGGGGTCGCAACGACGATGGCAGCGAATACGAATCGCATGTGACCTACTGGATGCCGTTCGTGGGCAATGCGGTCGGCCTGCACGACGCAAGCTGGCAGTCGTCGTTCGGCGGCACGCGCTATCGCGACGGCGCCGGATCGCACGGCTGCGTGAACCTGCCCACATCGAAGGCGCGCGACCTTTACGGCATCATCGAGCTTGCCGACGTGGTGGTCGTGCACTGGTGACGCGTCGACGGCACAGTGGTAGCGCGTCGGGCAGCGCAAGCGGTGCGGTGGCGGTTCATTGGCAGCGCAAGCGGCGCACCAGCGGCTCGCTCGTTGGCGCATTGGCAGCGCGCTGGCGGAAAACCTAGGCCGCTGCCTCTTCCTACATGACGAGGTCGGCAAGGACGAGGGGAACGACGCGGGCGAGATCGTCCAGCGCCGTTTCAAGCTGGCATCCGATGCGCCCGCCGGAAAACACGATGGTATCGAAGAGCTGGGCGGTCTCGTCTACAGTTGTGGCGAAGAGCTTTTTCATGCCGATGGGCGAGCATCCGCCGTGTACGTAGCCT
This sequence comes from Actinomycetes bacterium, assembly GCA_023403475.1. GTDB lineage: Bacteria > Actinomycetota > Coriobacteriia > Coriobacteriales > Eggerthellaceae > CAJFUR01. Next base: position 17,770 of record JAEYEL010000182.1, read on the forward strand.
GTCAGCGGCAAAAGCTCCTTCGACCTGATCATGTGGATGGCCTTCTCTCCAACGGCTTCGGCGGCCTTCTTCAGGTCAAGTTCCTCTGCGACGGGAATCATGTAAACGTAATGTTTCCCTGATTTTCCCTGCGTGACGAGCGTTTTGAACACGCGTTCGGGTTCAAGCCCCAGAAGCGTTGCCACCTCGACACCGGAAAGGGCGTGCTCGCAGGGGAACGTGCGGCATTCGTAGCGAATGCCGGCTGCGTCGAGAACGCGCATGGCGTTCGTTTTTTGTGCGTGCTGCTTTCCCATTGCGCCTTCCGTTCCGGAAAATCGGTTTTCCGCTTTGCCGCTTGCCCTTCGGTGCCGTCACATCGTGCATGGATGTCGCCGCATTGCGCGCGGGATGCTGTCGTCTGTCCTTCGATGTCGCCGCATTGCGCGCGGTGCGCTTTTCGGCTTGAAATTCGGTGCCCCGTGCGTATATTCCGAATTTTATCGCAGTAAAACGTCGCTGCGCTATACTGACCGTATGTTCAAGACCCAATTACACAACACTTTTATCGAACGAGCGGGCGAAAGCGGCGCTGCGTTGTTGGGCGAAAACCGTGCAGCATTGGGCGATGGCGAAGAGGCGTTGCGCAATGGCGGCGAGGCGTTGCGCGAAAGCGAAGAGGCGGCTTGCAACGACGCGCCCATAGGCGTGTTCGACTCCGGTTTCGGCGGGTTGACGGTGGCTTGCGAAATAGCCGGCAAGCTGCCGTGCGAGAGCATCGTATACGTGGGTGATTCTGCGCGGTGTCCTTACGGCCCGCGCACGCTCGCCGAAGTTGACGGGTTCGTGCAGCAGATAGGCTCATGGCTTGTGGAGCGCGGCGTCAAGATGGTAGTCATCGCGTGCAACACGGCCACGGCGGCGGGGCTTGCGCACGCACAGAGGACGTTTCCCGTGCCGGTCATCGGCGTGGTGGAGCCGGGTGCGCGAGCGGCGGCGCATGCGACGCGCAACCGCCGCGTGGGGGTCATAGCCACGAAGGCCACGGTCGAATCGGGCGCCTACACCGACGCGATACGTCATATCGACGCCGGCATCACGGTGTTTTCCACGGCGGCTCCGCGTTTTGTGGAGATAGCCGAACAAGGCGTGCGCATGGCCGAAGGACCCATCGAGAGCTATACGTCGCTCGCCTCGAAGGTCTACGTTCGCCCTGAGTTTCAGGAAATAGCACGTGAGTACCTAGAGCCGCTACGACGTTGCGATATCGACACGCTGGTGTTGGGGTGCACGCATTACCCGCTGCTCAAGGCACTTATCGGCAGTGTCGTTGGGCATGGGGTCGCACTCGTTTCGTCGGCGCGCGAGGTTGCGCTCGATGTCGCCGAGATTCTGGGACGCCGCCAAGAACTTGCCTCGTCCGACCATGTTGCAAACTACGAATTCTACACCACAGGATCCGATATCGACGAATTCCGCAAGTTCGGCAGCCGAGTTTTCCAGACGCCCATGGAAACCGTGGTCCACATTGATCTTGCTGACCGAGAGAAGGACGGCATATGAAAACGGTGGTCATCGCGAGCAACAACGAACATAAGGCCGCAGAAATAGCTTCGGCGCTCGATTTCGAAGGTTGGCAATTCCGCACGCTGCGCGATCTGGGAATAGACTCCGACCCTGCAGAAGACGCCGATACGTTCGAAGGCAACGCCCGCATCAAGGCACGGGCGGCGCACCTTGCGAGCGGAGGCCTTGCGGCGCTTTCCGACGATTCCGGACTTGAGGTTGACGCGCTTGACGGAGCGCCCGGCGTGCATTCCGCGCGCTATGCCGGCGAACACGCCGCCGACGAGCAGAACAACGAAAAGCTACTCGCCGCGCTTGTCGGTGTGCCTGATGAGCGGCGCACGGCACGTTTTGTGAGCACGCTCGTGTTCGTGGACGATGACGGCACGGAGACTGTGGCGCAAGGAACGGTGGAAGGTCGCATCGGCCATGCGCCGCAGGGCGGCGAGGGCTTCGGATACGATCCCCTTTTCTTCCCTGATGTGTTCCATGGCGAAAAAACGCTTGCTGAAGTGACGCAGGCGGAAAAGAACGCCGTGTCCCATCGAGGATGCGCCTTGCGCCAGCTGAGAGCTTTGCTGGCGAAGTGAACCCGGCTTGCGAAGCCGGGCGTTCGGAGAACGGAAAGATTCTCGAAACTTCCGAATCCTTGGAACCTTGGCGTCTGAACCTTGGTGCCTTGAAACCCTTCGGCAAAATGTGCGGGCGGCAGGCCAAGTTTGGGGTATAATACGCCTGTTGCGATGAGTGCGCCCATGGCTCAACGGATAGAGCAACGGACTTCTAATCCGTAGGTTGTAGGTTCGATTCCTACTGGGCGCGCCAATAAAACCGCAGGTCATAATGTATTCTCTATAACCGTTTTTCTTTTTAAACGTGAAAATGTGCAGACCGTGTGCAAACCACTCGGATGGTTGTGCCGGATTGCCCCAAATTCATTAATTGGATAATGCCATGAGGACAAGAGTTTTTTACTGAAAGCGCTTGGAATCAGTTTGTGGGATGCTTTCGGGTGATTTGGCAAACAAAGCTGTCTCAAAGCAAAAGAGGCCAGAGTTTTCGTCCTCTGACCTCGTGCTTTCCTGGAGCGGGCGACGGGAATCGAACCCGCCTCACGAGCTTGGAAGGCTCGGGTTCTACCAATGAACTACGCCCGCAAAATACGACGACCATTGTACCGCAACGCTGGTTACTTTCCGAAAAATCTTGCCTCCCCCCGGCGCATCTGCACGATTTCCCCACCAACCTCGTCGGCGAACCCGCGCCCAGCACGTCCGACGTGTCTAGCGTATCTAGCGTATCCAGCGTATCCGGTACGGCCTCGGTGGCTGGTTTTTGTGCGTTCTGGGGTCGATTCCGCTGTGTATGGGAGCCGCATATGGGGGAGGGTGCCTAGTTTGCGCCTGGTTTGTAGGGGAATTCGTAATTGAGGGGCATGAATGCTGATGAAGACGATTGGCGTTGCCGTGCCGAGGGCAGAATGCGTTTGCCCCTTCTGTTCCTCTTCGGATATGAAAAAGGCCTTATGTGAGGACATAAGGCTCGATAAAGCGTGGTCGGGACGACAGGATTCGAACCTGCGACATCCTGCTCCCAAAGCAGGCGCGCTACCAGACTGCGCCACGTCCCGGCGAAAACGGCGAATGAGATTATAGCAGACTTGCTCGCAGGCGGCGCGGCAATTTCGAAGAACTCGCTTTGGGCGCAGTCGTTGTGTTCATAGTGTTCGTCGGCGTTCCGGCATCTCGGTGGTCGTCGTGGCTTCTCGAAGGGGGTCCCTCGAAAGCGACTCCTCGAACCCATTGCAATCTTGACGGTCAAAATCTGCAATGACCTAGACCTGCAATGACCTAGAAAAGCTGCTCACGTGTAGTCTCGCTCACGCGTAGTCGCGCAGGTACTCCACGATGTCGTCTGATTCGTACATGGGTTTGCCGTTCACCACGAGGCAGGGAACCTGCTTCTTGCCTCCGATGCGCACGAGGTCGTTTTGGTTGCCGGGTTGCAGGGTGTCGCGCGTGTTCATGTTGATCTTGTTGTCGTCCATGAAGCGCAGAACCTTCTGGCAATAGGGGCAACTCTTCTTGTAATAGAGAAGATGGTTTTCCAGGTAAGGCATGATGCTCCTTTCCTTGATGATGGGTCAGACGACTTCGGGGGTGCCGTGTGGAGTGACGGTAGGTTCCGCTCGACGATCCTCTCGCGTGTCCGGTGCTCATGAGCGCGGTATCGAAGCGGACGAACGTTGCCGGGTGGCCGCCATCCGAAGCCATCGCGAATTGGGAAATTATAACCGAGTTAGTGTTTTTTCGGAATGCTTGTTGCAAAACGGTTGAAATCGAACACGAGCGCCCCGGAGGGTTCCGCGCGCCGATTCCGCGCACTCCAAGGGGTTCCGCGCGTTTCGAGTGCTTGCAGCGTCTATTGTGCGTTCCGGCTCGCTCGCCCCAGCCGACCGCCCCTCCTGCAACCGACCTGCCCCTGCAACCGACAGCCCCTGCAACCGACAGCCCCCGCGCCCGCTTGCCTTCCCGCGCTTTTCTCAACGGGAACTTCTCGTGCACATGACCGTTCGCTACATTGCGGCGCGTTTTCCCCGTTGTACGAAATCGTTGAGTTCCCGTGGTTGAATTTCAGCGAAGGCGATGCGATCTTGGCCTCGTTGGTCGGATTGCCCGCAAGCGCCAAGAGGGTTTCATCCGGTCGTAACCACATCCGTTACCAAGAGAAAAGGAGGGCGACTATGTCGGGCGTGAACGTCAAAAGCGAGATAGGGCCTTTGCGCAAGGTACTTTTGCATAGGCCGGGCAACGAGCTTCTCAATCTAACGCCGAACACCCTTGAGCAGATGCTGTTCGACGACATTCCGTTTTTGCAGGTTGCGCAGGAAGAGCACGACGCGTTTGCGAAGGCCTTGCGCGGCCAAGGCGCAGACGTCGTCTATCTCGAAGACCTTATGACCGAGGTGCTTGACGGCAACCCCGGCATTCGGGACGAATTCCTGAGGCAGTTTATCGTGGAGGCGGGCATCAGAACCGAGCGCTACCAGAAGATCATCTACGATTACCTGAACGAACGTTGCAGCGGCAACAAAGAGCTGGTGCTTAAGACCATGGAGGGCGTAAACTTGGCTGAGCTGCATGCCGATAAGGAAAACTCGCTGGTAGATTTGGTGAGCGACGCCTCGAAGATGGTGGTTGCCCCTATGCCGAACCTCTACTTCACGCGCGACAACTTCGCCATGATAGGCAACGGCGTGTCCATCAACCGCATGTACTCGGTCACGCGCAGCCGCGAGACCATCTACGGCGAATACATCTTCAAACACCACCCTGATTTCCGGGACGTGCCGCGCTACTACAGCCGCTACAACACGTTCCATATAGAAGGCGGCGATATTCTGAACCTGAGCGAGCGCGTGCTGGCTGTGGGCATATCGCAACGCACCGAACCCGACGCCATCGACCAACTCGCTCAGAACATTTTCGAATCGAAAGCGCCCATCGAGGTCGTGCTCGCGTTCAATATTCCCAATTCGCGCGCGTTCATGCATCTTGACACCGTGTTCACGCAGATAGACTACAATAAGTTCACCGTGCATCCCGGTATCTTAGGGCCGCTCGCCGTGTTCGAGATCACGCCGGCGAAAGACGGCGGCACGCGCGTGAGGGAAAAGAGCGGAACGCTCGAAGCCATTCTTGCGGAATATCTGGGGCGCTCAGTCGAGCTTATTCCCTGCGGCGGGGGAGACCGCATAGCCGCCGAGCGCGAGCAGTGGAACGACGGGTCGAACACGCTTGCGGTGGCGCCCGGCAAAGTCGTGGTGTACGAGCGCAACGACGTGACCAACGAGATGCTTGAAAACTGCGGCGTCACCTGCATCAAAATCCCTTCGGCCGAGCTTTCGCGCGGTCGGGGCGGCCCGCGCTGCATGAGTATGCCCATCTGGCGCGACGACCTGCAAACGAAACGATGAGTGCTATACTGGCACGAAACCAGGAAAGAGCAAGGCGCGCGCATCGCCGCCGCCTTTCTGAAAACGACGAAAGGAACCATCATGCCCATCAGTCTGAGCGGACGCAGTTTTCTCAAGCTGCTCGACTTCACGCCCGACGAGATTCGCTATCTCATCCGCCTTTCCAAGCAGTTCAAAAGCCTGAAGCTTGCGGGCACGCCGCATAGATACCTTGAAGGGAAAAACATCGTGCTCCTGTTCGAGAAGACCTCCACGCGCACGCGCTGCGCCTTCGAAGTGGCGGGGCGCGACTTGGGAATGGGCGTGACCTATCTTGATCCGGGCAGCTCGCAGATGGGGAAGAAGGAGTCCATCGAAGACACGGCCCGCGTGCTCGGCCGCATGTACGACGGCATCGAATATCGCGGGTACGCCCAGTCCATCGTGGAGGATCTTGCCGAAAACGCCGGCGTGCCGGTGTGGAACGGCTTGACGACGGAATTCCATCCCACCCAGATGATAGCCGACATGCTCACGATGGAAGAGAATTTTCCCGGCGGCGTGGAGGGCTTGAAGCTCGTGTTCATGGGCGATGCGGAAAACAACGTGGCGAACTCGCTCATGGTCGTGTGCGCCAAGCTGGGGCTGCATTTCGTGGCGTGCGGGCCTGCCGAGCGCATGCCCGAAGACGCGCTTGTGGAAACGTGTCGGAAAGTGGCTTGCGAAACAGGCGCCACCATCACGCTCACCGAAGATGTGCGGGAAGCCTGCACGGGCGCGAACGTCATCTACACCGATATCTGGGTTTCCATGGGCGAGCCGGAAGAGCTGTGGGCCGAGCGCATCAAGCTGCTTTCCCCGTACCGCGTGACGCGCGAGGTTATGTCCATGGCGGCCGAAAACGCCATCTTCATGCACTGCCTGCCTTCGTTCCACGACACGAAGACCACCATCGGTGCGCAAATAGCCCAAAAGTTCGGCATCAAGGAAATGGAAGTGGAAGACGCTGTGTTCAGGTCGAAGCAGTCCAAGGTCTTCGACGAAGCCGAGAACCGCATGCACTCCATCAAGGCCATCATGTACGCTACGCTGTCTTAGATTGAGCCGCCTTGACGGTTGAGCCTAAGGCTTGGCGTCGCGGTTTAGCCTAAGGCTTGGCGCTGCGGTTGCGCAAGCTTCCTTTCCAAGACCTCGTCTTCATTTCCGATAATCCAATATCCAAGCGCTCACGCGGTGCTTTGGACACGTGCATCCTGAAAGGGGTGGAAAAACCATGGCCTACCAGAAAGGTTCGGGTAAAAGCGTTGTCGTCGCGTTGGGCGGAAACGCGCTGGGCGATACGCCCCAAGAGCAGCTGGAGCTGGTCAAAAACACAGCGCATCATATTGTCGATATGGTGGCCGAAGGAATCAACGTGGTGGTGAGCCACGGGAACGGCCCGCAGGTGGGCATGATCAACAACGCGTTCGACTTCGCGTGCGCCCGCGATGGGAAAACGCCCGAGATGCCGTTTCCCGAATGCGGAGCCATGAGCCAGGGGTATATCGGCTACCAGCTTTCCCAGGCTATCTTAAGCGAGCTGCGCCGGCAAAACATCTATCGCTCCACCGCGTGCGTCGTCACGCAGACGCTCGTAGATCCTGACGACCCTGCGTTTAAAAACCCCACGAAGCCCGTAGGCGCCTTCCTTTCCGAAGAGGAGGCGCGCCGTCGTGCGGGGGAAACCGGCCTTACCTACAAGGAGGATGCGGGGCGCGGATGGCGGCAAGTGGTCGCGTCGCCTGTGCCGCAGCGCATCGTGGAGTTCGACGCTATCAAAGACCTTATGGACGACGGCTACATCGTCGTTGCCTCGGGTGGCGGGGGAGTTCCCGTGAAATACTGCGACGGCGGCTACTGCGGTGTTCCGGCCGTTATCGACAAGGACCGCTCAAGCGCGCTTCTGGCGGCCGATTTCAAGGCAGACATGCTGGTCATCCTCACGGCGGTGGAAAGGGTGTCCATCAACTTCAACACGCCGCAACAGAAAGACATTTCGTCCATGACCGTGGCGCAAGCCGAGAAATACATCGAGGAGGGCCAGTTCGCCCCCGGAAGCATGCTGCCCAAGGTGCAGGCATGCATAGCGTACGTGAAAGCGCACCCCGAAGGCAAGGCGCTCATCACGTCGCTTAACCGTGCCGGTGCCGGCCTGCGCGGCGAAACGGGCACCGTCATCACGGCGTAGCCGCGCGACCCGAACAGCTCGAACAGCCCGAGCAGCTTGGGCATCCCAAGCGACCCAAGCAGCTCGGCCGGCCCGCACAGCCCGAGCAGCCTGAGCATCTCGAGCAGCCTGGGCATTCCAAGCGACCCAAGCAGCTCGGCCGGCCCGCACAACCCGTACGACCCGCAAAAACCTCATTTCCGTTATCGAGCGTGGACACGCACGCTTGGCCTGCTGCGCCCGAAAACCGCCGTCCCTTTCGTTTCCCGTTCACCTAAGGAGGGCTTTCCATGACCGATGCCGCCACGAAGAAAAGCCGGAGGAAGCGCAGCATTTCGTCGTTTTCCATCCTGCTCATCATACTTGTCGTTCTCGCCGTCGTTACCGTCGCCATGGCGGCGGCAGGCACGGAAGGCGTTACCGGCGCGACCATAGCCAACGTGGCGACGGCGCCCGTGAAGGGCTTCGCCGATGCTCTGCCCGTGTGTCTGTTCGTGCTCGTGCTCGGCGGCTTTCTGGGGATAGTCACCGAGACCGGCGCGCTCGACGCCGGCATCGCCGCGCTGGTGAGAAGGCTTCGTGGCAACGAGCTTGTGCTCATTCCCATTCTCATGTTCCTGTTCTCCATAGGCGGCACCACCTATGGCATGTGCGAGGAAACCGTGCCGTTCTACCTGCTTTTGGCGGCCACTATGGTTGCGGCCGGGTTCGACAGCATGGTGGGTGCAGCGGTGGTGCTTTTGGGCGCCGGCTGCGGCGTGCTCGGCTCCACCGTAAACCCGTTCGCCGTAGGCGCGGCCATCGATTCGCTTTCGAGCACGGGTCTTGAAGTGAACCAAGGCGTCATTATCGGACTCGGCGTGGTGCTCTGGCTGGTTACGCTTACCATATCCATCTTGTTCGTCATGCGCTACGCTCGCAAAGTGAAGGCCGACAAAGGCTCGACCATCCTGACTTTGCAAGAGCGCGAAACCATGCGCGCGCAGTTCGGCGAAGTCAAGTTGGAAGCGGAAGAGGCCGAGGCGAACCCGAAAGAAGCGCTCATGACCGCGCGTCAGAAGTGGACGCTTGCCGTGTTCGGCCTTACCTTCGTGGTCATGATAATAGGCTTCATTCCCTGGGAGGACTTCGGAATCAACCTGTTCAACGCCGGCGCAATAAGCGAAGAGGTTACCGAGACCGTTTCGGGCGACGACGTTTCCTCGGTGTGGGAAACCGCCAAGGGAACCGCGCTTGTGCTCGACGGCGACGTGACGGCTACCGTAACCGGCGAAGAGCAGGTGACGGAGGGCTGGTCGGCCTTCCTCACGGGGCTGCCTTTGGGGCAATGGTACTTCGACGAGGCATCCACATGGTTTCTCGTCATGGCCATCGTGATAGGGGTTATCGGCGGGCTTGCGGAAGAGCGGTTCGTGAAGGCGTTTGTCAACGGTGCCGCCGACATGATGAGCGTCGTGCTCATCATCGCGCTTGCGCGCTCCATCACCGTGCTCATGGGCGAGACGGGTCTCGATATGTGGATACTGAATAACGCCGCCCGCGCACTCGAAGGCATGTCGGCCGTCGTGTTCGCACCGCTGTCGTTTCTGCTTTACGTGGTGCTTTCGTTTCTCATCCCGTCGTCTTCGGGCATGGCCACCGTTTCCATGCCCATCATGGCGCCTCTGGCCGACCAACTGGGCTTTTCGGTAGAAGTCATGATTATGGTATTCAGCGCAGGCAACGGTTTGGTGAACCTGTTCACGCCAACGAGCGGTGCCATTATGGGCGGGCTTGCGCTTGCGAAGGTCGAGTATTCAACATGGCTCAAGTTCGGTGCGAAGCTTTTCGCCCTGTTGGGCGCGGTGTGCGTTGTTCTTCTGACGCTCGCCATGATGCTCGTTCCCGCAACGGGGTAAGGTGCATCCGAAATCATTTTGGTGAAAAAGGGGTACTTATGCACGGATGTAAAGCTGAAATCCATGCATAACGACCCTTTTTCAGCCAATTTTTTCGACCAATCCATGCATAACGCACTTCTTTTCACCAAAATGAAAAACGCATTGAGGAAAGTGGCTTGAAAAGGGGCGTTGTGCATAGGTGCGCTACGGAAAAGGTGCTAGAATTATGCGACTTGCATTGAACGGAAGACATGTGCAACTTGCATTGAACGGAAGACGTGTGTAACTTGCATTGAGCGGGAGCCGCGTGCGGCTTCAAGGAACGGAAGACGGAAATACCATGCATATTCGCGAAGAACTGGAAGAGCTGATAGGTCAGGCTGTGGAGGCGTGCATCGCCGACGGGTCGCTTGCGCTTGAGCAGGCGCCGGCATCCGCACTCGAGCGCCCGCGCGACGAGGGTAACGGCGACTGGGCATCGACGGTTGCCATGCGCTGCGCGAAGCAAGCGAAAAAAAACCCGCGCGAGATAGCGCAGATAGTGGTCGCGCATCTTCCCGAAAACAATCTGACTGCTTCCATCGACATCGCAGGACCGGGCTTCATCAACATCCGCTTGCGTCCCGAGACGCTGCAAAGCGTGGTGGCAAAGGCGCGTGCGGCGGGGGAAAGCTTCGGGAAAAGCGAGCTTCCGGAAGGGTCGGTATACGTGAACCTCGAATACATCTCCGCGAACCCGACCGGCCCCATGCACGTGGGGCACGGGCGCTGGGCGGCCTTAGGTGACGCGACGGCGCGGGTCATGCGACATGCGGGATACGACGTGTACGAGGAGTTCTACGTGAACGACCATGGCTCGCAGATGGACAATTTCGGCGAGTCGGTGGCGGTGCGCTACCAACAGCTTCTCGGGCGCGACGTGGAGCTGCCCGAGGCGTGCTATGCCGGCTCCTATGTGAAGGATATCGCACGTGCCATCATCGATGAGGATGGAGATGCGTGGCTCGATGCGGACCCGCAAGAGCGCCACGTGAACTTCCGCGAGCGCGCCTACCGTATGATGCTGGCCGACCAGCAGCGCATCTGCGCGAACTTCGGCACTACGTTCGACAAGTGGTTTTCGGAGCGCACGCTCTACGTTCCCGATAAGAACGGGCAGACGGCGGTCGATCGCGCGCTTTCCGCTATGGACGAGAAGGGCTACGTGTATAAGAAGGAAGGCGCTACGTGGTTTCGGTCGAGCGCTTTTAACGACGAGAAAGATCGCGTGCTCATCAAGGCGAACGGCGAGTACACCTACTTTATGAGCGATGTGGCCTACCACTACGACAAGCTGGAGCGCGGTTTCGATCACCTTATAGACTTATGGGGAGCCGACCATCACGGCTACATCGCGCGGTGCGAGGCCATGCTTGCCGCTTGGGGTCGCCCCGGTGCGCTCGAGGTCATATTGGGCCAGCTGGTGAACCTGTTCCGCGATGGGAAGCCGGTGCGCATGTCGAAGCGCACGGGCGAGATGGTCACGTTCGAGGAGCTTATCGACGAGGTGGGGGTGGACGCGACGCGTTTCCTCATGCTCTCGAAGTCATCCGACCAGACCATCGACTTCGATATCGAGGTTGCGAAGAAGAAGGATGCGAGCAATCCGGTGTACTACGTTCAGTACGCCCATGCGCGCATTTGCTCCATTCTGCGCAAGGCCGCAAGCGAAGCCGATGCGTGTGCGGCGGAAGCGGGCGAGCTTTCCATGGATGAGCTGGCTGCGCGCGTGATTCCCGAGGGCGCGGACCTGTCTGCGCTTACACATGAAAGCGAGCTTGCCCTTATGCGCAAGATGGACGACTTCGGCGACTTGGTGGCGCTTGCCGCCCGCGACCGCGCCGCCTTCCGCCTTACGCACTACGCGCAGGAGCTAGCTTCCGCTTTCCATCAGTTCTACACCAACTGCCATGTTCTCACCGAAGACGCCGCTCTCACCCAAGCGCGTCTTGCGCTTGCGGACGCCACCCGCATCGTGCTGGCGCTGACCTTGAGCCTTCTCGGCGTGAGCGCTCCCGAAAAAATGTAAGGACGTTCCGCCGGCCGGTAGGCCGATGAAGCGTCCTAAACGTTATCCTCCAAATCCATTTGCATGAGGTTCACGTTCTCGCGAAGACGTTTGGCGGAGGCGCGGCAGAGGCGCTCTTCTTCGTACATGGTCTGGATCTGCTCCAACTCCAGCTGAAGTCCCAGGCGGCGGATGTCCTCGGTCTTGTCGGAGGCGTGCGCGATAGCCGTTATGGAGGGGTTCGTGACGCGCAAAGCCATGAACACACGCTGGTATTCCACCAGAAGGGCGCTCGCATCCTCGGTGGGCACGTCGTCTTCGGGCACAAGGGCGCGCAGCTTTCCTATGACGTGCTCGTAGGACTTCACCTGTATCTCGCGCAGCGCCTCCGCCCGTTTCGGTGCGGAGACGCCGGGAAGCCCGCTTACCATGGAATGGAACAACGTGCGCAAAAACATGCGCATGCGCAGATAAATCGCCTCTGCGGACCATTTTCCCGTGCTGTGCTTGAGCAGCTGCTCGATACGGTCGAGACGCTTGAGGTATCGGTAACCTGCCATGGGGTGGACTTCCTTCTCGTCTATGAGCTTGCTCACGTAGTCGCGCTCCCACCCAAGTGCTTGCAGGCGCAGTTCCAAGTTAGGCTCGTCCTCTATGTCGTGCTTGTCCTTGATGTGCGCGATGCGGTCGGTGTAGGAGCGGACCACGGCACGCGTCGCCCGTCGCGTTTCGGGCGTTTGGCACACGGTGAGCTCCTCTATGACGTTGCGCAGGATCTCGATGTTGCATTCGGCGTCATCTTGCTGTTTCTGGGTTTTCTCGCGATGCGGTCTCGGTGCCAAAAGCGGCACGACGAACGTGGCCAGAAGCAACGTACACACGATGACGCCGCAGGCAAGAAAGATAATGAGATCGCGCTGCGGGAACGTGGCGGTGGAGTTTATGTAAACGGGAATGGTGAACAGCACGGCGAGCGTGATGGTCCCCTTGGAGCCTGCAAGCGCCAACGTGAGCGCCGACTTGACAATGGCTCGCATTGGGCGCTTCTCCTTGGTGCGCCTGTCGCGCACCTTCTCCATGGCGAGCACCCACGCAAAGCGAATGAGCAGCAAAAGGAACGTGAGCGCGAGAATGTAGCCTATGAGCGCGAGGTTGTTGATGTGGATGTCTTCCCAGGTGTGCTCCATGGCACGGGGCAGCTGCATGCCCAAAAGTACGAACACGATGCCGTTCAGGGCGAATGCGAGCACGCGCCATACGCTGGTGGAAACGATGTTCATGCGCGATATGGAAGGCCCTATGCTGCGCGGCGAGATGACGTTCACAAGTCCCGCCGTGACCACCGCGATGATGCCGCTTGCGCCTGTTGCCTCGCCAACGAGGAACACGATGAAGGGCGTGAGCACCTCGAACAGCACGTGGAACGTCGTGTTCTCAAGCCCGATGCCGCGCACCCAGCGCACGAACAGGTTTCCCAGATATCCCATTACCACGCCGAGCAGGATGCCGCCGAAGAAGCTGATAGCGAAATCGATCGAGGCGTCCACGAGCGAAAAAGTGCCGGTGATGGCGGCGGCGAGCGCGAACTGGAACGACACGATGCCGGAAGCGTCGTTGATGAGCGATTCGCCTTTGAGGATGCTCTTCTGCCGTTCGGGAATATCGGTCTGCTTAGAAAGCGAGGCGACCGCCACCGCGTCGGTTGGCCCGAGTGCCGCTCCGAGCGCGAAAGCGGCCGCAAGGGGAATGGATGGAATGACCGCATGAACCGCGAACCCTATGACGAGCGCGGTCACGACGACCAGTCCGATGGCAAGTGAGAGAACCGGCCTGCGGTTATGCCAAAGCGACGCCTTGTCGGCATGTTTCGCCTCGTCATAGAGAAGCGGTGCGATGAATAGCACGAGGAAGAGCTCGGGGTCGAGGCCGATTTTTATCTGCGAGGGTGCGAGAACGGCGATGATCAGCCCAAGGGCTATCTGGATAAGCGGCGATGATACTTTGGGCACCAGCTGGTCGATGATAGAGGAGAAAAGAACGGCGGCAAGAAGAAGCAGGGCGAGCGTGAATGTTTGCACGAGTGAGCCTCCTGACGTCAAGTGATGCGGTTCTTGTTTGGAAACGCTGTCGCCCGACTGACGGAAGCGCCCTTGGTATAGAAAGAGGCCGGAAGCTTGACGCTTCCGGCCTCGTGGTTTCCCTGGTGCACCGTCGGCGACTCGAACGCCGGACCTTGGGATTAAGAGTCCCCTGCTCTACCAACTAAGCTAACGGTGCAAAACCCTTATGCGCAAAGCGCCTGAACATTGTAGGGCAAGCGTTTCGAAAACGCAAGACCCAAATTCCAAGCGCGCTGGGGTGGATGATGGGACTCGAACCCACGATCTCCAGAGCCACAATCTGGCGCCTTAGCCAACTAGGCCACACCCACCGTTTTGCGCAAGGCGATATTATACGTAATGCGGCAGGGCTGTGCAAGAGGATTTTGTGGACATATTGTATGAGCGAACACATCGCGTTCCACATTCGACTCCTTCGAGACGGCGTATATCGCTTCGTAGTGGTACCATTGCCCAAGCAATCACCGTCAGCAAGGAGTTCGCATGGATTCAAAGCAGTCGTCAGAGAAGCGATTCGCGCTGCTCATAGACGCCGACAACGTTTCGGCGAAATACATCAAGCCCATCATGGACGAGCTTTCGAAGTACGGAACCGTAACCTATAAGCGCATCTACGGCGACTGGACGCTTACGATGCACGCCAAGTGGAAGGACGCCCTGCTCGAAAACTCCATCACGCCCATCCAGCAGTTCGGCTACACGCAGGGCAAAAACGCCACTGACTCGGCCATGATCATCGATGCCATGGACATTCTCTACACGCATTCGGTGGACGGTTTCTGCATCGTTTCATCCGACAGCGACTTTACGCGGCTAGCCGCCCGCATCCGCGAGAGCGGCCTTACCGTCATAGGCATGGGCGAAAAGAAGACCCCCACGCCGTTTCGGAAAGCCTGCGACATCTTTACGACGCTCGAGCTTCTGGTGGGCGAGCACGGAGGAAAGGGCAACCGCGCGAAAACCGACGCGAATGGAGGCCAAAGCGGTCATACGCTGGGAAAGGACGAGGTAGAGCAGGCGGTGGTCGATATCATCACCGACAACCAGAACAACGGCAAGGC
>JAEYEL010000191.1 GCA_023403475.1 Actinomycetes bacterium
GAAAGGCCGCCTTCGTCGGCGATGGCGCCTTCGATGGGCTTGCCGATGATGTTGCCTTCGCGATCAACGAGCACCGTGGTGGGGAATGCCTTGATTTTGTCTACGTACTCTCTGCCTTCCCCGTCGGTGGGCATGGCAATGTTGCGGTAGGTGACGCCTTGCTTGGACATGATGTCCTTCGTCTCCTTCATGACGTCGTCGCCGTAGGCCGCATCGGCGCTTATGCCTAGGAATCCGATGTTAGCCTTCTTCAGCTGCTCGCTTTCCTTCTGAATGTGCGGCATTTCGTTCACGCAAGGCGAGCAGCCGCTGAACCAGAAGTTCACCACCGTCACAGCGTTTTCGGAAAAGATGCTCTCGTCAACGGTCTCGCCAGTTGCAAGATCTTCGGCTTTGAACTGCGGGAATTTCTGCTTTTCGCTGCTCGCTGTCTTGTCGGCTTCCCCTGCGGAGTCTTTGCCCATGGAATCCTTCCCATCCGTCATACCCGCGCTTTCGCCCGTCTTGCCGTCCTCTTTCGAATTCGAGCTGCTGCATCCGGCAAGGGCGAACGCGCCAAGGGCAACGGCGGTGGCTACGGCCAACACTTTTGCTGCAATCTTCATGAACGTATCCTTTCTCACTTTTCTTTCTCGTTTCTCTTCTTTGTTCGACTCTTCTCTATGAACAGGCGCTCGGAACGCCGGTTTTCTCGAGGCTCGAAGCAGGCGCTGGTTTGCTGGCTAGTCTGGCTAGCGGGCGCTGGCTCGCTCGTTCGGAGGCGCCGGTTTGCTCGGAGCGAGGCTTCGCCCGGGCACGTTTTGCAACTTCCATCTGAGGGATATGGACTGGGTCGGGCACGCTTTGACGCATTCCCCGCAGCGAATGCATTCTAAATGATCGGGCTTTTTCGTTATATCGACGTCCATCTTGCAAACGCGGCTGCATTCCCCGCAGCCTATGCACGTACGGGCATCGACTTCGTAGCGGAGAACGGACACGCGGTTGAACAGCGAATACAGAGCGCCCAAAGGGCATATCCACTTGCAGAACGGGCGATAGAACACGATGCTTGCCGCCACCACGGCCATGAGCACGAGCGCTTTCAGCGCGAACAGCGATCCAAGCGCCTCTCGCGTGCTCTCGCTCGCGATCGAAAGAGGGATGGCGCCTTCCAAGATGCCCTGAGGGCATATCCACTTGCAGAAGAAGGGGTCGCCCATTCCCAAGGCGTTCGTTGCGAAAACGGGCAGGGCGAACACGGTGACCACGAGCACGACGTACTTCAGGTAGCGCAAGGGCGCCAAACGCTTCGTGCTCAGCTTCTTGGACGGAATCTTGTGCAGCAGGTCTTGGAACCACCCGAAGGGGCAAAGAAACCCACAGACGAATCGGCCGAGCAGCACGCCTATGAGGATGATGAATCCCGTGATATAGTACGAGAAGCTGAATTTCGACGATCCGACGACGGCTTGGAAAGCGCCGATGGGGCATGCTCCGGTGGCTCCCGGGCACGAGTAGCAGTTGAGCCCGGGAACGCAGGCGTACTTCAGGTTTCCCGTGTAGAGGTTTCCCTGAACGAAATTGGGAAGGTGGATGTTCGAGAGAACCGTGGCTGCGGCCTGCACAACTCCGCGCCTGCGCACGAAAAGAGGCGTGTTTCCCTTGCGCGAGGAGGCATTAGCATTTCCTGTGCGAAAAAACGCGGGCGTGTTTCCCTTGTGCGAGGGAGCGGACGCGTTTCCCTTGTGCGAAGATGCGCCGACGACGTGGGGTTTTCCCAAACAGATACGACAGCTCTCGCAGCGAGATGCGATTTTGCGAACGGACTTCTCTTCTATGCTACGTTGCTTATCCAATGCCAACGCACTCCAAACACAGACGCACGGCCTTCGCAAACACCGTGGCGGCTTCACCGCGCCAAGCGCCAAATGCTATGAAAGCTACGGCGGCAAGCAGAAGCGCCAGCGTGGTAATTTTCGATCTTACTGTCATGCGCAAGCCTCCTTGATGGCTGGTAAGGGGTTGTGGTGGCTTCTCAGAAGATTCGGCTGCATTTTCTTGCAGGCGAATAATTTCCTTACGGATAAATATACGGTAAACGCTTCGGCCTTCCAACGGTTTTTCGCTCCTTGTGACATTTCTGTGACAAGTTTGATGCAGCTTCACGGGTGCGGCGCTTGAAGCAGGTTGGAGTACTCCTGGGCGCTTTCGGAAATGTCGCGTATCGGTTGCCTTGCGCGGCGGAAGCATAGTAGAATACGGTTTTCCGCAGCCTTGCCGCATCGTCTACCCAAGAGGGGAGGGTGCATGGCTCAGCTTATCTATGGTAGAACTCGTTACGCGTCTCAGTCTTCACCAAGAGGGGAGGGCGCATGGCTCAGCTTATCTATGCGGCGGATGACGAGAAGAACATCCGCGAGCTTATCAAGTCGTTCCTTGAAAGCGGCGGCTACGATGTCGAGGCGTTCGAAACGGGCGACGATCTGAAGGCCGCCTTCGATGTGCGTCCGTGCGATCTCATCGTGCTCGACATCATGATGCCGGGCACCAACGGTCTTGCTCTGTGTGCGCAGATCAGACGGGAATCGACCGTTCCTATCATTCTTCTCACCGCGAAGGACACGGAACTTGACTACGTGCGCGGCATCACCATGGGAAGCGACGACTATCTGACCAAGCCGTTCCGTCCCACTGTGCTGCTCATGCGCGTGCGCGCACTGCTGCGTCGCGTGGAGCTTGAGCGTGCGCAGGCGGCGGCGCAGAAAGCGGGCGGCCACGCCTGTGTTCTGACTTGCGGTGATCTTGCCTACTTGCCCGACCGCAACGTCATTACCTGCAAAGGGGTCGATATGGCTCTCACCAAAACCGAATCCATGGTGCTTGCGTATTTGATGCGCAGACCCCAAAGCAGTTTTTCCCGCGAGGAACTGCTCGAACAGATCTGGGGATTCGAAAGCACGGTGGAAACGCGGGTGACCGATGAGACCGTGCGCCGCGTGAGGAAAAAACTCTCTTGTGCAGGAAGCGACGCACGCATAGAGACTGTTTGGGGATACGGCTACCGACTCGTTTGCGACACGGCGGGACAGACTATATGAGGGCGTATGCCAACATGTTTGCCCAGCCGGTAGCTGCATCGCATTCCGAATGGTTCGGTCAGAGAAGTCGAAAACGACAAGAAGATTGTAGGAGGCGGCGATGAAAAGGACGCGTCATACTATGATGGCGGCGATGCTTGCTGCGATTTTCATATTGTTCGGCCTGATCATAGCGGTTCTTAATATAGCGACGGCGGCTACGCTCAAACAGCAGGCGCATGAGGCGCTGCGCAATGAAAGAGACCTGTACGCGAGTTTGGGAAGCGCTGCTTTGAGCAGCGATGCGGCAGAAGGAGAGTCCCCTTCCGTTGTTCTTGGTGGCAACATGCAGACGGGAGCGTTCAACATGTACGAGGGCGGCGTGTCCTATTTCATCGTCGGGAGCGACTACCGCGCGCTCGATGACTCGTCAGGGCTTTCCCCTGTTATGCCGCCTACCCAAGAGGAAGCGCTCATTGCCGATTTCTGCGCCACTCGATCAGACGAAGTGGACAGTGATACCGTCGAAGCATTTTCGACCGAATGCGGGGACTATCTGATCATGCAGGTTTCCCTTTCGTCGCGAGCTGCGAACGGAAGCGCTGCCGCTCGCGATGCGGCGTTTGCCGTGCTCGTTTTGTACGTGAACACCAAGCCTGCGGCAAGTTTCGTCGCTCAGCTGAACGCCATCTTCTTCGTGGTGCTTCTAGTTGCGGGCGCGGGAACCGCGTTCGCCGGAATGCGGTTGGGTCGCAGGATAGAAGATTCCCAAGCGCGCATGGAGCGGTTCTTCCAAAACGCGTCGCACGAGCTCAAAACCCCGCTCATGTCTATCCAAGGATACGCCGAGGGAATCAGCGCCAATGTGGTTGATCCGCGCATTGCCGCCGCAGTGATCATGGAAGAAAGCGACCGCATGGCCAATCTGGTGGGGGAAATGCTGTCGCTTTCAAAAATCGACAGCGAGCATTTCGCCTTGCGTCGTGATCCGTTCGACTTGCGGGAGCTTCTCTACGACTGCATGTCGTCTTTGGAGGGGCAGGCGCAACGGCGAAACCTTACGCTTGACCCTTGCTTTCCTAACCAGCCGGTTATTGTTGCGGGCGATGAAGAGCAGTTGCGCCGAGTGTTTCTTAACCTGCTTGCGAACGCCGTGCGCTATGCGGCAAGTACCATACAGGTTGAATGCGTCGTCCAAGGTCGCCGCGCTGTGGTTGTCGTGCGCGATGACGGCGCGGGCGTTCCCGAGGAAGACCTCGCGCACCTGTTCGAGCGCTTTCATGCAGGGCCGAAAGGCGAGACGGGTCTTGGCCTCGCGCTTGCCAAGGAAGTGGTGGAACTGCATAAGGGAACGATTAGCGCCGAAAATGGCGAAATTGGCAAGCCTGGCGAAACAAGCGGCACCCGCGGAGTTCGCGGCACCTGCGGAACTCGCGGAACAGGCGAAACAGGCGGCACCTGCGGAACAGGCGAAACAGGCGGCACCTGCGGAACAGGCTTCGTGCTCACCGTCGTCCTTCCCCTTGCCCGCTAGCGGAAGATAGAGCCAGGATGCCAAAACAGCGTAGCCGGAGCTTTTCGACCGTGACGCGAGGTGGGGTTCGCCGTAATGCGAGAATCGAAAGCCGTGTTCCGGGGTTGGGTCGGGGTAATGTGGCGTCTTTCGTGGTGTCTATGACCGAGCCGCAAACCATTCCCTTGCGCTTTTGACATATATGG
>JAEYEL010000209.1 GCA_023403475.1 Actinomycetes bacterium
AACGCATGGTGCAGGTGTACAACGCCGATCTGGCCAACACGTGGGGAAACTTGTGTTCGCGCGTCTTCAACATGACCAAGAAGTACTTCGGTGCGCAGGTGCCCGAAGCCCCCGAATTCGCGGCGGAAAACCCGCTGCGCGAGATTGCGGACGCGCTGTATGCGGAATACGACGCCTGCATGGCCCGCGTCGATTTCACGGGAGCCGCCGCGGCCGTTCAGAAGCTTGCCGGGCGCGTGAACCTCTACATCGAAGACATGGCGCCGTGGAATCTGGCGAAGTCGGAGGAGGCGGCAGACGAGCTGGCCGCCGTCATCTACAACGCGCTCGAGGCCATTCGCGTCATAGCGCTCTACATGGCGCCGTTCATGCCGAACACTTCCGCCGAAGTGTTCCGTCGCCTGGGGTTGGGCGAGATCACCGAGGTTTCCGACATCGAGGCGGCCACGGTGTGGGGGCTTCTGCCTGCAGGCAACGCCGTGGAAGTGGGCGACCCGCTGTTTCCGCGCTTGGACGTGGACGCCATAGATTTCGCTGACTTTGATTGATCCGTGAAGTTGGGATTGGAATGAGTGAGGAAAAACACGAGGAACCGCTGTTTTACGACACGCTGTTTCGGCAGAAGAAGGGCAAGAGGGGGGAGTTTCGCGAGGTTGACCCGCCTGCGTTAGAGGGGTTCGTGGCCGACACGCACGCCCACCTGCAGCTGCAGCGCGACCCGGCGCTCTCGCTTGCGCGCTGCGCGGTGCACAAGGTGTCGTTTCTGTGCACCATCGTCGATGCATACGAAGACGGCTCCACAACGTTCGATGAGTTGCGCTCGTGGGTGCTGCGCGGCACGCTGGGCGTTCGCCGTATCGTGCATGCTTGTTGAGGGCAGCAGCTTCCGTGGGTTCCACGGATTCGCATTGCCGTTGGCTGCCATCCACACAACGCCAAGCATTACAGCGATGCGCTCGAAGAGTCGCTGCGCCGCCGCTTGGCCGATGCGCGCGTGTGCGCGGTGGGCGAGATAGGGCTCGATTACCACTATGACCTCTCGCCGCGCGACGACCAGCGCCGGGCGTTCCGCCGTCAGATTCGGCTGGCGAAGAAATGCGGGCTGCCGGTCATTTTGCATGTGCGCGAGGCGCACGACGAAGCTTTCGCCATCATGCAGGATGAGGGCTGGCCTGAGGCGGGCACACTTTTGCACTGCTTCAATCGCGACTGGGAGACGCTTGAGCCGTGGGTGCGCGTGGGTTGCTATGTGGCGTTCGGAGGCCCGCTCACATTCAAGAAGGCCGACGAGGTACGCGATGCGGCGGCACGGGTGCCGGAGAATCGCCTGCTCACCGAAACCGATGCGCCCTACATGACGCCCGAGCCCATGCGCGGCATGACGTGCGGGCCGGAACATGTTATATTCACGGTGGCGCGCTTGGCCGAGGTGCGCGGATGCGCGCCGGGCAAGGAGCGCGAGGCGTTTTTGCGCCGGCTTATGGCGAACGCGACCGAATTGCTCGATCGAAGCGCCACGCCTTGGCAAGTGAAGGCCGCCGAAGAGTACGGACTGCCGCCGCTCGACCCCATCTTCGTGAAGCCGGGTGAGCGATTCAAGAAGACTGAGAAAGCGGGAAGGGAATCATGAACCGTTTGATAGTGGTGGGGTCGCCTCGCGCGAATGGGCGCGCCGCCGCGCTTGCCGACCAGATTTTCGAGGCCTGTATCGAGGATTGCCCGAATGACGAGGTGGCGCTCGTTCCCGTGGCGACGCTCGATATCGGCGGCTGCACGGGCTGCGATGTTTGCAAGGAAAACCCCGCTGATCTTGGCGGGCCTGCGGGCGAAGCGGCGGGCAGCGAAGGTGGTTCTTCCCGTTGCGTCATCGAAGACGATATGGACGAGGTGTATGCGCTGCTCGATGCGGCCGATGAGCTTGTCGTGGTGTCGCCGGTGTACTTTGCAGGGGCTCCTTCGCAGCTGAAGGCGCTGCTCGACCGCTTTCAGCCGTACTTCTGGACCGATGCGCGCAAGCAGCCCAAGCGCCCCGCCGTGCTGCACGTGGTGGGCGAAGGAGGCGACCCACACGGGTTCGAGCCTTTGGTTGGCACGGTACGTTCCGCGCTCGCCGTCGCGGGCTTTCATTTGGAGGCCGTCTACGACTGGGTGGGAAAGATTTCCGGGGACGGCGAGATAGAGGCCGAGGCGGACGTGCGAGAGCTTGTGAGGGCGGAATCGGATTTGGGGTCGGGGCTGGAATCGAAGTCGAAGTCGAGGTCGAAGTTAGAGTCAGAGTCAGAGTCAGAGGCGGAGGCGCTTGGTGCCTAGCCTCTCCCCGCTCGCTTCGCCTTCCGCCACGCATGCCGTGCTCGCGAAGCATGGGCTTGCCACCAAGAAGGCGCTTGGGCAGAACTTCCTCGTGAACGATGCCGTGCTGAGAAAGATTGTCTCGCTTGCCGAACTTGCGTCCGACGACGTAGTGCTTGAAGTGGGGCCGGGCATAGGCACGCTCACCATCGCGCTGCTCAAGCACGCCGCGTTCGTGGTGTCGGTGGAACGCGATGGCGACCTGCCCGCCGTGCTCGCGGAAACCTGTGCGCCGTGGGTGGATCGTTTCGCGCTTATCAACAAGGACGCGCTTGCCGTATCCGCCGCCGATGTGGAAAGCGCTCTCGAAGGACTCTTTCGCAGGCAGGCGCCTTCGGGTGCAGGGGCGTTGAAAGAAGGCGCAGCTGAGAGGCCTGTGGCATGCGACGATGCCGCCGCGATGCTTTCCGGCTCGGCTGCAGCTCGGCTGCTGTTCCCCAGCAAGCTTCTTCCCAACAAGTTCGTGGCGAACCTGCCTTACGCCGTTGCGGCGACGCTCGCGCTCGACTATTTCGAGCGCTTCCCATGGCTGGAAAGCGCCACCGTCATGGTGCAGAAGGAAGTTGCCGACCGTATGATGGCGCGTCCCGGAACCAAAGACTACGGAGCGTTCACAGTGAAGCTCGCGCTGCATGCGCAGCCGGCCGGTCGTTTCCCTGTGGCTCCGAACAGCTTCTTTCCGCCGCCGCGCGTTATGTCTGCCGTGCTGCGCCTTGATCGTTGCGAGCTGCGCGACGAAGAAGGCGTTCCCGTTTCCGCCGCCGTCAAACAAGCTGCCGCGCGCATGGCCGATGCCGCTTTCGCAAACCGCCGCAAGACCATCGCGAACTCATGCAAAACGTACTTCGCGGGAAGGTGCGCCGGGTCTGCGCCCCGCACGTTCGATGCGAACGGCGGGTTGGGCGCAACGGGCAAACCGCACACGAGGGATTGCGAATCCATGGCGACCATGGAGGCCTCCACGGCTACGGCGGCCATGGAGGCCATGGAGGCCAAGGCTGTCAACCGTATCGTCACGGCGCTTCCGCGCCTGTTCGAGCAGGCTGACATCGATCCCCGCCGCCGAGGAGAGACCCTCTCGATTCAAGAATTCATACGCTTGGGGAAAGCGTATGCCAAGTTGATTTCCTCGAAAATGCCAAGTTGATTTCCTCGAAAATGCCAAGTTGATTTCCTCGAAAATGCCAAGTATAATTCCTCGAAAATGCCAAATTACCTTAAGGAGCGGCATGCGAGAAGAAATATGCTATGGATCGGAAAAGCCCATGGGATATAAACCGCGGGTGGTGGATGAGAGAATAGCATCCTTGCT